>JAEMSV010000345.1 GCA_016462625.1 Solirubrobacteraceae bacterium | reverse complement strand
CGCCCGAGCCCCGCGGAGACCCGCTAGGCCTCAGACCCGAGAGGCTGGCCCATAGCCTGCGTCTCAGGAGCATTCCGATAAGGATGCTCGTCGATCTCGTCCTCTTCGAGGTAGACCGACTCCACGTTGACCGCCCAGATGTCGTGGTTCGCGCCCAGGACGAGGTTGTCCACGGCGCGCATCGCCGACAGCATCGAGTGATCGCTGTTGTTGTAGCGGTGCAGGCCGTTGCGGCCGACCTGCTGGAGGTTCTCGAGCGAGTCGACCCACTCACGGATCGTCGCGACGCGCTCGGCGTAGTCCGCGTCGTACATCGGGTACGCCTTGGGGACGCGGACGACGTAGCCCTTCTCCACCTTGGCGGCCGAGCTGAGGCCGAGCTGCTCGATCTCGCGCGTCGCCATGGCGATGAGGTCGTCGTCGTCGGCCTCCCACAGCTCGTCGCCGTCGAAGCAGAAGTACTCCATGCCGATGGAGGCCTTCGTCTCGTCGGGGACCATCCACGGGCTCCACGAGCGGAAGTTCTGGATGCGGCCGACCTCGACGCCGGGCTCGTGGATGTAGATCCAGTTGTCCGGGAAGAGATCCTCGCCGTCGACGACGAGCGCGACGGTGAGGAAGTCGCGGTAGCGCAGACCCTTGGCAGCGTCGACGACCTTCTGCGGGGCGCTCTCGCCGGCCATGCCGACGATGTTCCGCAGCGGGAGCGAGCTGATGACGTTCGGGGCGGGGTACTCGACGCCGCCGGCCACGACGGCCTTGACGCGGTTGCCCTCGATGATCAGGCGCTCGACCTTCGTCTCCATCATGACCTCGCCACCGCGCTCGGTGATGCGATCGGTCATCTCCTCCCACATCTGGCCGGGGCCGAAGCGGGGGTAGTTGAACTCCTTGATGAGCGACTTGATCTTCTGATCCTTGTCGCCGAAGAACGCCGCCTTTGCGGCGGAGACGAACGAGAGGTCCTTGATGCGCTGCGCCGCCCACTCGGCGCGCAGCTCCTTGCAGGACACGCCCCACACCTTCTCGGTGTAGGACTTGAAGAAGAGCTGGTACAGCCGGGTGCCGAAGCGGTTGGTGACCCACTCCTCGAGGCTCTGCTCGTTGCCCTTGCGGCTGAAGATCGCGGCGCGCAGGTACGAGAGGCCGGCACGGGTCAGCTCGACGGGGCCGAGCTTCTTGATGACGTCCATGCCGTCGAGCGGGTACTCGAGGAACTTGCCGTTCCAGTAGATCCGCGACTGGCGCGGACGCTTGAGGAACTCGTCGCCCATGATCTCGTGCCAGAGGTCGTCGACCTCCTGGTTCTTCGTGAAGAACCGGTGGCCGCCGAGATCGAAGCGGTAGCCGTCACGCTCGACGGTCATGGCGATGCCGCCGACCTGGTTCTCGCCTTCGAAGACGGTCACGGGACGGCCCGCCTTGACGAGCTGGTAGCCGGCCGTCAGACCGGCGGGACCGCCGCCGAGGACGAGCGTCGGACGCTCGAAGCGCCGACCATTGGCAGTTGAAGTGTGCGCGGGGGTGGCCATACGGAGGTGGGAAGACTACCTAAAGCGGGCCTAAAGACTACCGGGCCGGCGCTTAGGTTGACCCACGCGTCGGACGAACGCGATAGATCACGGCCCGTACCCCGCGGGGCGGTGGGCGCAAACCAAACCGAGG
>JAEMSV010000344.1 GCA_016462625.1 Solirubrobacteraceae bacterium | reverse complement strand
GCAAGGTCGAGTACGCGTACCTCGGCGTGGAGTCCGCGCCGGTGTACCCGCAGCTCGCCGAGCGCTTCGATCTCGGGACGAGCAGCGGCGCGTGGGTCCAGCGCGTGACCGACGGCGGCCCGTCCGACGACGCCGGCCTCCGCGCCGGGAACGACCGCGTGCGCTTTCAGGCCTCGCCCTACCGCGACGGCGGCGACGTCGTGATCCGGCTGGGCGGCCGGCCGGTCGGCAGTCCCGACGAGCTCGGCCAGGCCCTGCGGCGGTTCAGCCCGGGCGACAAGGTGCCGGTGGTGGTGATCCGCGACGGCAAGCGCGTCGCCCTGACGATCACCGCCGGCGAGCGGCCCGTGGAGAACCCGTGACCGACCCCGAGCTGCGGGACCTCTGCGTCGACCTCGCGCGGGCGCTGGCCGCTCGGGTCCGCCCCGAACTCGGCGCGCATGCCGGGCGCGGCCACGGCCAGATCGGCGCCGGCGGCGACGTCACGTTCCGGATCGACGAAGGCGCCGAGGAGGAGCTCGCCGCGTTCCTGCGCGACCGCGCGCCGCAGCTCGCGTGGTACTCCGAGGATCAGGGCCTCATCTCGCCGCACGGCGCGGACACGGTGCTCGTCGTCGATCCGATCGACGGGACCCGCCCCGCGATCGCAGGCTTCGAGGCCGCGTGCGTGTCGGTCGCCGCTGCGCCGCTCGGCGACGGGAACCCGACGATGGGCGACGTCTCCGTCGGCGTGATCATCGAGATCAAGAGCGGACGCGAGTACGTCGCGACGAAGGGCAGCGGGCTGGAGAGCTCCGACCCGGTGGCGCTCAGCCCGAACACCGACCTCTCGCGGCTGTTCTGGACCTCCGGCCTCCGCGGCCGCCCCGCGCGGGAGACGACCGAGGTGCTCGCCGCGCTCATCGACGCGTCGTCGGTCGGCGGCGGCTACTTCGACCTCGGCTCGGCGTGCTTCAACTCGATGGTGGTGCTCACGGGCCAGCTCGACGCCTACGTCGATCCGGGTCCGCGCATGATCCGCGAGGTGCCGGAGATGCGCGCCGCGTTTGAGCGCGTCGGCGACGGGGCCGTCCTGAACAACTCGCCCTACGACGTGGCCGCCGCGGTGATCTGCCTGCGCGAGGGCGGCGCGGTCGTCACCGACACGAGCGGCGCGAGCCTCGACGATCGCCCGCTGCTGGGCTCGGGCCACGACTTCCAGATGGACGTGCTGGCGAGCGCGAACCCGGAGCTGCACGCGAAGCTCCTCGCCGAGCTCGACGCCGGCATCGCGCGGCTGGCTAGAACTTGTGCCCGCGCATGATCTCCTCGGTCTGATCGCGATCGAGGCCCGGGACGGGCAGCGGGGTCGGCGCGTCGCGCCTGGTCCGTAGCCCGTCGAGGACGAAGGCCAGCTGCCGGCGCCAGTAGTCGGGCACGACGGGAGACGTCGCCTGCAGCCCCGCGGCGAGGGCGAGGTTGAACATCGGGACGTCGGTCGTGACGAAGTCCGGCCGCAGATCGCCGGACGCCTGCGCACGGGCGACCAGCTGCGCCATGACCGGATAGAGCTCGGCGCGCATCCGGTCCTGGCGCTCAGTCGTGCGCAGCTCGCCGGAGATGATCTGCTTGAGCGCTCGGTTCTCGGCGAGGTGGGCCAGGATCCGCTCAAGCGTCCCGGCGAAGCCCTCCC
>JAEMSV010000343.1 GCA_016462625.1 Solirubrobacteraceae bacterium | reverse complement strand
GGATCGATCGCCTTGCCGAGGAGCCGATGCCGATCCGGCTGGCGCTCAGCCTGCACGCGCCCGAGGACACGCTGCGCTCGCAGATCATGCCGGTCAACGACCGGTACCCGCTCGCAGATGTGCTCGCGGCGTGCCAGCGGTTCTACGAGAAGAAACGCCGCCAGATCTTCATCGAGTACGTGATGCTCGACGGGGTCAACGACCGCTACGAGCAGGCCGTCCAGATGGCGGAGATCCTCGACCCGAAGATCTACAAGATCAATCTGATCCCGTACAACCCGACCGGCTCGCCGTACGACGGCTCGGCCCGGGGCGCCATCGGGGTCTTCCGTGATGCGCTCGAGGAGCGCGGGCTGCGGGCCACGATCCGCCTCACGCGAGGCCAGGACATCGACGCGGCATGCGGCCAGCTCGCGGCGAAAGCCGCAGCGGCCTAGCTCGAGCCAGGGATCGCGAAGAGCGACCGCAGGCGACCGGCCGTCTCGAGGTCGCCCTCGACGGTCAGCTTGCCCGCCTCGAAGAGCACGAGGCCGCTCACGCCGCCGAGCACCATCCGCATGAACTCGACCGGGCCGCAGCGCAGGATGGCAACGGGCTCGCCGAGCTGCTCGCGCGAGGTCTTGACCTCGCCGTCGTGGAAGTGCACGTCGTAGCGGTCGGGCGCGCCGCCGTTCTCGCCCTCGATCTCGAAGCGGACCAGGACGTCGACGCCGGCGGCCTTCTCCGGGTCCACGTGCTCGGCCATGCGCCGGAAGACCTCGTCGAGGACCGGCTGGCGCATCGAGCCACCGACCATCTCCGCCACGCTCGCGTCATCCATGTGACGCAGGTTGCGCGCGACGTGGTCGGCGTCTATTCCGGAGAAGCGAGGATCCGAGGACATCTCAGATGAGGGTGTTCCCACGACCGAGCGACCCTAACAAAGGACACACCGGCGTGTCAGATTGTCTCGGTTGCCCCGCCGTCGACCGCCGCCAGCACCGGAGTCGGGGTCTCCCCCTCGCCCTCCGGCGACGGGCCCATACGGGCCTCGCCCGCCCGCAGCAGCCGGTCGCGCAGCGCCGCCTGCTCCTCAGGCGTCGGGTCCCAGGCGCTCACGTCCGGGAGCGCCTTCAGCGACTCCAGGCCGAACAGCTTCAGGAAGAGCGGGGTCGTGCGGTACAGGATCGCGCCGAACTGCGACCGGCCGGACTCCTCGATCAGGCCGCGCTCGATGAGCGTGCCCGTCGCCGAATCGGCGCTGACGCCGCGGATACGGGTGATCTCCGGCCGCGAGACCGGCTGCAGGTAGGCGACGATCGAGAGCGTCTCGGCCTGGGCTGGCGTGAGCGGCGGGGTGCGCGGCTTGGCCAGCAGCCGGCGGGCGGCCGCTTCCGCGATCGGATCCGTCCCGATCGTCACGCCGCCGGCGACGCGCTTGAGCTGCAGGCCACGCTCGCCCGGCGCGTAGATCTGGTCGAGCTCGGCGAGCGCCTCGGCGATCTCGTCGGCGTCGTGCTCGGTCACCTCGACGAGTGCGTCGACCGGCACCGGGTCGGGCGAGAGGAAGAGCAGCGCCTCCAGGATGCGCGCGAGCTCGCTCATGATGCCGCCGCCTGCGCCAACGGGCCGCCGGCTTCCAGCGCGGCGATGCGGATCTCGCCGAAGCACTCCTCCTGCTGCCAGTCGGCCTGGCCGCTCT
>JAEMSV010000174.1 GCA_016462625.1 Solirubrobacteraceae bacterium | reverse complement strand
AGCCAGGAGTCGATCTCGCGGGTCACGGCAGACAGGCTACGCGCGGGGGCGGGATGGGCGCCCGCCCCCGCGCGCGACAGCACTACACCCCTGCCGTCTCGCAGCCGATGCGCGAATCCAGCGCATCGGTGACGTACGTGTCGGAGCCACTCCCGCAATCCAGCTTGTCGGCCTTCGGCCCGGCGGGGTCGTCCCGGTCGTCGCCGACGAGCCGGTCCGTCCCGCCCGACCCGAACAGCTGGTCGACGCCAAGCCGGCCGTCGATGACGTCGTTGCCGCCGTTGGCGCGCAGGACATTGTCGGCGTCGTTGCCGGTCAGGCGGTCGTTGCCCGAGCCGGTCTGGACGCTCTCGATGGTCCGAACGTCGTCGCCCTCGCCGGCAGCTCCGTCGTCCATCGTGCCGGCGTCGAGGGTGATCGTCACGTCTGCCGCCCGGCCGCCGTACTCGGCGTGGTCGAAGCCGGCGCCACCGCGGAGCACATCCGCGCCGAGCTCACCGTAGAGCGTGTCGTCGCCCTCGTCGCCCCAGACGTTGTCGTCGCCGTCGCCGTCCTGGACGACGTCCGCGCCCTCGCCGCCGTGGATCTGGTCGGCGCCCGCGAAGCCGCGGAGCACATCCGCCCCGCCGAGGCCGGAGATGACGTCCGCGCCCTCCTGGCCCGCGATGACGTTCGGCCCGTCGCCACCCGTCAGCTCGTCGGGACCCGTGGAGCCGCGGAGATCCTCGACGTCGGCGAAGACCCAGTCGTCCTCACCGAGGCTCGGGCTGCCGTTCTGCGCCGTGTACGAGACGCCGCCGAGGGCGCCGTCGAACGGCGCGCCGGCCGCGTGCCGCAGCTCGACGTGCACGGGGCTGGCAGCGGTTCGGTCGGCGTACGTCAGCCGGTCCGTGCCGGTACCGCCGGCGATGAGGTCGTCGCCGCTGCTCGCGCCGAGGACGTCGTTGCCGGCCTCGCCGTCGATCGTGTTGTCGCCCGTTCCGCCGATGATCGTGTCGTCGCCGTCGCCCCCGCGCAGCACGTCGTCGCCGCCGAGGCCCTGGAGGTAGTCGTTGCCGCCAAGGCCGCAGATGACATCGTCGCCCGGGGTCCCGGTGAGCGTCTCCGGCCCGGCGTTGCCGGTGATGGTGCAGTCGGCGCGCAGCTCCACGACCGGCGGGTCGTGGTCGGACGCGTTCTGCCCGTCGCTCGCGACCTTCCGGTCGGAGTAGTCGTTGTCGAAATGCGCGTAGCGAACGTCGGCCACGCGCGCGTCGAGCCCATCGGTCACCAGCACGTGATCGAGGGTCTGCAGGCGGCCGTTGAACTGGAACGAGTAGCGGTTGTCCGCCGGCGCCTGCCCCCACAGGTTCGTGAGGGTCGTCGTGCCGTCCTGCAGCGTGTCGAGCGCCCCCTCGTCCTCGAAGGCGTTGAGGTCGCCCGCGACGATCGCCTGCTTGCCCGCGGCCTCGAGGTCCGCGACGCGGTCACGTAGGTACGCCGCCTGGGCCACACGGCAGGCGTCCGGCGCCGCCTTCGACGAGAAGTGGCTCGAGAACAGGCTGAACCTCAGGCCCTTGCCGACCACGTCGAGCCGCAGCGGCGGCCGGTCGAACAAACGGCCCGCGATGTCGGCACACGTGCTCGACGTCGGGTTCGTCGCGGTCTTGCCGAACTGCATCACGCCGGTCACCCTGACGGTGTCACGGACGAGGAAGCCCACGTCGATGCCGCGGTTGTCGTTGCCCTCCTCCAGGTACGCCGTGTAGCCGGGCAGATCGTCAGCGACGTCGTCGAGGATCGCCTTGTTCACGACCTCCTGGACGGCCACGACGTCCGGAAGCTCGAGCCGGTCCTCGATCGCGGCCACGATCTCCTCGCGCTTCTCGGCGTACTCGGCCGCGCTGATGGTTCGCCCGTCCAGTCCGCCGCCGACCGGGAAGTAGTTCTCGACGTTGAACGACGCCACGCGGAGCGCGTCGTGGTCCACCGCCGGGAGAGCGTACGGGTACGTCGTCGGGCCATCGGTGACCGTCGGCTCGGCGCCCGGCTGGACCACGACCTTGTAGTTCGAGAACGAGAAGCCGAGCGGGCCGCTGACGTCGCTCACGCTGTCGAACAGGTCGGCCTCGGTGAGGGTCGACGAGTCGAGATAGGAGATGAGCGGGTTCGCGGGATCGCTCGCGCCGCCGTCGGCGTCCGCCGCGACCAGCGAGCGGATCTGCGCGTCCGGCGTCCCGCCCGGGCCCGCCGTGTCGTCCGTCCGCACGACGCGGTCCTGCGTCGCGCCCGGCGTGAGGAACAGCTCACCGAACTTGTTCGTGCCACCGGAGTTCGCCACCGCAAGGGGCAGCGTGACCTTCATGCCCTCGAGCGACTCGTAGTAGGAGCGGCGCCCACTCGTGCAGGTGTCCGCCGGGAAGCCGCAGTCATCGGCGGTCGGCGAGACGGTCTGGGCCTGCGCGGTGGCCGTGTCGATTGTCGTCGCGGCCGGCGTCTGCGCCGGGCTCGCGACGCCCAGGTTCGTCGGCTCCAGCCCAGTGGACTCGCTGACCTGCGTCAGCCCGAACTGCTCGGCGACCTGTCCGGTCACGCGCACGCGCGTTCCCACCGGGTAGGCGAGCGGGTCGTCGACGTAGCCGACGAAGATGCCCTCCGAAGTGGCGGCTGAGCCGTCCTGGTCGGCGGGCTCCTCCTGGACGTAGAGGCCACGATCGCTGCGAAAGGTCGAGACGGTGTTGGTCCCGCTGATGCTCGCGCCCTTCTCATTGTCGACGCCCGTGACAACGGCCTCGATCGTGACCGTGTCGCCCGCCTTCGGCGAGGTGTAGCCGGCGCCCTGGATCTCGCTGATCTTGGTCACGCCACCGCCACCGCCGCCGGTGCCCGCGCAGCCGCAGCGCTCGGGCACCGAGGAGCCCGGGCCGGTGAAGTCGTTCGCGTTGTTGTCCGTGTCTTGCGTTCCGGAGACCTTGCGCCGGTAGGTGTTGGTGTCGGACGCGTTGTTGGAGAACGCCGACGCGATGCCGGTGCCCTCGCGGCACGGGCTCGTCGTGGTGCCGAGCGTGTCCTGGACCACCGACGAGGAGTTCACGACCCGGATGCCGGACATGCCGGTCGGGGAGATGCCGGTGTTGTAGGTCGCATCACCCGCGACCGAGCCGCTGTAGCCGCTGGCCGCGTTGTTGACCAGCAGGAAGTGCCCGCCGGCGGGGAGTGAGGTGTTCGCCGGGATCGTCGCGCGATCGCTCGCAGCACCGGAGCCCGAGGCGCAGCCCTGCACCTTCCAGCCACTGATGTTCACGACGCTGGCGCCGGTGTTCATCAGCTCGATGAACTCGTCGTTGCCGCCACTCGGGCCGTGGGCCCGGAACTCGGAGATGACGATGCCGCTGGGACTGGCGGCGGCTGGTGCGGCGAACGCCAGGGCGAGCGCGAGCGCCACTGACGACGTGAGCAGACGTGGGTGCCGGGACATGGCTCCGTTTCCGATCCGTGGGTGGGGACCCGCGGACCGTACGTTCGCGCTCGCGACGTGACGTTACGTGTCGTTCAACGACTGGTGTCGCTTTGGAGAAGTCAGACCTCCGGCTTGCCGCTCGACTTCTGCTTCTTCGCGCAGGTCTTGTACGTGCGCTTGCCCTTCAGCGTGCGGCCGTCGCTGGTGGTCACGACGATCTCGACGGTGAACGAGCCCTTCGGCAGGCCCTTGAGATCGACCTGGACCTTCCAGCGCTTGCCTGCCTTCTTCGGCTTCAGGGTCTTCACCAGCGTCTTCCCGCCGGCCTTCAACGTGACCTTCGCGGTCCCGTAGGTGACGCCCGGCGCCTGGCCGAGGGTGATCGCGAAGTCCCGACGGCTGACGCACTTGGCCTTGCCCGGCTTCGGCAGCTCGAGCAGCGTCTGCGGGAGCGGTGCGAGCACGGGCGCCGTCGTGGTCTGCCCCGGCGGGGACGCCCCGGTCACCGGCGGCGTGGGCGGCGGATCCGCCACCGGCGGGTCGGCCGTCGGCGGGACGACCGCGCCGCTGCCGGTCTCGCAGTCGGTCAGGAGGTCCAGCCCGGAGTCGAAGATGGCGCTGTCGGTGCCCGCACCGCAGTTCAGGGAGTCCTTCACGCCGTCGACCCCGCCGGTCAGCGCGTCGTCGCCCTCGCGGCCAAAGATGCTGTCCTCGCCCGGCCCGCCGTCGAGTACGTCGGGACCCTCGTCACCCGAGACGTAGTCCTTGCCGGGGCCGCCGCGCAGCGTCACGCCCGCCGATGGGGAGGCGCTCACGCTGACGCTGTCCTCGCCTTCGCCGCCTTCGATGACGCTGCCGGCCTGCTTGGAGTAGATCGCGAGCTGGTCCTTGCCGCCGCGGCCCTCGATCCGGTCGACGTTCGGTGTCGCGCCGGAGTCGAACGCGCCGTTCATGACGTTCGGGCCCTCGTCGCCGTAGAGGAGGTCTCCGAACTGCGTGCCGCCGACGTTCTCGACGCCGCTCACCGTCTTGGTCATCCCGGGGCTCACGACCTGGGGCGTGGTGATCGCCAGGTCGAACGTGACGCCCGCGGTGAGGTAGAAGAAGTTCAGCCCGTCCGTGCCGGGGCCCCCGATGACGGTGTCGTTGCCGCGGCCGGGCGTCGTGGTGTCGTCGCCGGGGCCGAGGTCGATCGTGTCGTTGCCGATCTGCGACTCGCCGACGTCGCCGACCGCCCCGTCGTTGTCAGCGCCGCCGTTGAGGGTGTCGTTGCCGGGGCCCCCGGCGAGGCTGTCGTTCCCGTCGTTCCCGTTGATCGTGTCGTTGCCGACGTTGCCGCTCAGGCTGTCGCCTCCGCCCATCCCGCTGATCGTGTCGTCGCCGTCGGGGGAGTCGTAGGCGTAGCCGCTGAGGCTGTTCGGCGCGCCGTCCCCGGTGATCGTGTCGCCGCCACGGCCGCCACTGACGTCGGGGACGTTCGTGATCGTGTCGCTGCCGATGTCCGCGCCGCTCGCCGTCCCGGTCGTGAGGTTGACGGTGATCGGGTTCGTCGCCTCGTGGTAGCTGACCCACGGCGCGCTGAAGCCGGTGACGAGCGGGGTGGGGCCGATGATCGTGTCGTTGCCCGTCCCGGGGTTGAAGTTCGTGTCGGACGTGCCCCTGAGCGTGTCGTTGCCGGGGCCGCCGATGAGCGCGGACTGGGCGTTGATCTGGCCGTTGAGCGGCCCGCCCGTTCCATCGCCGCCCTGGACGCTGAGGGTGTCGTTGCCGGGCGACCCCAGGTCCTGCCCGAAGCCGCAGGTCGTGGTCGTCCAGCAGCCCATCTCCTGCGTGAGGATCTTGCTGCCGGTGCCCGTCGTGGAGACGTCGAGGTCCTTCGTCGTCTCGTTCGCGTTGAGGTTCGCGCCGTCGACGCCCGCCGTGAAGACGTCGTCGCCGCCCGTGCCGGTGATCCGCAGGCGGATCATCCGGCCGGGATTGACGAACTGGATCTCGATCTCGTCGGACGTGCCCGCCTCGTCGGTGGCGCCCGGAACGATGAGGCCGTTCTGCAGCGCGAGGGCGAAATCGTCGCTGTAGCTGTTGTTGGTCGGCGGCGTGCCGATGATCCGGATCGTGTCCGTGTTGAGGACCGTCGCGAGGCCGCAGGCCGTGTCGGCGGCGGTGCCGACGGAGATCTGCTCGTTGCCGGCGCCGAACCGCTGCGCGGCCGGGACCGCACTCGCGCTGTACGAGGTGGGCCACTTGTAGGTGGCCGTCTTCGTGGCCGCGTCGTACTCGCAGACGCCCGGACCGGGTTCGGCGAGAGCCGAGGGCGCCGCCGCCAGGAGCGCGGCAACGACGAGAGCTGCGGGACAGAGCAGTCGCACCGGTCAGGCATCGTCCCAGAAAGGCGTCGATCGATCCAGGAATCGGGTACGCATGGATGCGCACGACGGGCCCGCCTACCCTTTCTTGCGTGTCCGACGGCCTGGATCCCGACGAGCTGCAAGCCGCGCTGAGGATCCTCGCGCGCGCGGAGGAGCTGCCCCTGGACCACCCCGACGCGGTGGCGGTGCAGCGCGCGACGGCGAAGCTCTACAAGACCGTCAAGCAGCGCCGCCGCACCGAGAAGCGCGAGGCGATCCTCGCCCACGACGACGAGGTCACCTCCCGGACGGCGACCGGCGCGCCCGGCCGCATCGACGACGAGACGCAGGGCATCCC
>JAEMSV010000342.1 GCA_016462625.1 Solirubrobacteraceae bacterium | reverse complement strand
CAAGGACCCGGCGGGGAACATCCTCTCCGTGCTGGAGAATCCGATGACCCCGTGAGCACCCGCTACTCCCGTCTCCCCCGCGCCGCCGGCGGCGTCGCCGCCAGCGCGCTGACCCTCATGGCCCTGGTGCCGGTCGTCGTCGCCCCGAGTCCCCTGACCTTCGTCGCGGTCGCGGTCCTCTGGGTGCCCGTCGTCTGGCTCGTCTACCGGCTCGTCTCGGCGTCCGTCCTGGCCGACGACGACGGCGTCACCATCCGCAACGTCGCGAAGACGCGGCGGCTCGCGTGGGACGAGATCGACACGTTCGTCTACCAGGCCAGCGGCTCGTGCTTCGTCCGCCTCGCAGACGGCGAGGAGCTCGCGATCCAGGCGTTCCAGGAGCAGCAGGGCCGCACCGACGTCGATGACACGGAGCCGTGGCTGCGGGACTCGATCGCCGAGCTGAACGCGCGGGCCGCGACCGCGACCGCGCGCTGACTAGAGCTTGCCGCCGGCGAGACC
Source organism: Solirubrobacteraceae bacterium (assembly GCA_016462625.1). Next base: position 1,197 of record JAEMSV010000342.1, on the reverse strand, counting down.
GGGCGAGACGTGGATCGGCGGGCCGGCCGGGCCCTCGTCCGCGTCGAACTGCGGGAGGTCGCCGCGATCCAGGCCGACCAGGTAGCGGTCGACCATCCGGGCACACTGACGGCCCTCGTTGATCGCCCACACGATGAGCGACTGGCCGCGGCGCGCGTCGCCCGCCGCGAACACGCCGGCCTCGGAGGTCGTGTACGGCTTGGTCGCCTTGATGTTCCCTCGCGGGTCCTTGGCGACGCCGAACTGGTCGAGCAGCGGCTGCTCGGGGTGCAGGAAGCCCATCGCCAGCAGGACGAGGTCCGCCTTGATCTCGAAGTCCGAGCCCTCGACCGGCGCGAACGGCGGCGCGGCCGCGGCCTTCGCCGCGTGCAGCGTCGTGACGACGCCGTGCTCACCGGAGAAGCTCGTCGTGACGACCGAGAAATCCTGCTCGCCCTTCTCCAGGGCGACGAGCTCCTCGGCGGCGTAGCTCTGGCGGTACTTCGCCGGCCACAGCGGCCACGGGGTCTGCTCGTCGGGCCGCGTCTGCGGCGGCAGCGGGAGCAGCTCGAGCTGGACGACCTGCTTGGCGCCCTCGCGCAGCGAGTTGGCCACGCAGTCCGCGCCGGTGTCACCGCCGCCGATGACGACGACGTGCTTGTCCCGCGCCGTGATCTCCGGCAGGTCCTGGGGAGCCAGGACCGCCGTCTCCGGCCCCTCGGTCTCTGCGACGAATCGGTTGCGGACGTAGAGGTACTCCATCGCCGAATGGATGCCCAGGAGCTCGCGGCCGGGGACCGGGAGGTCGCGCGGCTCGCGCGAGCCCGTCGTCAGCACGATCGCGTCGTACTGCGCCTTCAGCTCGTCGGCCGTGATGTCGACGCCCACGTCCACGCCCAGCTGCAGATCGATGCCCTCGGCGACGAGCTGCTGCACGCGCCGCTCGACGACGGTCTTCTCGATCTTGAAGTCCGGCACGCCGAAGCGGATCAGGCCGCCCGCGGCCTCGTCGCGCTCGTACAGCGTGACGGTGTGCCCGGCGCGGCGCAGCTGCTGCGCGGCGGCCATGCCCGCGGGCCCGGCGCCGACCACGGCGACCGTCTTGCCGGTCTCGAACTCGGGCGGCTCCGGCACGACCCAGCCATTGGCCCACGCGTGGTCGATGATCGACTGCTCGATCTGCTTGATCGTGACGGCGTCGCCCTCGTTGATCTCCAG
>JAEMSV010000341.1:1207-1703 GCA_016462625.1 Solirubrobacteraceae bacterium | reverse complement strand
CAGGAGGGGTGATCGTGACTTCCCACTTTCGTCACCCCGGGCTCGTCCCGGGGTCCAGGGTCACGAACGCTGGTCCTCCCGGCTCTGGATGCCGGGTCAGGCCCGGCATGACGGTGCTGGCCGTGGCGCTGGCGGCGCTGGCGGCCGCTCCGGCCGCGGCACAGAGCGGGCGCGCGACCTACGTCCAGCCCTATATCGAGGTGAACCAGGCGGTCGCCGCCGACCTCACCAACGACGATGTCACCACCTACACCTCGGTCGCGGCCGGGGTCGACGCAGGGGTACAGACCGCCCGCGCGCAGGGGCAGGTAAGCTACCGCTACGAGCGGCGCTTCGACTGGGCCGACGACGTCGCCGACCAGGACGTCCATTCGGGCCTCGCCCGCGCCGCGGTGACACTGGCGCCCGGGCTGAACCTGGAGGGCGGCGCGATCGCGACCCGCACGCGCAGCGACATCCGCGGTGCCGCGCCCGGCAATTTCGTCGGCGACGTCGC
>JAEMSV010000341.1:0-1197 GCA_016462625.1 Solirubrobacteraceae bacterium | reverse complement strand
CGCGCCGGGGCGCTCAACGTCGGCGCGAGCTACTTCTTCGGCTATACCAAAGCCGAAACCCCCGACGTCCCCGGCCCGGTGCCCGGACAGCGGCTCGACTATTTCGACGACAGCACCAGCCACATCGCGCAGGCCTCGGTCGGTACCGCCGCGGGCGACCTGCTGCCCTTCGGCGTCACGCTGTCAGGCGCCTACGAGCGCGAGGACGCGAGCCAGCTCGATGCGAAGTACGAGGGCTATTTCGGCCGCGGCGACGTCGTGCTGCCGCTATCGGGCACCTTCGCCGTGCGCGGCGGCGCGGGGTACGAGCGCATCAAGGCGACGCAGCGCGATCCCTTGCTGACCTCGGCGGGGACGCCGGTGACCGACGCGAACGGCCGCTACGTCACCGATCCCGCCTCCCCGGTGCGGATCGCCTACGACACCGACGGCCTCATCTACGACGCCGGGGTCGTGTGGCGCCCCAACCCGCGGCTGGAGCTGCAGGCGAGCGCCGGGTGGCGCTACGGCGGGGAGACGTATTTCGGCTCGCTGAGCTACGCGGTGAACCGCAACGTCGGGCTCGGCGTGGTCGTCTACGACGGGATCGAGACCTTTGGCCGGCAGGTCCGCGACGGCCTGCGCGACCTGCCGACCGCCTTCGACAGCCAGCCCGATCCGTTCTCGCAGCAATTCGCCGGCTGCGTGTTCGGGTCGAACCCCGGCGTCGGCGGCAACGGCACCGGCGCCTGCCTCAACGACGTGTTTCAGTCGGTCGCAACCGCGAGCTACCGCGCGCGCGGCGTCGATGCGGTCCTGAGCGCGAGCTATGGCCGCACCCGCTTCGGCATCGGCGGCGGCTACGCCAACCGCCGCTTCAATGCGCCGCGGGGTGTCCCCGGCGCGGTGTTCCTCGGGGTCGAGGACCAGAGCGCCTATGTCCAGGGCTTCTGGGGCCGCGACCTGTCGCGCCGCTCCTCGCTCGACGTCACCGTCTTCGGCAATTGGGCGTCGAGCGGCCTCTCCGGGCTGAACGGCGGCGACGTCTACGGCGGCGGCGCCAACGCCACCTATTCGCTTCAGCTCGGCCGCCTCGGTACGCTCGCCTCGATCGGGGTCTACGGCTTCGAGCAGGACGGCTTCGACACCCAATGGTCGGCGCAGGCCCTGCTCGGCGCGCGCTACACTTTCTGACGCAGGATCAACGATGTACGACGC
>JAEMSV010000173.1 GCA_016462625.1 Solirubrobacteraceae bacterium | reverse complement strand
TCAAGCAGGTGCGCGACGTGCAGGTCGAGGACGTCCTGGGCCGCGAGCCCGTCGTGATGGAGCTCGACCGCGTGGGCGCGTACCTGACCGGCGAGGTCGTGCTGGTGACCGGCGCCGGCGGATCGATCGGGTCCGAACTGTGCCGCCAGATCGCGCGCGTGGGCCCGCGCAAGCTGATCTGCCTCGACCACGCCGAGGACAACCTCTTCACGATCGAGCGCGAGCTGCTCGACGACCGCCACGTCCATCCCTCCACGCAGGTCTCGGTGCTGGCCGACTGCAAGGAGGAGGAGCGGATCCGCGAGGTGTTCGCCGAGCACCGGCCGACCGTCGTGTTCCACGCGGCGGCGTACAAGCACGTCGGGCTCATGGAGACGAACCCGGTCGAGGCGGTGCGCAACAACGCGATCGCGACGCGGGTGGTCGCGCGGATCGCCGGCGACATGAAGGTCAAGACGTTCGTGCTCGTCTCCACCGACAAGGCCGTGAGCCCCGCGACGGTGATGGGCGCGAGCAAGGCGCTCGGCGAGTGGGCGGTCGAAGCTGAGAACGCCCGCTATCCGGAGACGCGATACGCGAGCGTGCGGTTCGGCAACGTCCTCGGCTCGTCGGGGTCGGTCGTGCCGATCTTCCGCCGCCAGATCGCGCGCGGCGGGCCGGTGACGGTCACCGACGAGCGCATGACCCGCTACTTCATGACGATCCCGGAGGCCGTGCAGCTCATCATCCGCTCGGGCACGCTCGGCGACGGCGGCGAGACGTTCGTCCTGGAGATGGGCGAGCCCGTGAACATCATGGATCTTGCGCGGGCGATGATCGAGCTGTCGGGGCTCGAGCCGGGGCGGGACATCGAGATCGAGGTCGTCGGGCGGCGCGCCGGCGAGAAGCTCCACGAGGAGCTGTTCAACCCCCACGAGCGGCCCCAGCCCACGCCGTCGGAGAAGATCATGCGGGCCGAGCGCGCGCCGCTGGACCCCTCAGCGGTCGATGCGGCGTTCGACCAGATCGGTCTGCTCGTGCTCGAAGGCGATGCTGCGGCGCTCGCCGCGAAGGTGTCCGAGCTGATGGCCGGCCGCGGCGTCGCGGCGGCAGGCTGACGTCGGTAGCTCGGGACCGGTCACTACCATCCCCTCCTTCATGCCGTTTCTCCAGGCCGCGATCTCCGTCTCCGACGCGATCGAGACCTATGGCGCGTACGCCGGCCTTGCTGCCGTCGTCGGCCTCGGGGTCCTCTCGCTTCTCTACTTCGCCCAGGCGCGCGAGGTCAAGCGCCTGCGCGAATGGGCGTCGGGGGCCGAGGAGCGCGAGGCGGACCTGGCCCGCCGGATCACGGCGCAGGCGTCCCGCGCGGCCGCTGCCGCGCGCCCCATGGCGCCGCAGACCGCCGCCGGGCAGGCGAAGAAGCCGCAGCCGAAGGCCGCACCGGCCACGGTCGCCGCCGCTGCCGCCGTGGCGAAGGTTGCCGCGGTGCCTGCCGGAGCAGCTGCTGCCTCCGGCGCGACGGCCACTCCGCCGAAGGAGGGCGCCACGACGGTCGCGCCCGCAGCGCCCGCTCAGGCGCGCCCCGCGGGGGCACCCGCGGCGCCGAACGGGCAGCCGCCGATGACCAGGCCGGCCGATGCCGGCGCGCCGGCCGCTCCCGCCCCTGTGGCTGCGCCCGCCGTGGCCGCGGCCGCGGGCAGCACCCAGGACACGGACACGGGTCCCGTCGCGCCGGTCCGCACGGCCGCCCCGCGTCCTCCGCGGACGCCCGCGACGCCGCCGCCCGCCACCGCGCGCGCCGCCGGTGAGCCCGCGGGCGGTCGCTCGACCGGCAAGATCGCCGGGATCATTGCCGCCGTGGTCCTCGGCGTCGTGATCATCGGCGTGGGCATCACGCAGCTCGGCGGCGGGGACGATCCGGCGACGCCCGCGAACACCATCGGGCAGACCGTGGCGGAGCCCGAGACGGACAAGCCCGCGCGCACGTCGACGAGCTCCTCGTCGTCCTCCCAGACCGACCCGGGCAGCGTCAACGTCGCCGTCCTGAACGGCACCACGGTCGCCGGTCTGGCCAAGCAGATCGCCGACAAGCTCGGGCAGGCGGGCTACGCCCAGGGCACGGTCACGAACGCGCCCGATCAGTCGCGCTCGGCCACGACGGTCAGCTACGCGCCCGACCACAAGGCCGACGCCCTGGCCGTCGCCCAGCGGATCGGCGTCGGCGAGGACGCCGTCCTGGCGTTGTCGCAGAGTGACGCGGTCACCGCCGGCGAGGGTGCCGACGTCGTGGTCGTCGTCGGCGCGGATCGCACCGATCTCCCGTAGCGGCACATGACCGGTGCGCCGACCCTTCTGCTCGCCCGCCACGGTGAGACGGCCGACAACGCCGAACGGCGCTTTCAGGGGTCCCGCAATCCGCCGCTGAACGCCCGCGGGCGCGAGCAGGCCGCGGCCCTCGCGCAGCTGCTGCGCGACGAGCCGATCGCCGCGATCTACGCGAGCCCGCTGCTGCGCGCGGCCGAGACGGCGGAGATCGTCAGCGCGGTCCTCGGCCTGCCGGTGACGCCCGACGACCGGCTGCGCGAGATCGACGTCGGCGACTGGACCGGCCGCAGCTACGCCGAGGTGTTCCTCGAGGCACCGGGTGAGCTCGAGCGCTGGGCGCAGGGCGACCTGTCGTTCCGGTTCCCTGGCGGTGAGTCGCTCGCGGAGCAAGCCGAGCGCGTCGTCGATGTGCTTGAGGAGATCCGCTCCCGCCCGGAGGTTCTCCCCGCGCTGGTGGTCTGTCACGGCGGTGTGATCCGCGTTGCACAGCGCGCCCTGGGCAGGGGTGTCGGCGAGGACGCCGAACTCGCGCAGGTGGGCAACGGCACCGTGCATCCGCTGTGACCGAGACGCGCTCCCGCGCGGCGGTCATCGGCGGCATCGCGTTCGCGGTGCTCGTGGTGGCCACCTTCGCCGCGTTCTTCATCACGCAGCGCCTGAAGCGCGAGCCCGGCGTGCTGCTCAGCGTCAAGGCGACGCCGTTCTTCAGTCCGAACCGGGACGGCCGGTTCGACCGCGCACGGGTCGGCTTCATGATCAAGGAGGCCGACGACGTGACGGTGACGGTCGTCGACCGGGACGACCAGGCGATCCGCCGTCTGACCCGCAACAAGACGCTGCCGTCGTACACGCGGCTGAACCTCGTCTGGGACGGCAAGGACGACGACGGCGTGAAGGCGCCCGACGGCGTCTACCGCGTGCAGGTCGGCCTGCGCCGCCAGGGCCGCTCCGTGATGTTGCCGCGCAACATCGAGCTCGACACGACCGCGCCGCAGCCCCGCGTGCTGTCGATCGGGCCGGAGAAGACCCCGTTGCCGCGTCCCGAGCTGCTGCCGCGCCGCGACGGCAAGCCGGCGGTCGTCCACCTGGAGCTGCCCGGGCGCAAGCCGCGCGTGCTCGTCTACCGCACCGACGTCACGCCGGCCCGCGAGGTGCTCGCCGAGCAGCTGGCTCCGGATGCCACGAGCTGGGAGTGGGACGGCACCGTCGACGGCCGCAAGGTCGCGCAGGGCACGTACCTCGTGGCCGTCGAGACGCGCGACCAGGCCGGGAACATCGGCACCTCCCCGCGTCGCCTGCCGCCGCACCCGCCGTACGGCGAGTCGACGGGCGGCCGCGGTGGCATCTCCATCCGCTACCTCAACGCGCAGCCCCCGACCACGCCCGTCGAGGCCGCGGCGCAGGCGGAGTTCGGCGTCCTCTCCGCGGGCACGCGGTACACGTGGCAGATCCGCCGGGTCGGCCAGACGCGCCGCGCCCATGGCAGCGGCACGCGCCCGCTCGTGCGGGTCCGGGCGCCGGGCGGCAAGTCGGGCATGTACCTCTTCGAGCTGCGCAGCGCGACCCACCGCGCGACGGTGCCGTTCGCCGTGCAGTCGGTGCGGAGCAGCAAGGTGCTCGTGGTGCTCCCGGCGACGACCTGGCAGGGCCGCAACCGCATCGACGACGACGGCGACGGCTGGCCCGACACGCTCTCGGGCGGCCTCCCGATCCGGACCGGCCGCGTCTACGACGGAGCAGGTCTTCCCGCGGGGGTGACCGAGACGGTCGCGCCGCTGCTCATCGCGCTCGACCGCCAGGGCCGCAAGTACGACATCACCACGGATGTCGCGCTCGCCCGCGGGGTCGGCCCCAAGCTCGAGGACCATTCGGGCGTGATCCTCGCCGGTGACTCGATCTGGATGGACGGGCGGCTGCAGAGCAAGCTCCGGCGGTGGGTCACCCGCGGTGGGCGCCTGTTCAACGCGGGGATCGACTCGCTGCTGCGCGAGGCGCGCGTGACCCCGCGCCGCGCGCTGGACCCGACGACGCCCGCGCCGCGCGACCTTTTCGGGGCGCAGCTCGCGCCCGTCACCCGCGCCCCGGGGACGACGATCGTGGTGTCCGAGGATCCGATCCGCCTGTTCGAGGGGACCGACGGCCAGTTCCCCGGCTTCGACTCCTACGAGGCGACGAAGTCGCTCGGACCCGCCTCGCGCATCGTCGCGCTCGCGACGACGGAGGGCGGAGACCGCGACGTCATCGTCGCGACCCGTCTGAACAAGGGCCTCGTGATCCGCACCGCGCTCCCGCAGTTCGCCTCGAAGGTGAGCAGCGATCCGGACCTCGAGGCGCTGCTGCGCCGGATCTGGGTGCTGGTGAACGGATGACCTCCGTGCTCGCCATCTCCGCGCTGGGCGACGCCGCGCAGACGGTCGGCGTCATCGTCGCCGCGCTGTGCGCCGCGGCCGCGATCTGCGCGCCCGGGCCGAAGCTCCGCGCGCTGGCGGTCCTGGGTGCGCTCGTCCTGGCCGCGCTGCTGCTCGGCGGGCATGTGTGGACGTCGCCGCAGGTCGAGGAGCTGCGCGACCGCCCGATGCTGCTGGCGATCGGCGCGGCGGCCGGGCTCGTCGGCCTGGCCGTGGGCGCGTGGCTGCTGGACCGCTACCCGACGGTGTTCCCGCTCGCCGTGGCGGCGGCCCTGCCGTTCCGCGTCCCGATCGAGGCGGGCGGTGACACGGCGAACCTGCTGGTCCCGCTGTACCTCGTGATCGGGGCGGGCGCGCTGGCGTACGCGATCCCTCGATTGCGCGGCCAGGCCCGGGAGGAGCTGGCGCCGGGTGTGCTCGAGTGGCTGCTCGGCGGGGCCGTCGTCCTCTACGCGCTGCAGGCCGCGTACTCCGGCGACTTCGACCGGGCGCTGCAGCAGCTCGTCTTCTTCTACGTCCCGTTCGCCGTCCTGTTCGCGCTGCTGCAGCGGGTGCAGTGGACGGCAAAGGTCCTTGCGGGGTGCCTGGGTGTGCTGGTCGTGCTGGCGCTCGCGTTCGTCGCGGTCGGCTTCTACGAGTACGCCACCCGCGAGCTGCTGCTGAACCCAAAGGTCATCAACGCAAATGAGTTCGCCACCTACTTCCGCGTGAACTCGCTGTTCTTCGACCCGAACATCTACGGCCGGTTCCTGGCGGTCGTGATGCTGCTCGTCACCGCGGCGATGCTCTGGACCTCTCGCGTGCGCGACGCCGTGGTTGGGGTGCTCGTCCTGGTGATCCTCTGGGGCGGGCTCGTCGTGACGTTCTCGCAGTCGTCGTTCGCCGGCCTGCTCGCGGGCCTCGCGGTGCTCGGTGGGCTGCGCTGGGGCTGGAAGCGCGCGGCGATCGCGGTCACGGGCGTGGTGGTCGCGGGCGCGCTGGTGATCGTCCTGGCCTCGGGTTCACTGCGTCTGGAGCTCGGCGACAGCGACTCGGTCAGTGACGCGACCAGCGGCCGCGCGGACCTCATCGAAGGCGGTGTGCAGCTCGCGCAGGACAAGCCGATCCAGGGCTGGGGCTCGGGCTCCTTCCGCCACGAGTACCGCGCGAACGAGAAGGCGAGCGACCAGCGCGCGACGGCCGCGTCGCACACGATCCCGGTGACGGTCGCCGCCGAGCAGGGCGTGATCGGCCTCGCCGTCTACCTGGCGCTGCTGATCGCGGCGCTGGCGCGGCTCTTCGGCAGCGGGCTCGTCGGTGCGCTGCGCGAGCCCACGGCCGTGGCGATCGCCCGGGCCGGCGTGGTGGCGGCGTTCATCGCGATCCTCGTCCACACGATGCTCTATGCGGCGTTCCTCGAGGACCCGCTGGTGTGGGCGCTGCTGGGTGCGGGTGTCGCGCTGGCCCGGGGCGGCTTGGGGG
>JAEMSV010000172.1 GCA_016462625.1 Solirubrobacteraceae bacterium | reverse complement strand
GGGCGGGGGCGCCACGCGTCGTAGGCGTCGAACAGGGTGGGGCCGAACAGGCCGGACCCGGCGGCGACCTCGGTCACCGCGGGCTCGGCCGCGGTGAGGTGGACCGAGCCGGTGCCCCCGCCGTTGACGAACCGCAGTGGCGCGACGGCGGAGACCGCGGCGACGGCCGCCGCCCGCCGCTCGGCCAGCTCGGCGGCCGAGCGCTGCTGCATCGCCCGGATCGCGACCCCGCGCGCGCGGGCTCGCGGCGGGCGGTCGCCCAACCCGGCGATCTGCCCCTCGTAGGCCATCAGCCCGTCGAGGACGAAGCCGGGGCGCGCGACGACGGTCCGGGCCAGCGCGCTCAGCGCATCGACCGTATGCACCGGCGAGCGCCGCGTGCCGACGTGGATGGCGCCGCGCGCGAGCTTCCACGACGCGTCCAGCTCCAGGCAGACCCGGATCGGCGCCCGCGCGCCCGATGGGGCGACGGCGTCGACCAGGTCGAGCTGCGCGACATCGTCGACCATCAGCGTGACCGCGGCGGCCGCCGCCTCGTTTCCCGCGAGTGCGGCGATCGCGCCGCGGTCGGCGGTGGGATAGCCGACGACGAGGTCGTCGCTCACGCCCTCCTCGAACAGCCACAGCGCCTCGGCGAGCGCGTACGCGAGCACGCCCTCGAATCCGTCGCGGGCGAGTGCCTGGGCCACGAGCGCACGAACGCGCACGGACTTGCTCGCCACCCGCAGCGGCGTCCCGGCCGCACGCCGCTCGAGGTCTGCCGCGTTGGCGTCGAACGCGTCGAGATCGACCACCGCGAGCGGCGGGTCGAGCCCCGCGGTCGCGGCATCGAGACGGGTGCGCTCCTCCATGCGCCCGAGGCTACCGGCGGGGTCCCTGGGCGGGCGGGCTACCCTCGTTTCATGCGCCCGTCCAACCCCGGTCGGCGAATCGCCCTCGCCGCAGGTGTCGCGCTCGCGGTCGGCCTGACGGTCATCGTGCTGCTGAACGGATTCAGCACGTCGATGCCGCTGCGACTGCTCGAGGGGACCGCGGTCGTGGTCCTCGTGATCTTCGCGCTGGGCAGCATCCTCGCGACGATCGGCATCCGGTTCGCGGGCTGGGAAGAGCCCGAGAGCGAGGCGGACTTCGAAGAGGTCGTCCGGCGCTCCGAGCGGCTGGCACGCGACGGCACCGCCGCCGAGCCTGACGAGATGGACTTCATGGACCTCGACCCGTACGACGACGAGGATTTCGAGGAGCTCGTCCGCGATGCCCTCGACGAGCTGCCGGACCTCCTGCAGCGCGCGCTCGAGCGCAACGTCGCCGTGGTCATCAGCGACGGCGGCCGCAAGGCGGGCGCCTACGGCCTCTACCACGGCGGGACGGTCGCGCGAAACGATGTCGCGGACCGCATCGTCATCTACCGCGACACGCTCCGGCGGGACTTCGGGCACGACCCGGATCTGCTCCGCGACGAGGTCACGCGGACGGTCCGCCATGAGCTGGCGCACCACCTCGGCGCCGACGAGCTCGGCGTCCGCGAGCTGGGTCTCTGACCAATGAGCCCGCACGGTGGTACCGTGCGCGAGGTGCGCACCGCACTCACCCTCGCTCTGGGGGCGCTGGTGGCGCTGCCGGCAGCCGCCTCCGGTGACGTACGACCGATCCGCTTCGGCGGGGACCTCGGAAATCGTTACGAGCCGGCGGAGCTGACCGTGCAGGCTGGGGATGTCGTCGAGTGGACGGGTGATTTCTCGGCCCATCCTCTTCGTTATCGCCCCGCTCCAACGGAGCCCCTCAGCGACCCGTACACGGGGCCGTCGCCCCTGCGCCGAACCCTGAGCGCCGCCGGCGACAGCTTCGAGTACGTCTGCGCGATTCACGGTGACCAGGGCATGCGCGGCGTCGTGAAGGCGATTGCCCGCACCGATCCGCGGCCGCTGAGCCGGCCGCCGCTGCTCGAGATCAACACGGACCCGAAGGAGCCGGTGGCAGGCAAGCCTGTCACCTTCGTCGCGTCCTACGTGAGCGGCTCGGGCGACTACCAGTTCACGAGCTTTGCCTGGGACCTCGACGGCGATGGCAAGGTCCGCCCGAAGGACGGCGTGGACCAGGTCACGACCGAGCCCCGCGCGACGACGACCTACGCCCGCGAGGGCAAGCGCGCAGTCTCGGTGACCGGCTCGACGGGCGACCCCAGCGCTGCGGGCAGCACCACGTCGCGCCTCACCTTCGTGGTGGCGGCCAGCGGCGACGCGAAGCCGCCGACGGTCTCGGTCACCAAGGTGACGCCACTGAGGCTGCGGCCTGTCCTCCGTGACGGGCTGACCGCGCAGGTGCGGGGCAGCGAGCCCGCACAGGCCAGGATCACGCTGCTGCGTGGCACGCGCCGGATCGCTGAGGCCAAGCGCAAGATCGGGACGAGCGCGGTGCCCGTCCGGCTGCGGCTCTCGGCCAAGACGATCGCCACGCTGCGCAAGCAGAAGTCGGTACGGCTGACGCTCCGCGTCGTCGCAAGCGACGACGACGGCAACCGCACCACCCTGCGGCGGACGATCCTGCTGCGCTAGCGGCTAGGCGACGACGGTCTCGCCGTCGCCGTCGACTGCGCGCTCCGGCGCGGGGCCGTCGATCCCGGTGAGCGCGGCGAGCTTCGCGATCGCGTCCTCGTCGGCGGGCTCGCCATCGGTGGCGGTCACGGCGTCGAGCTCTGCGGCGAGCTCGCGCAGGCGCTGGGCCAGGGTGGAGACCTCGTCGGCGGACTGCGTGACGTTCTCGATGGCGTCGCCGGCCTGCTGCACATCGGCGCCGATGTGCTGGCCCGCCTCGCGGCTGCGACCGGCGGCGTCGGCGATGCTCTGGGCGCTGCCGTGGACCGCGTCGCCCGCGCTGGAGATGGCGCGCAGCGCCTCCTCGGTGCGGCCGGCGGTCTGCTTGCTGCGCTCGACCGACTCGATGCCCGTGCGCGCGGCCTCGATGGCCTCCTGCGCGGCGACGTCGATGTCGGACAGGAGCGCGTCGACGTCGGCGGTCGCCTGGTTGGACTCCTCGGCGAGCTTGCGGACCTCTTCGGCGACCACGGCGAAGCCGCGACCGTGCTCGCCCGCGCGGGCCGCCTCGATGGAGGCGTTGAGCGCGAGCAGGCGCGACTGGTCGGCGAGCTGGCGGACGGTGTCGACGATCATGCCGACGCGGCGGGTGCGCTCGGTCAGGGACGCGACGCCATCGGCGATCCCGCCGACCCGCGAGCCGACCTCTTCCATGTCGCCCATCAGCTCGTCCATGGCGGAGCCGCCGTCGTGCGTGGCCTGGGTGCTGGCGAGCGTGTGCTCGACGACACGGGCCGCTTCGCGGGCGGTGGCGTCGGCGACCTCGTCGAGGGCGGCGGCGGAGCGGCGCACGGCATCGAGCGCCTCGGCGCTGCGCTCCGCGGCGCCGTGCGTATCGCCGGCCTGCTCGGCCAGGCGCTCACCCGTGACGGCGACCTGCTCGGCGTGGGCTCCGACGCGCTCGGAGAGGCGGCGCATCTCGGCGACCGTCTGATCGAGCCGCGAGACGGTGCCGTCGAGCTCCGCGTTCTTGGCCTCGAGCTGCTCCTTGCGGCGGTCCATCTCGGCGTTGCGGGCGTCGAGCGTGGCCTGCTGGTTCTCGGCCAGCTTCCAGGACGCGAGCAGCGCGATGACCTCGGCAACGACGAACACGGCATGGATCAGCGTGAGCTTGATGATCTCGCCGGCCTCGTCCTTCCCGTCGAAGACCGACTCCGGATGGATGAACGCGAACCCGAGGTGGTGCACGACGACGAGCAGGACCGCGACGGCGAACGGGCGCCAGTCGAGATAGAGCCCGATGATCGGGAGCACCACGAAGAAGTGGAAGTGCGCGGTGATGTCGCCGCCCGAGGTGTGCACCACGAGCGCGGAGCACATGATCAGCCCGGCAGCCGCGGCGCAGGAGCGCGCAGCCTGGCTGATGCCCGGCCAGATCGCGAGGCCGGCGAGGACCCCGAGCGGGAGGACCGCGTCGAGGAGCAGATGCCCGAGCGCGTAGTCCCGGGCCAGGCCGTAGGCCACGATCGCCGGGATGTGGAAGAGGATGATCGTGACGATCGCCGTGTGGCGCGGGAGCCACTCGTCATGCGGCAGGCCACGAAGGCGCGGGAAGGCGGCGAGCAGACGCTGGCCGAGATTGGGGCTGGGGGCAGGGACAGAGCTCACGTGACGGTAGATCGGACACCGTCTGCAGATCTGAACCAAGTTCAGGCGCGTTGGCGCGCTAGCGGGGTGAGGCGAGCGACAGCGCGTACCACGCCTGCGGGTCCTGATACCAGCCCCGCAGCTGCAGTCCGGCCTGCGCGTACGCGCGCTCCAGTCCGCCGCGGCGGAACTTGCGGCTGATCTCGGTGAGGATGGACTCGCCGGCCTGGAACGTGACCTCGAGCCCCAGCCCGCGGATGCGGACCACCTGGTCGCAGACGCTGCGCAGCCGGCTCTCGATCCGCTCGAGCACCGGGTTCCAGGTCGCCTCGTGGGTGAAGGTCTCCAGTACGAAGTCCGCCTGGAGCTCCCGGTTGATGACGGCGAGGACGTTGCGGTTGAACTCCGCCGTGACGCCGGCGGCGTCGTCGTACGCGGGCTCGAGGACGTCGGCGTCCTTGACCAGGTCCGCGCCGATGAGCACGGCGTCGTCGGGCCCGAGCAGCGGGCGGACCTGGGCGAGGAACGCCTGGACCTCGACGGGCTGCATGTTGCCGACGGTGCTCCCGAGGAAGGCGATCAGCCGCGGCTCGTCGCTGGGCCGGGGAAGATCCCGGAGATCCGCGGTGAAGTCGCAGATCCGCGCGTCGATCTCCAGATTCGGATAGCGGTCGACGAGGCCCGGGATGGCGCCCTCGATCGCGGCCGCGCTCACGTCGACCGGCACGTAGCGGCGCAGCACGCCCGCGTCGTCGAGCGGGTCGAGCAGCAGCGGCGACTTCGTCGAGGAGCCGGAGCCGAGCTCGATGACCTCGGCGGCGGGAATGTCCGCCGCGATGCGGGCCCCCATCTCGTCGAGGATCGCGGCCTCGGTGCGGGTCGGGTAGTACTCGGGCTGCTCGCAGATCGCGTCGAACAGCTCGCTGCCGCGCGCGTCGTAGAACCACTTCGGCGGCAGGGTCTTCGGCATCGACGAGAGCCCGTGGAGCACGTCGGCGGCGAGCGCCGTCCAGCTCTCCGGGAACGCGTGGATCTCGACGCCGTGGTCGAGCAGAGCCTGCAGTCGGTTCGGGTCGCTCATGCGTCCTCCGCGCAACGGAGCCCGGCGAAGATCTGCCGGCGCTCCGGTCGGTCCCAGTTTCGGAAGGTGGGGCGGGCCACGCTCGCCGCCGTGGCCCAGGAGCCGCCGCGCAGGGCGCGGTAGCCGCGATCGAAGAAGACCTCGCTGTACTCCGGGTACGGGAAGGCCGAGAAGCCGGCGTAGCCGGTGAACTCCGAGCTGGTCCACTCCCAGGCGTTGCCGGTCAGGCCGCGCACGTCGTCTCCATCGCCATCTCCCAGCGGAGCGGGTCCGAACGTCGCGCCGCCGAGCACGGGTTCGTCGGTCGGGTGCAGCGCCGCTGCGCGCTCCCACTCGGCCTCGGTCGGGAGGCGCGCTCCGCGCCAGCGGGCGAAGGCGTCGGCCTCGTGCGCGCTGATGTGCAGGACGGGGAGGTCATCGGGCAGGGTGGCGACGCGGTCGAACGAGCGGGTCATGCCCTCCTGCTCCCAGAAGAGCGGCTTCGTGACCGCGTGTTCGGTTCGCCACGCCCAGCCGCCCGCGGTCCACAGGCTGCGGCGGGCATAGCCGCCATCGGCCATGAACTCGCGCCAGGCGCCGGCGGTCACGAGGCCGCGGTCGATGCGGAAGGCAGGGAGCTCGACGTCGTGGGCGGGTCGCTCGTTGTCGTAGGCGAAGCCCGAGACGGCGCCCATGGTGAACGTCCCCCCGGGGATCACGGCCATGCCGGAGGGCGTGCCCGATCGCGTGGGCAGTGACGCACGGACCGGGGTGATCCAGCCCGCGGGGGCGAGCGCGAGGGCCTGCAGCATCGTCTCGCGGTGCTGCTCCTCGTGTTCGATCAGCGAGTCCCAGAGGAAGCCGCCCGCGTCGAGGCGTGCGGCATCGGGGGAGAGGTCCGCCCTGGCGACGGTCTCCTGTGCGCGCTCCAGCACGGCGGCCATGTAGTCGCGGG
>JAEMSV010000340.1 GCA_016462625.1 Solirubrobacteraceae bacterium | reverse complement strand
TCCTCGGTGTCGCGCCGCACCCGCAGCTCCTCGAGCGGGTACAGCAGGCCGGACTCGCCCCCTTCGAGGAGCTGCTCGACCGGGCGCGGGCCGACGGGAGCGAGGTCCTCCGGGAAGCGGTCGCGGTATACCGCCAGCTTGTCGGGGATCACGAGCTGCACGAGACGCACGCCGTGCTTTTCGGCGGCGGCGCGCTGCGTCTCGAGGAGACCACGCCACGCCGTGAGGCTCGTCTCCGGCAGCGGCACCTCGCCGGTCACCTGGCGCACGAAGTCGTTCGCACCGCGAGCGATGAAGAGCCATCCGTCGCGCCCGACGACCGCGACGTCATCGGGCGACGCGGTCCCGACCGGATGGGTGGCGAGGGCCACCTTGCTCCCGGAGACGAGCGCCGTGACCTTGCCGGAGCGCAGCTGCTTGCGATGCTCCGATGTCCCCGCGACGCGCGCCGCGATGTCATGCAGATCGCGTCCCTGTGACGCAGCGAGCTCGCGCTCAGTCGCCTCGCGCCCGAGGAAGGTCTCGTAGACCTTGGGCACGTCGGGCGCGATGACGTCCCGGCCTCCGCGCCGGAGCGGTGAAGCCGGCGGCGCCTCCCGGCGCAGCACGCTCCGGAGACGACTCAGCAACGGCACCCCCGGCACTCTAGAAGACGGTGACGGCCACGCATGCGACCGCGCGCGCGGCCGCCGCCGCATCGTCGACCGGGCTCGGATCCGCCTGGTAGTCGCGGTAGCGGGCGTCGATGACCGCGTCGGCGGTCGTGCGCTGCCACCCGTTGGCGGTGTAGCCGAAGATCTCGACGCGCCGGTGCTCCGCCGGTACGTCTGCGAGCAACGCATCGAGGTCGGCGGGACCGAACACGCGCAGCCACCCCAGCCGCTCGGCGTGGCCGAACGGCACGGACAGCAGGACCTTGCCGCCCGTGCGCGTGACGCGCAGCAGCTCGGCCAGCGCGCAGCGCGCCTCCTTCGCCGGATCCTCCGCGACGGCGGCGACATCCTCGCCGGCGCCGTAGTAGGCGTTGTCCATCCCGACGTGCTCGAGCGTCGACAGGCACACCGTGGCGTCGAAGCTCTCGTCGGCGAAGGGCAGCTCGCGCAGGTCCGCGTCGAGGTATGAGATGTCCCGCTCCGGGAACGTCTCGTCCTCGGTCACGAGCGTCGCGATGGTCAGCGCGTCGAAGCGCGGACGGAACCGGTCGAGGAGGTGGTCGTGGTTGAGGACCGAGCCAGCGTCGAGCACGCGTCCGTCGGGGTCCTGCGCCAGCAGCCACGGGTACTCGACGACCCGCTCGTCGAAGCCGACCCCGTAGCCGTCGGGGAGCTCCTCCGCTTCCCGGAACCAGCGCTGGAAGCCCGGGTCGTCGAGGGCTACGGTCACGAGCCCGCGGTGCAGTGCGTTGTACTCGTGGGTCCAGGGGCGCTCCGGGACCGGCAGATCGAATGCACGCGCCTGCAGCCGCGCAACGCCGTGCCGTGCCTCCGCCTCCGAACGTTGTCTGGCAACCTGCTCGGTCCCGAGCTGCTCGATCAGCGTGTCGATCGTCGCCTGGTGGCCGCGGATCTCCTGGAGCAGCCGGGCGTCCGTCATCGCAGCCTGCTCCTGCAAGAGGGACAGCGCCTCGGCGGATCGCCGGTTCGCCTGCTCTATCGCGTCAGCCAGCTCGCGATTGATGCGGTCCTGATGCCACGTGTACGGCAGCATCGCGCGGCGCA
>JAEMSV010000057.1 GCA_016462625.1 Solirubrobacteraceae bacterium | reverse complement strand
AGCCAGTGCGGCGTCGCCTGGTTGCAGACGCCGGGGTTGTACGCCTGCGCGGCGGGGGCGGCCGCGACGGTGAGAGCGGAGGCGGCGAGGAGGACGGCGCCGCTGCGAATGAGTGACTTCATGGCCGCACCGTAGGAGTCGGAACGTGCGTCCGCCAGGAATCTGGACGGATCGCCCTGGCCGCCTCCCGGTGTCCGGGCCAAGGCGTCCAGAAGTCGCCTGGATGGGCGCACACTCCATACGACCCGCGCGGGATTCAGGCGGCCGCGAACGTCCGCGACGCCGCACGGAACACGACTGCCACCCCGCCGAACGTGAGCACGTCGCCGTCGCGGATCTCCGCGTCCGTCACACGCTCACCGTTGACGAACGTGCCGTTCGTGCTGCGGTCGTCGTGCAGCACGAAGCCGTCGGGCCTCCGGCGCAGCGTGGCCTGGCGCCGCGACACGCTCGTGTGCTCGAGCACGACATCGCAGGTCAGGCTGCGCCCGATGTGCAGGACGTCGCCGCCATCGAGCGGCAGCAGCCGTTCGTCCGGGCCGTCGCTGACCTGCAGGTAGGCGCCGACGGGCTGCGCGTCGCCTGGCAGGCTGCGAGCGCGATCCCGGTGCGGCAGCAGGGGCAGGGCGGGGATTCGTTCAGTGCGCATATCCACAGTGCACCGCTCTACCCTGGGGGCGCCCTGAGCGAACCGCGAGATCAGCCCGCGAGATCCTTGCGGCGCATCGACCACATCTGCGACGGGCGCTCGAGCTCCAGCGCGGCGGGCCACGGAAGCGCCGGCGGACCGGCGATCGTGCGCATCGAACGCGCCGTCTTCCGGGCGAGTTCCGGATCGCGCGCGGGCACCGCGGCCAGCGCGAGCGCGGTTGCGTCGACCTCGCCGGCCGGGACGGACTTCCACGCCAGCCCGAGCTCGACGGCCTCGGCACCGACCACCGGCGCGCCGAACAGCTGCATCGCGTTCGCCGTCTCGCGGCCGACCAGGCGCGTCAGGAGCGCGGCGTGGCCGCCGCCGGGGTGCAGGCCGATCGGCAGGAAGCCGGACAGGAGCTTCGCGTCGTCGGCCACGACCCGCAGGTCGGTCGCCAGCGCGAGGTTCATCCCCGCCCCGACGGCTCCGCCCCGGATCGCCGCGATCGTCGGCGGCACCAGCGCGCCCACGCGCGCGAACGCGTTGTAGATCCGCCCCATCGCCTCGTAGAGCGCCGGCTCGGCCGGGTCCTTGCCCGCGGCGGCGAGCTGCGCGCGGTCACCGCCCGCGCAGAAGTACGCGCCCTCGCCCGTGACGACGACCGCGCCGACTGTCTCGTCCGCATCGACCTCCTCGCACGCGGCGACCATCGCGTCGGCCATGTCCGCACTCAGCGCGTTGCGGCGCTCCGGTGCGCGCAGGGTCATGACGGCGATGCCGTCGCGGCGGTCGAGGGTCAGCTCCGAGGACATGGTTCGGAACCGTAGACGTCCGTCAGCCCATAGGCTGCGCGCATGGGAGTGGGCTGCTTCGTCTCGCCGGGGAAGTCGCTGCAGGACGCCGTTGGGCGCGTGCAGCTGGCTGAGGAACTCGGCTTCGAGACCGCGTATACGACACACATCAACGGTCGCGATTCGCTGACCGTCCTCGCGGCCTACGCCGCCGCGACATCGCAGATCGCGATCGGCACCGGGGTGGTGCCGATCTACACGCGCACGCCCGCGACGATGGCGCAGACCGCCGCGACGCTCGAGGAGCTGTCGGGCGGGCGCCTGCGGCTCGGTCTCGGCGTCTCGCACCGGCCGGTCGTCGAGGGCTGGCACGGCCAGACGATCGACAAGCCCGTCTCGGAGATGCGCGAGTACGTCGCGCTGGTGCGGGCGATCGTCTCGGGCAGTGAGATCCCGCAGGACACGGTCAAGTGGAAGACGATGATGCCGCTGAGCGGCGTCGGGCCGTTCCCGACCCTGCCGATCTACGTGGCCGCGCTCTCGCCGCGGATGCTCCGCGCCGCCGGGGAGTTCGCCGACGGCGTGATCCTGTGGCTTTGCAACCCCGCGTACATCCGTGACGTGGTCGTCCCCGAGGTGCAGGCGGGCCGTGAGTCCGTCGGCAAGTCGCTGGACGGATTCGACATCGTCGCCGCCGTCCCCGGCGCGCTGGTCGAGGACACCGCCGCCGCCCACGGGGTGATGCGGCGCGACCTGATCCCGTACTTCGGCCTGCCGTTCTACCGGGCGATGATCGAGCGCTCGGGCTTCGGCGGCTCGATCGCCGCCTACGACGCCGGCGCCGCCCAGGGCGACGTCGACGCGATGCAGGCCGGGATCGCGACCGAGTTTCTCGACGCGCTGTGCGCGATCGGCGACGAAGACGCCGTCCGCGCCGGCATCCAGCGCTACCTCGACGCGGGGGCGACCTCGCCGTGCATCGGGCCGATTGCCCGCACGGACGTCGAGGCGACCCTCCGCGCGGCGGCACCGCGATGAGGGCCGTCGTCTGTCAGCACGCCGAGCTCGCAGTCGACGACCTCCCCGAGCCGACCCCCGCCAAGGGGCAGGTCCGCCTCGAGGTCCTGCGCTGCGGGATCTGCGGCTCGGACCTGCACGCGCGGACCGGCATGGACGAGCTCGCGGACATCGCCGAGCGCACGGGCTACACGCGCATGGCGCGGACGACCGACCGCCTCGTCTTCGGTCATGAGTTCTCGGGGGCGATCGCCGAGTACGGGCCGAAGACGAAGGCCAAGCTCCCGACCGGCACGCCGGTCGTCGCGTTCCCGCTCCTGCGCGGCGGGGACGGGGTCGACACGATCGGCCTCTCCGCCCACGCGCCCGGCGCCTACGCCGAGCAGGTGCTCGTCCAGCAGGCGCTGCTCGAGCCGGTGCCGAACGGGCTGGCGCCCGACGTCGCGGCGCTCACCGAGCCGATGGCCGTCGCCTGGCACGCCGTGCAGCGCGGCGAGGTCGGCAAGGGCGACGTCGCGATCGTCATCGGCTGCGGACCCGTCGGGCTCGGCGTGATCCTGGGCCTGAAGGCGAAGGGCGTGAAGACCGTCGTCGCGAGCGACTACTCCGCCGGCCGCCGCGCGCTGGCGACCACCTGCGGCGCCGACGTCGTGATCGATCCCGCCGTCGGCTCGCCGTTCGAGGGCAGCAAGGATCACGGCCACCTGACGAACGCCGACGAGACCTTCGAGCTGGCCGTCGGCACGAAGGAGAAGCTCGACGCGCTGCCCATCGGCTGGTGGCATCTCTGGCGGCTGGGGGAGAAGCTCGGCGCGATGCCGAAGCACCCCGTGATCTTCGAGTGCGTCGGCGTGCCCGGCGTCATCGACAGCATCATCGGCGACGCCCCGCTGTGGTCGCGCGTGGTCGTCGTGGGGGTCTGCATCGGCACCGACCAGTTCACGCCGGCGATGGCGATCAACAAGGAGATCGATCTGCGGTTCGTCCTGGGCTACACGCCGCTGGAGTTCCGCGACACGCTGCACATGCTCGCCGAGGGGAAGCTCGATCCGCGCCCGCTCATCACGGGCACCGTCGGGCTCGACGGGGTCGCGGCGGCGTTCACCGCGCTCGGCGACCCCGAGACCCAGGCGAAGATCCTGATCGACCCGCGCTCGAAGGCGACGACCCCGGCCTAGTGCGGCACGGGCGTCCGCTCGGCGGCCGCCACGACGTGCGCCACCGGGACGTCGAGCTGGCCGCGCAGCCGCTCGACGATGCCCGTCTCCAGCCAGTTCGACTGGCCAGGGGGATGGGTCGAGACGACCACCGCGTCGGGGCCGAACAGCCGCAGCTCGTCCTCGACCGCCGCGAACGCCGCCATCGGATCGCCCACCCGGCCGCTCATGTCCAGGCCCTCCGCGGTCGCCCACTCGAGTGCTTCGGCGAGCCGCTCGCGCGCGTCGGCCATCTCGTGGTCGACGTCGGAGACGATGTAGTGCGCGCGCGAGACGATGATCGGCGCGACGACGCGGATCTCGGCGCCCTCCTTTCCCCGGGCGCGCAGCTCGTCGCGCAGGGTGTCGCTGCGCAGCGTGCGGTTGGCGACGACGAGGACCCGCCGCCGGTCTGCGCGCACGTCGCGGCGGTGTTCCTCCGCGGCTTCGCGGAGCGGCTGGCGGGCGTCGGGGTCGGTCGTGCCGAACTCCCAGATGCAGGCGCCGAGCAGGCCGCCGACGAACAGGGCAACGCCGACGAGCGGGTCGACCAGCGCGACCAGAAGGACCGAGGCGCCGATCAGCGCCCCTGCGCCGTAGGCGATGTGGAAGGCATCGGCTTCGCTTCGAACGGGATTGCGCATCGAAGCTCCTTTGGAGGGGAGTGGTTCACACACGGTTACCCCGCGGGCGCGGGATGTCAACGCCCAACCGACCGATGCTATAGTTGCTTGCAGAAGGCAACTAGATGACCGAGAACATGACATCCACAGAAGTCCTCGTCCGCCAGCTCTACGGCCTGCGCCGCGTGCTGCGCGAGATCGGCGGCCACGCGCTCGCCGAGCTCGGAGGCCAGGGCTTCATGTCGCTCGCCGCCCTCTCGCGCCGCGGTCCGCTGCGCGTGAGCGAGGTCGCTGCCGAGCTCGGGGTGGACCTCTCGGTCGCCAGCCGCCAGATCGCCGCCCTCACCGCCGAGGGCTACGTCGAACGCCGGACCGACCCCGAGGACGGGCGCGCGCAGATCGTCGACCTCACGCCCGCCGGGCGGAAGGTCCTGCGCGACTCGCATCGCCGCATGGTCGCGTCCTTCGAGGAGGTCCTGCGCGACTGGTCCGACACCGACATCGATGCGCTCTCCGCGGGCCTCGGCCGCCTGCGCGACGACCACGCGGCATGACTCGCGCTGCGCGCTCGCATGCCGCCGGGAGTACTCGCTGCGCTCGCACGTCCCAGGAGATTTCATGACCCGTACCGAACCGATGACCCACCGCCAGATCCTTGAGGCGCTCTCCGGGCTGATGCTCGGCATGTTCGTCGCGATCCTCTCGAGCACCGTCGTCTCCACCTCCCTGCCGCGGATCGTCAGCGATCTCGGCGGCAGCCAGTCGAGCTACACCTGGGTCGTCACCTCCACGCTGCTGGCGCTCACCGTCAGCACCCCGATCTGGGGCAAGCTCGCCGACCTGATCGACCGCAAGCTGCTGGTCCAGGTCGCGCTCTCCGTCTTCGTCTTCGGCTCGATTCTCGCCGCCATGTCGCAGTCGATGGAGTGGCTGATCGGCTGTCGCGTCATCCAGGGCATCGGCGCCGGTGGTCTCACCGCGCTGGTCCAGGTGATCCTCGCCGACCTCGTCTCGCCGCGTGAGCGCGGCCGCTACGCCGGGTACCTCGGCGCCGTCTTCGGCGTCGGCACCGTCGCGGGCCCGCTGCTCGGCGGCGTCATCACCGACTCCGTCGGCTGGCGCTGGTGCTTCTACGTGGGCGTCCCGTTCGCGATCGCCTCGTTCATCGTGCTGCAGCGCACGCTGCACCTCCCCGAGAAGGCCCGCCGCAGGGTCCACCTCGACTACGCCGGTGCCGCGCTCATCGCCGGTGGCGTGTCGTCCATCCTCATCTGGGTCTCCCTCGCCGGCCACCAGTTCGCCTGGGGCTCGTGGCAGACCGCCGCGCTCGTCGCCCTCGGCGTCGTCCTGCTGATCTCGGCCGTCTTCGTCGAGCGGCACGTCAAGGAGCCGCTCATCCCGCTGCACCTGTTCAAGGAACGGACGGTCGTCCTCGCGGTCCTCGCGAGCGTGTCGGTCGGCATCGCGATGTTCGGCACGAGCGTGTTCCTCAGCCAGTACATGCAGATCGCCCGCGGCATGTCGCCCACGGAGTCGGGCCTGCTGACCATTCCGATGGTCGTCGGCCTCTTCCTTGCCTCGACCATCGTCGGGCGGATCGTCTCCTCGACCGGGCGCTACAAGAAGTACATGCTCGCCGGGGCGCTGTTCCTGACCGTCGGCCTGACGCTCATGGGCACGATGGACGAGACGACCCCGCTGGTCGAGCTCGGCGTCTTCATGGCCCTGGTGGGCGCGGGCGTCGGCATGATGATGCAGAACCTCGTGCTGGTCGTGCAGAACACGATCCCGCGCAGCGAGATGGGCTCGGGCAGCTCGCTGATCGCGTTCTTCCGCAGCCTCGGCGGCGCGGTCGGCGTGTCGGTCCTCGGCGCGATGCTCGCGACGAGGGCGGGCGGGTCGATCTCCGACGGCCTCGCGGCGGCCGGTGTGGAAGCGACCGGGAAGGCCGGCGCGGTGCCGGACATCGCGACGCTCCCGGCGCCGATCGCGCACATCGTCGAACACGCCTACGGCACGGGGATCGCGGAGGTCTTCCTCCTCGCCGCGCCGCTCGGCCTGGTGGCGCTGATCGCGATCGCGTTCATGCGCGAGGTTCCGCTCGGGACGCGCAGCGGGATGGAGATCGCGCAGGAGCAGGGCCTCGCCAGGGCGGCCACATGACCTCTCCGATCGACGAGCTCCACCTCCACCGCCTCCTCGTCGCCGTCGACGGCTCGCACAACGCCGAGCTCGCCCTGCGGGCCGCGCTGACGGCGGCCCGGCGCGACCACGCGGCGATCACGCTGCTGGCCGTCGTGCCGGACATCCTCGCCGACTCGACGGCCTGGCCGTTCGCCGGCTCGCCGGACCCGGCCGCGCTCCAGCGCGAGGCGGACAAGCAGGCCCAGAAGCTCCTGGCCGAGACCATCGAGCGCCTTCCCGACGACATCCCCGTCACCACCGTCCTGCGCCACGGCAAGGCCGGGCCGGAGATCGTCGCCCAGAGCCAGGCGTACGACTACGACGGGATCCTCCTCGGGGCCCGCGGGGTCGGCCGGGTCGGTGCGCTCATGGGGAGCGTGAGCCAGTACGTGCTGCACCACGCGGCCGTGCCGGTGTTCGTGGCGCACGAGCCGTAGGGACCGAGCGCAGGCGACTGTGTCATTTGGCGGACGGATCTCGTCCTCCAAATGACACACCCCCCGCCGTGCCGCAATCCGATGGGCGACGAGGTCCAGCGTGTCGACCTTCGGGCGAGTGGGCCGTACCACGGCATCGCCTTTCTCACGGTGGCAGCCCTGCAGACCGTCTTGGACGAAGCCGTCGCGAACCCCGCTACCTCGGTCGCGCGATGGGGGTGTGACCACAAACCGAGGAACGAGTTGGGCTCGCGTCACACCCCGGCGCCACGACGTGTACTATGCACCGCATGAGACAAGCCGCGACTCAGATGTCTCAGCCGAAGCGCGAGCGGACGCTGCCATCGGAGAACGACTGGATGGATCTGGCGGTCGACGAGCACTCGCTTGCGTGGAAGCGCGGCAGCGACGTCCGGATCTTCGCCGGGGCCGGCTACGCGCTCATGCTCCAGGTCTCCCACCCGACCGTCGGCGCCGGCGTCAGCCAGCTCTCGCAGTACCGCGAGGACCCGATCGGCCGCTTCCAGCGCACCTCGGACTTCACGAACCAGATCATCTACGGCGGCCCGCAGGGGGCGGCCCGGATGGGCAAGGCCGTCCGCGAGCTGCACAAGCACGTCAAGGGCACGCGCGATGACGGTGAGAACTACCACGCCCTCGAGCCCGAGGCCTACGCCTGGGTGCACGCCACCGGCGCCGAGGTCGTCGTCAAGGGCCACCAGCAGTTCGGCATCGCCTTCACGGAGACCGAGAAGGAAGACTTCTGGACCGAGTGGCGCCGGATCGGCCGGTTCCTCGGGATCCGCTACCGCGACCTGCCCGATTCGTGGGCGGGCTTCCAGGCCTACGCCCACGACATGATGTACACGCGCCTCGAGCACACGGTGTGCCTCGACGAGGTGTGGGAGTCGATGGAGAAGCCCATCCTCCCGCGGAGGATCAAGCAGGCGCCGCCCCCGGTGCGCGAGCTGTTCCGCCGGGTCATCGTGCGCGCGTCGCGCCAGAACACGATCGGCATGATGGAGCCGGCGCTGCGCGAGCGGCTCGGCTTTCGGTGGTCGCGCCTCGAGGAGGCGGAGTTCCAGCTCGGCAGTGCCGCCCTGCGCGCCGCGACGCCGATCATGCCCGAGGATCTGAAGTGCAGCGGACCCGTCTACGCGGCCAAGCGCGCCGGCAAGATCGGCGAAGGCCTGACCGCCTCGCTCGAAACTTCTCCCCATCTCGTGAGCCAGTGACCACCCTCTCCGGCCTGGTCGCACGAG
Organism: Solirubrobacteraceae bacterium; assembly: GCA_016462625.1. The sequence continues at coordinate 16,255 of JAEMSV010000057.1, read as the reverse complement.
CGCTCGACCCCGACGTCGCTCCCCCTGATGACGCGGTCAGCGAGCGGATCCTCGACGCCGCCCTGGACCTGGCGGCGGCGTCGGGGGTCCGGCATCTCACGATGGAGGACGTCGCGCGCGCCGCGGGCGTCGGCCGCGCGACGGTCTACCGGCGCTTCGGTGACCGCGACCGGCTCGTCGAAGCGCTAAACACCCGCGAGGCCCGGCGGTGCCTGCGCACCCTCGCCGAGGCCGCCGATCCGGCGGCGCCGATCCTCGACCAGTTCGCTGACGGGTTCGCGACGAGCGTCCGGCTCCTGCACGAGCATCCGCTCCTCCGGCGCCTGGTGCTCGTCGACCGGGCGACGCTGCTGAAGTCGCTCGATGACGGGATGTTCGAGCTTGCGCGGGGCTTCCTGGCATCGCGCATCCGGGTCGCGCAGGAGCTCGGTCTGGTGCGGGACGTCGACGCCAATCAGGCCGCCGAGGTCCTCACGCGCGTCACGACGAGCTTCGCGCTCCTGCCCACGAGCGTGCTCCCGCTGGAGGACCCGGAGGGCGCCCGCGAGGTGGCGCGCCAGCTGCTCGCGCCGATCCTGTTCGCGGAAGCGACCGATCAGTAGGGTCGGAGCATGCCCTCCACCGCCGCTGCCACGCCCGCCGCCGCCGAGAGTGCCACCCGCGAGCCGGCCGACATCGTCGTCGAGTTCCTCGACCTCTGCGCTGCCGACGAGATCGACCGCGCGCTCGAGCTGCTCGACCCAGACGTGCTCTACACGAACGTCGGCCTGCCGACCGTCCGCGGCAAGGCGCGCGTCCGCGCGCTCGCCGAGCGGTTCGACTCGCCCGCCTCGGGCTTCGAGGTCTACTACCGCGCGGTCGCGCAGAACGGCGACACCGTCCTGACCGACCGGGTCGACGCGCTGACCTACGGGCCGTTCCGCTCACAGTTCTGGGTCTACGGCCGCTTCGAGGTGCGCGACGGGCTGATCACGGTCTGGCGCGACTCGTTCGACTGGTTCGCGATCACCCGCGCAAGCCTGCGCGGGATCGCCGGGATCCTGCTGCCGGCGCTGCGCGCGAAGCCGCCGGCGTTCTAGCGGCTGTGGCGCCGGTTCGACCGGCGTGAGGCGTTCTTCGCGCGGGTGGTGGTGACGCGGCCCTTCGCGGGGGCTTCCTCGTCCTTGCGCGTGCGCACGCCGGCGGTCCCGGCGCGGTCGCCCCCACCGCGCTGCTTCGCGGGCTTGGTGCCCTCGCGCAGCGCGCGTTCCTGGGTGCGCTTCTGGCGGTCCAGCGCGGCCTGTGTGTCGAGGTACTTCGCGGCGTCGATCGGGGTCGCGTGCTCGGCGGCGGCGTGGAGCACGCCGAGGTGAACCCCTGCGTCCTCGGTGGACTCCACGACCCAGCCCGCATGGCGCAGGCGGAGGAGATCCATGAGCGGTACGAGGTGCGCATAGTTGCGCCACATCACGAGATTTTCGTCTTGGAACGTCGGCATCCACGCACCAAGCTACCGATGAAAAAACCCAGAAAGACGCTGTACTCCGGAATTCATACCGGGCCGCCGGGTCCGGGGACCGTTTTCCCGAACACCCGCTGAGCCGGGCTCTCGGGAGGTCAAGTCGCGGAGGGCGATTCCAGGGCCGCGACCGGCCGCCGGCGGCGCATCGTGCGGGCCATGATGGTCTCCAGCCGGCGTGGCATCACCAGGTCCATGACCTGGGCCATGGTGCCGAACGGATGCGATACGCGGACGGGCCGGCGGACGATCCCGTCGAGCACCATCGCGGCGCCGCGCTCCACGGACATCGCCGGGGCACGGTGGAACGCGCGGGTCGGGGAGATCATCTCGGTCCGGACGAGCGGCATGTAGATCGTGGTCCAGCGCACGCGGTCGCGGCGGGTCTCGGGCGCGGCGGAACGGGCGAATGCGTCGACCGCCGCCTTCGAGGCGAGGTACGCGGCGAAGCGCGGCTCGGGCCCGAACTGCACGCCCAGGGTCGAGACGTTCACCACGTGCCCGCCGCTCCCGCGCTCGCGCATGTGGGCGACGAGGGGGACGGTGAGCCGGACCGCGCCGAAGTAGTTCAGCTCCATGACCCGCTCGAAGTCGTGCAGGCGGTCGACCGACCGTTCGAGCGTGCGGCGGATGGAGTGTCCGGCGTTGTTGACGACGACGTCCACGCCGTCGTGCTCGCGGATGACCGCCCCGACCAGCGCGGCGACGGCCTCGGCGTCGGCGAGGTCGCACGGGAAGACGTGCGCGGTGCCGCCCGCATCGCGCAGCTCGGTGGCGAGCGCCTCGAGCCGGTCGCGGCGGCGCGCGACCAGGAGCAGCTCGGCCCCGGCGAGGCCGAGCCGCAGCGCGGTCTCCCGCCCGATACCCGACGAGGCGCCGGTCAGCAGGATCCGCTTCCCGCCGACGGCGTCGCGCAGCGCGCGTTCCCCGCGCTTGCCGGTGATCAGTCCCCGCACACGGCGCGCCTGCATCAGGGGGTCGAGCTGCACACCCCAGGCCCACGGCCCTTCTCCGGCGGTTCGGGTGGTCAGGCTCTCGCGCTCCTCCATGGGGCGAGTGTATCCATATATCGGTCGCGTGACTGGTAAGTCATGCGATCCGCGCCTCCTCCAGGTCGAGGTCGTGCTCGATCCGGCGCATGACGTCGTTGCTGATCGCACCCGCGCTGCGGAGTTCCAGCAGCGCCTCGCGCTGCGCGCCGTAGATCTCGCGCAGGAGCCGCTGGTAGGACTGGGAGCGCTCCTCGATCCCGTCGGCCTCGCCGTCCCCCAGCTCGCCGTCGATCCGCGCGAGGAACCGCCGCTCGCGGAAGGTGTGCAGGCCGCGGAGGCGCTCGATGGTGTCGTCGTTCGTCCAGTCCTCGTCGGCGAGCTGGTTCAGCCGGGCGATCGCGGCGGCCGAGGCTGCGGCCCGCCCGCGCGCCTCCTCCTCGGCCTCCTCGCTGCCGTCCTCGGCGATCCCCATCTTGCGGATGAGCGCCGGCAACGTGAGCCCCTGGCCGACGACGGTCACGACGATCACCGAGAAGGTGAGGAACAGGACGAGGTCACGGTCGGGCAGCGGCGCCCCCGCATCGGTCTCGAGGGGAAGCGCCAGTGCGGCGGCGAGCGAGACGGCGCCCCGCATACCCGACCAGGCGTTGACCACGCGCGGTCGCCACCCGACCCGGCGCAGCCGCTGCTCGGGCCGGCGGTCCAGCGCCCGGATGACGTACGGCATGGTGAACGCGAACACGAACCGTGCGCCGGTGACCGTCAGGCTGACGACCACGGCGCCCCAGAGCAGCTCGGACGTCGTGTAGCCGTCGATGCCCTCGAGGACGACCGGCAGCTGCAGGCCGATGAGGATGAAGAGCGTCGCGTTGAGCAGGAAGACGAGGACCTCCCATACCGAGTAGCCCTGCAGGCGCATCTGGGGCGAGGCGATCTGCGGGGCGCGCCAGCCGATGAAGATGCCGGCGGTGACTGCGGCCAGAACGCCCGAGCAGCCGAGCTCGTCGGCCGGGATGAACGCGCCGTACGCGGTGAAGAGCGAGATGGTGATCTCGGTCGTCACGTCGTGCAGGCGGCGGCGGATCTCGGTGATGACCTTGCCGACGACCAGGCCGACCGCGATGCCGCCCGCCGCCGAGACGACGAACTCCATGCCGGCGTCGAGCGCCGAGAACGAGCCGCCGACGACGACGGCGAGCGCCATCTTGTAGGCGACGAGGGCGGTCGCGTCGTTGATGAGGCTCTCGCCCTCGACGATGTTCACGATCCGCCGCGGCGCCCCGAGCCGCCGCAGGATCGTCGTGGCGGCGATCGGGTCGGTGGGGGCGAGGATGGCGCCGAGGGTGAACGCCATCGGCCAGGGCATGTCCAGCGCGTGGTGCGCGACGACGGCGACGAGCACCATGGTCAGCAGCACGAGGCCGATGGCCGCCATCGAGATCGACCGCAGGTCCGCGCGCAGCGCGTGCAGATCGCTGAAGAAGGCCGCCGAGTAGAGCAGCGGCGGCAGGAACACGAGCAGCACGAGCTCGGGGTCGAGCTCGATCTCCGGCATCCCCGGCATCAGGCCGAGCCCGAGACCCCCGAGGACGAGGACGATCGGGTACGGGATCTGCAGCCAGTTGGCCACGGAGTTCAGCAGCGCGACCGAGATGAACAGCGCGCCCAGGAAGATCTCGAAGTGCTCCACTGGCCCGGCATAGTGCCAGTCGAAGCCCCAGTACTAGCCTCACGGCATGGCCTCCGAGACGCTCACGACCACGCCGCTCGGAACCACCGGGCTCGACATCACCCGTGTGGGGCTCGGGACGTGGGCCATCGGCGGGCCGTGGGACTTCGGCTGGGGGCCGCAGAGCGACGCCGACAGCGTCGCCGCGATCCACGAGGCCGTCGGCGCCGGAATCAACTGGATCGACACGGCCGCCGTCTACGGGATGGGCCACAGCGAGGAGGTCGTCGGCCGCGCCGTGCGCGAGCTGCCCGAGGGGGACCGGCCGTGGGTCTTCACCAAGTGCGGGATGGTCTGGCGCGAGGGCGAGACGACCGCCGCGCGCGTGGGCGCGCCTGAGTCGATCACGCGCGAGGTCGAGGACTCGCTGCAGCGGCTCGGTGTCGAGGCCATCGACCTCTACCAGCTCCACTGGCCCCCGCAGGACGGCGCGACCGTCGAAGAGGCGTGGGGCGCGATCGTGGAGCTGATCGACGCCGGCAAGGTCCGCTTCGGCGGGGTCTCGAACTTCGACGCCGCGCAGCTCGAGGCGTGCGAGGCGATCCGCCACGTCTCGACGCTGCAGCCACCGCTGTCGGCGCTCCAGCGCGGCGTCCTCGGCGACACGCTCGACTGGTGCGCCGCGCATGACACGGGCGTCATCGTCTACTCGCCGATGCAGGCCGGGCTCCTCACCGGCGGCTGGTCGCACGAGCGGTTCGCCGCGCTGGACGAGGGCGACTGGCGGCGCAAGAGCGACCACTTCCTCGGCGAGCTGTTCGACCGCAACCTCGCGTTCGTCGACCGGCTGCGGCCGATCGCCGAGCGGCTGGGCGCGTCCCTGGGCGAGCTCGCGATTGCGTGGACGCTCGCGCAGCGCGGCGTCACCGGTGCGATCTCGGGTGCGCGCAAGCCCGGCCAGGTCGCGGGGTGGGCCGGTGCGGGTGAGGTGCGGCTCGACGACGCGACGCTCGCGGAGATCACGAGCGCACTGCGCGAGACCGGCGCGGGCCGGGGTTAGATGGACGACCCCGCGCTCGACATCGCGCGCTCGCACGCGACGCTCCTGCGCGTCGCCCGCGGGGAGCTGACCCCGCTGCCGCGGGTCTACCGGCCCGCACCCGCGCTGGCGTTCGGGCGGCTCGACGCGCGCCGTGAGGGATTCGGCGCGGCGCGGGACGCCGCTCGCGCGCGCGCGTACGCCCCCGTGATGCGGCTCGCCGGCGGGCAGGCCGCGGCGTACGACGCGCAGTCGCTGGTCGTCGAGCAGTTCCTCGGCCCGGACGACGTCGGAGGCGACCTGCACGAGCGCTTCGGGGACATGACCACGCTGCTCGCCGAGGCGCTCGCCGAGCTCGGCGTCGACGCGCGCGTGGGCGAGCTGCCCGGCGAGTACTGCCCGGGTGAGCACAGCGTGAACTCGCGCGGGACGCTGAAGGTCGCAGGCGCGGCGCAGCGGGTGGTCAAGCACGCGGCGCTCGTCAGCGCGGTCGTCGTCGTCGGCCACGGCGCCGCGATTCGCGACGTGCTCGTCGCCGTCTACGCGGCGCTCGGCGTCGACTGGGACCCGTCGACGGCCGGCGCGCTGACCGACCATCACCCCGAGCTGACGATCGACGCCGTGGAGGGCGCGGTCGTCGCCGCGCTCGGTGGCACCGCCCTGTGGCGGACCGACGAGACGACCGAGGCGCTGGCCGCGACCCTGGTCGCCCAGCACCGGATCTAGCCGAGCTGCGCCCCCAGCGTCTCGCGCAGCGCGAGCGCTACCTGCAGCTCCACCGGGCGCTCGGACAGCGGGCGCCCGATCCGCTTCTCGCACGCCCGCGCGCGATTGGTCACGGTGTTCGGGTGCACGTCGAGCCGCAGCGCGGTCGCGGTCCGGCTGCCGTGCTCCTCGAGATAGACGCGCAGCGTCGCGCGCAGGCGGGCCGACTCCTCGTCATCGCGCGCGAGGTCCCCGAGCCGCCGCAGGACGAAGCGGCGCGCGCGGTGCAGGTCGTCGGCGACGAGCGCGGTCAGCTCCACGTCGTCGAAGCGGACGACCGCGGCCTCACCACCGCGCAGCATCGCGACGCGGGACGCGGCCAGTGCGTCGGCGTGGGTTTCGCGGAAGCCGTCGAGGCCGGGGGCGGGCTCACCGCATGCGATCGCGACGCCGTCAGGCCGCGCCTCCTCGACCACCGTGGCGAGCCGCTCCGCGTCGGGCGCCTCACGCACCGCGATCCACGCCCAGGCGACTGCACTCGCGGAAGCAACGACGAGCGGCGGGGCCGCGCCGAGCGAGGTCGCGATGTCGCGTGCGGTCGCCGCGAACGCCGGCTGGGGGTCGAGTGTGGGCGTGTCGCGCCAGAGCACGAGCCCGATGTGCCGCCGCCGGAACTCGTAGCCCGCCTTGCGGCTCAGCGCGTCCATGTCGACCGTCTTGCCGCTGAGCGCGGCCTGGACCGCTTCGCGCCGCACGATGTCGGGCGTGCGCGCGAGCCGCTCGCGCTCCTCCTCATACGCGGCGGTCAGCTGCTCGACGAGCCCGTCGAACCACGCGAACGTCAGCTGGTGTGCGCGGCGCATCGCCTGGCCCTGCACGGCGGCGGACAGCCCGGCCTGCGCGATGCGGTCGTCCCACAGGTCGGCGAACGCGCCGTGAGCCATCCGGCAGATGCGCACGAGCGGGCCGAGCGGGATGCCTTCGCGGACCATCAGCCCGACCTGGAAGAGGAGCTCGGGCGGTGGCGTGACCTCCTCGAGCGGCTCGCCGCGCCGCCACCCGCCGACGAGGGCGAGCAGCGTCGCGCGGGCCGACCGGCGCGTCTCCTCGGCGCTGAGCGGATCCTCGTTCGTCTCGGGGATCTCGCGGAGCAGAAGATCGGCGATCCCGGCCGCGATCGCGTCGGCATCCTCCAGCAGCGAGGCGGCGGTGTCGCGGACCGCGCGGTCCGCGGCGGCGACGGTGGCGGGGGACGGCACTGGCCCATGGTCTCACAACGACCGCGCATCGGATTGTGATGACCTCACAGCTGGACTCCGGTCGCGGCGCGGCACCATGGAGGCGGGATGGACCCCGTCGTCGTCTACGCGGCCACCGGCTACACCGGTCGCCTCATCAGCAGCGAGCTCGCGGCGCGGGGCGTGCCCGTCGTCGTCGCGGGCCGGAACGCGGAACGGCTCGCGGTCCTGCGCGACGCGGTCGGTGCCGCGGACATCGCGGTCGCCGCGCTGGATGACCCGCGCGCGCTGCGCGACGCGGCGGCCCGCGGCCGCGTGATCGTCAACTGCGCGTCGCCGTTCAGCGCCAGCGGGGACCCGGTCATCCGCGCGGCGATCGAGGCCGGCTCGCACTACCTCGACACGACCGGCGAGCAGGACTGGATCCGCCGCGTCTTCGAGGTGCACGACGGGCCGCTCGCCGCAGCGCGCGTCGCGGCGGTCCCGGGCATGGCCTTCTCGCACGTCCCGGGCGACCTGCTCGCCAACCTCATCGGCGCGCCGCTCGCGCCGCTGCGCCGGCTGCTCGTCGCCTACCACGTCGAGGGCTTCGACATGACGCGCGGGACGATGCACTCCTCGCTGGAGCAGATGAACGGGCTGGACGTCGCCTACGAGGGCGGCGACTGGATTCCGGGTGGGCACCGTCCGCGCCGCGCGTTCGTCAGGTTCCCCGAGCCGATCGGCCGGCAGCTCGTCGCGCGCTACCCGGTGGGCGAGGTGATCACCGTCCCGCGCCACGTTGTCAGCCGGGAGGTCGTCGCGCGGATCTCGTCGGCGTCGGTCGCGCCCGCGGCCGCCGCGCCGCTGCTGCCCGCGCTGACGCCGGCACTCGGCCGGCTGCTGCGTTCCCCGGCACGGGGCCTGCTCGACCGCGTCATCGACCGGCTCCCGGAGGGGCCGGCAGAGGACGCGCGCGGCGCCGTGCGGTGGACCATCGTCGCCGGCGCCGAGGGCGAGGACGGCCGAACCGCACGCGGGATCGTGCAGGGCCCCGACATCTACGGCGTCACCGCCGAGATCGTCGCCGAGACGGCGATGCAGCTCGCGAGACGCTCCCGGGGCGCGATCGGCGCGCTGGCTCCGGCGCAGGCCGTCGATCCAGCAGGGTTCCTCGACCACCTCGGGACGTCCGGCGTGACGTGGAACGTCCACGCATGAAGACGGCAATCGTGACCGGCGCGGGCGCCGGCCTGGGCGAGCAGATCGCGCGCCGCCTGGCGCAGCGCGGCGACCACGTCGTGGTCGCCGACGTCGACCACGACGCCGCCGCGCGCGTCGCGGGGGAGATCGGCGGGACCGCCGCCGAGCTCGATGTCGCCGACGCCGAGGGCTGCCGCGAGCTCGCGCGGTCGGTCGACGACCTCGCCCTGTGGGTCAACAACGCGGGCATCCTCGCGGTCGGCCCGAGCTGGGAGCTCGACGAGGACCGCCGCAGGCTCCTGTTCGACGTCAACGTCCATGGCACGATCAACGGCACGACCGCCGCGCTCGAGCGCTTCCTCCCCGCGGGCCGCGGACACGTGCTGAACATCGTCTCGACCGCCGGGATCGTGCCCGCCCCCCACGAGGTCGTCTACGGCGCGACGAAGCACGCGGCACTCGCGTACTCGGTGGGCACGCAGCTGGACCTGCGGATCCGCGGTCACCACGGGATCCGCGTCTCCGCCCTGTGCCCGGACGGCATGTGGACGCCGATGCTCCACCGTCTGGCCCGCGACCCGGATGCGTGGCCCTCGTGGTCGGGCGCGATGCTCCGGCCCGAGGCGGTCGCCGATGTCGCGATGACGCTCGTCGACCGTCCGCGGATGGTTCGCGTGCATCCGCGCCACCGCGGGATCCTCCGGTTCGGCGCGGCGTTCCCCGGGGTGGTCGCTCCGCTGCTCCCGCTCATCGTCCGCGGCGCCAAGGCAAAGCAACGGCGGTTCGCCGATCGCGAGGGGTTGTGAGCCGCGTCCTCATCACGGGTGCGGCGGGCTTTCTCGGCGCCGCGCTCGTCGACCGCCTCCGCGCCGATGGGCACGAGGTCGTCGGCATCGACCGGATCGCGGACCTGCTGCGCGGCGTCCACGCCGGCGACACCACCCGTCCGGATCTCTGGGGCGGGCTGCTGGACGGGTGCGACGCGGTCGTCCACACCGCCGCGGTCGTCTCCAACGCCGTCGACCTCGACGAGCAGTGGCGCGTCAACGTGCTCGGCACCCGCCGGGTGATCGAAGCGGCCCGTGCCGCGGGCGTCCGGCGGGTGGTCCACCTCTCCTCGGTGCGCGCGTTCTCGGACGTCGACTTCCCGCCCGGCGTGACCGAGGAGCACCCGGTCCGGCCCGACGGCAACCCGTACGTCGACACCAAGATCGCCTCCGAGCACGTCGCGCTGCAGGCGCACGCCGAGGGCGGGGTGGAGGTCGTCATCGTCCGGCCGGGCGACGTCTACGGCCCGGGCTCGGTGCCCTGGATCCTCAAGCCGATGGACGCGATCCGCTCCGGGCAGTTCCTGCTTCCCGCGCGCGGGCGCGGCGTCCACAGCCCCGTCTACGTCGACGATCTCGTCGCCGGCGTGGTGCTCGCGCTCACCCACCCGGACGCCGCCGGTGAGGTCTTCACCATCTCTGGCCCGCGCGGCGTGCCGAGCAGCGAGTACTTCGGCCACCTCTTCCGGATGCTCGGCCGGCGTGGCCCGATCGGCATCCCCACCGGCCCGGCGGTTGCGCTTGCGCACATCGCCGACCGCCTCAACCGGCTGCGCGGCAAGCGCAGCGACGTCAACGCGATCAGCATGCGCTACCTCGCGCGGCCCGGGACCTACTCGATCGAGAAGGCGCGGCGGGTGCTCAGCTACGAGCCCGTCGTGGACCTCGACGAGGGGATGGGCCGCACCGAGGAGTGGCTGCGTGCGGGAGGACACCTGTGATGGCTGTCGCCGTTCCGACTCTCGAGGCCGCGGGCCTCCGTCCCATCCCCGAGCTCGACGAGGCGCGCGCCGTCTGGCCGCGGGGGCAGCGGCTCGCCGCCCTGCGCGAGGGCGCCGAGGTGTTCAAGGCGCGGTTCAAGGCCCAGGGCATCGTGCGCGGAGTGCGCAGCATCAACCTCGTCACCGCGCCGTACCCGACGGGCTTCGCGTTCCACAACGCGGTGAAGGTCCCGGCGCCCTACGTCTTCATCACGAACCGCATGGTGGTCGTCCAGTACGACGACTTCGCGGGTGAGCGGCGCACACTCGTGTGGGAGCCGACGATCCCCGAGGGCTCGGTCCAGGCGCCGTTCTACGCGCAGACCCAGGCGGTGGTGGACAAGCTCCCCGCCGGCCGGTGGATCGCCGACCACATCCTCACCAAGCACGAGAACGACACCGGTGACGTGCTGCGCGCGTGCGGGCTGCGCGCCGAGGACGTCGACTACGTCAGCTTCGACCATCTCCACGTCCAGGACGTGCGGATGATCCTCGGCACCGACACGGCGCCGCCGCTGTTCCCCAACGCGCTCGTGCTCGCCCAGGACAAGGAGATCGCGACGCTCGAGGACCCGCACCCCGCGCAGTGGCCGTGGTACGTGCCGGACACGATCAGGGGTGCGCGGACCGAGCTGTTCGGCCGCCTGGACGGGTCGGTGGAGCTGGGTATCGGCGTGGCGATCGTGTGGACCCCGGGCCACACCGACGGCAACCACTCGCTCGTCGTGAACACCGACGACGGCGTGTGGGTCTCTTCGGAGAACGGCGTGGCGCTCGACAACTGGCAGCCGGAGCTCTCGAAGATCCCCGGGGTCGCGCAGTACGCGCGTTTCTACCAGCGGGAGATCGTGCCGAACGCGAACACGCTCGAGGACTTCCAGGACCAGTACGACTCGATGGTCCTGGAGAAGACGCTCGCCGACCCGTGCCGCGACGACCCACGCTGGCGGCAGGTCATCCCGTCGAGCGAGCTGGCGGCGCTGCGGCGCGGCTGGCCGATCCGCCCGACCTATCGCCATGCGGGCATGAACTACGGGCAGATCGTCCGCCCGTCGTGACCCGGGACGTCCGCGCGATCGTCGCGGTCTTCGCCGGGCTGTTCGGCGGGACCGCGGCGACGCTCCTCATGGACCCGCCGGCGAAGGGCTGGTTCGTCTTCGCGCTGGTCGTCGCGTTCAACGTCGCGCTCCCGCTGACGGCGAAGGCCGTCGGCCGTGACGACTGGTTCGCGATGTGGGCCCTGCTGCTGCCGATCTCGGTCCTCCAGATCGTCCCCGACTGGATCCTCGCCGACCTCATCGGCACGCTGCGCTTCCCGGACATCGGCGGCCCGCGGGTGGACGACGTCATCCACCTCGCGATGGGCGGAATGTGGGTCGCGCCGCTGTTCATCGTGCTGGCGCTGAGCGCCGGCTCTCCTGCGCGAGCGGCCGGCCTGGCCCTCGTGGTGTTCCTCGGCAGCGAACTGCTCGCACCGACGCTGAAGCTCTGGGAGCCGGCTGGCGACCCGACCGAGCTGGCCGGCGTGGCGCTCTACGTCCTTCCCGCCGAGGCCGCCCTCGGCTGGGCCACCGCCACCGCCTACCTCGCCCTCCAGGGCCGTTCACCCGGTTGGGCGGTGCGGGTGGGGCTGGGAGCTGCCGTCGCGACGTTCTACACCGGCGCGCTCGTCGTCTCCTACTTCTTCATCGATGTGGCCGGCTGGTCGCTTACGACCTGAGCGCCGCCGCGATCGGCGCGACGGCCGCCGGATCCGCCGCCTCGGCGACGAGCGCGACGCGGTCGGCCACCTCTCCGACCCGGGCCCGTACGCCGTCCGCGATCTCCTCGGGAGAGGACCCCCGCACGACGAACAGGGCCAGCACGTCGTCGTCGATCAGCTCCGGCATCGTGGCCCATCCGCCGGATCGCGACTGCTCGTGCAGCGCCTCGAAGAGCGAGCCCAGGCCATGGTGGTCGAACACGTGGCGGTACCCGGGCGTCGACCCGTAGAAGGCGACGCGACGCCGGTTCGCCTCCCAGTCCTCGTCCGAAGCGGCCACGAACACCGAGGCCGTCACCTCGACGTCCGCCCGCGCCCGGCCGCCCCGCTCCAGCCCGCGCTCCAGCGCCGGCAGCGTGACGTCGCGCAGCACGTCGGCCGTGCAGAAGGCATGGCCCAGGAACCCGTCGGCCACCTCACCCGCGACCTCGGTCATCCGCGCACGGACGGCGGCGAGCAGGACCGGCGGGCGCGGAAACGCCGTCGGCGCGGGCCGGAAGTTCGGCGGCATCAGCGTGTGGGAGTAGATCTCGCCCTCGTACGTCAGCGGCCCGCCGGTTTCCCACGCGTCCCAGATCGCGTGGAGCGCCAGGACGTACTCGCGCATCCGCGCCGCCGGCCGTGACCACACCGCGCCGTACCGCCGTTCCACGTGCGCGCGCACCTGCGTCCCGAGCCCGAGCGCGAAGCGCCCACCACTGAGCGTCTGCAGATCCCAGGCCGTGTAGGCGACGTCCATCGGCGTGCGCGGGAACGCCAGCGCGATCGCCGTGGACACCCGCACCGTCGAGGTCGCGCCGGCGGCCTGCGCCGCGGCGAGGAACGGGTTCCCGTTCGTCTCGGTCACGCCCACACCGGCGAAGCCCAGCGCCTCGACCGCCGCCGCCTGCTCGCCGACCGCGGTGATCGCCGCGCCGCGGAGCACCACATCGCACTGCATGAGGTCAGGATCCCACGGGCTTGATGGTCACCGTGCCGTTCGATCGGATGCTGTAGCCCTCGTATTCCACCGCGCCGCCGATCGGCTGGACGCCGCCCGCGAGCGGCACCGTGAAGGTCGTCGGCTGCATCGCGAGGACGCTCACCCCGAGCTGGCCGGGGACCTCGGCGGGCGGGCCGTCGGGGCTCGGGCAGCTGACGGTCCACAGCACGCTGCTGTCGCCGGTGAAGCTCATCGTCACCGTGAGGGCGTCATCGCCTGTCTGCACGGCGCTGACGGTCAGCCTGCCGTTCTGTGTCGGGGAGATGTAGGTGCACGGCGGGACCTTCGACACGGCGGTCGGGTTCACCCAGGTGATTCCCACGGAGTCGGCGGTGAACCGGACGGGCTTACTGCCGGGCACCGCCTCCAGCGTCCGCTTGACGTTCAGCACGCCTGCCGCTTCGTGGGTCGCGAACGTCCCGGTCTCGTTGTCGTTCAGCTCGAAGGTGTACGAGGGCTGGTCGGTCGCGAACCACGGCATCCGCACGCGTCCGGCGACCGATTCGATCAGCACGCTGGCCAGGACCGTGTGCGCCCCTTCGCGCTTACCGCCGGTCGCGGTGAACGTCTGGCCGCCCGCGCCCGCCGTCCCGCCTCCGGCGAACTTGCCGGGGCTGACGGACATGACGGTCCACTTCGCGGCGACGGCCTTGCCGCCGTTGGCCGCCACCGCCTTGCCCTTCACGGCCTTGCTCTCGCCGGTCTTCAGCACGCTGCCGGGCCCCGGCGTGAACGTCACCCGCACGCACGCGTTCATGCCGTTGTTCTCCAGCGACTCCCAGTTCTTCGACGCCTCGTTGAGGGCGGTGCGCCCGGTGTCGCTCATGCTCCCTTCGATCTTCGCGTCGGTGGCGTCCGCGGCCGTCCTCGCGGCGATGTTCGCCTCGACCTGCCGCGCCACGTCGCCAGAGAAGCTGTCGCTCTTCACCGTCGCCGCGACCGACTGCACGCCGGTCGACTTGCCCGGCGCGCCGCGCGGACCCGCCACGGCTTCGCGCGTCGTGACGCCGATCTGCAGGCCGCGCCGCGCGATCGTGGTGGTCGTCGTCGCGGTGGAGCTCACGGTCTCGAGGCGGCCGTCCGCGCCGACCTGGCCGACGCTGCGCGTGATGGTGCGCGTGCGGACCGTCTCGGCGCTCTCGACGTTGCCGCCCTTACGGATGAGCGTGGTCAGGCTTCCGCCGCTGGTGCGCTCGATGACCACCTTGCCCGTCTCGTCGGGACACACGCTCGTCAGCGACGGTTCCGGGCTGAGCTCCACGCCCACCTTCATCTCGGTGGACGTGCCGCCGCCCTGCGCGATCCGCATTCCCAGCTCGATCGCCACCTGGCCGTCATCGCTCAGTGTCGCGCCGGTGGTGCCGGTCATCGAGGTGGACCCGATCTTGTCCTCGAAGGTCGGGCCAACGATGCTCCTCGAGGCCCGCAGGGTCATGCGCGTGGCGGTCGCGGTGGCGATCGCGGGCTTCCGGGCGAGCTCCTCGGCCTTCGCGGCGGCTGCCGCGATCGCCGGCCGCTTCAGCAGGCGGCGCATGTCCGGCGTCAACTCGGTGCCCGGCACCTTCGCGTGCGAGGTCGTCGCCGCCGTCAGCAGCCGGGTGACGGCGAGCTGCGAGCGCGCCGGCGCCTTGCGCGGGAGCGTGACCTTGACCGCCTTCAGGCAGCGCGTCCTGCCCTCCAGCTTCCATGCGACCTGGCCCTTCTTGCACTTCGGCTTCTTCGCGGCCTCAGCCGCCGCGGCGGGCAGGAGCCCGGCCAGCAGCATCAGCGCGACGGTGCAGAAGCTGGCGCGTACGAACATCGCACCAAATCTACGCCTGTTGGCGCCCTGCCGTGGCAGTGTCGTAGCGGACTCGCGTAGCGTCCCGCCCATGCGCGCCATCCAGATCGTCGACTACTCCGGCCCCGACTCGGCCCTGAAGATCGTGGACCTGCCCGATCCCGAGCCGTCGCACTTCATGACCCCGGGGTCCGGCGTCGTCGTCGACGTGAAGGCCGCGGGCGTCTCGTTCCCGGAGCTGCTGCAGACCCGCGGCGAGTACCAGATGAAGCCCGAGCTGCCGTTCGTGCCCGGCAGCGAGGTCGGCGGCGTCGTGACCGCCGTGGCGGGCGACACGCCGTTCCAGCCGGGCGACCGCGTTGCGGCGTTCTGCATGCTCGGCGGCTTCGCGGAGAAGGCCGTCGCTGCGGCGCACCTGACCTTCAAGCTGCCCGACGACCTGGACTTCGCCCAGGGCGCCAGCCTGGTCCTGAACTACCACACGGCCTACTTCTCGCTCGTCACGCGCGGGCGGCTGCAGGCGGGGGAGACCGTCCTGATCCACGGGGCGGCGGGCGGCGTCGGCACGGCGACGATCCAGGTCGCCAAGGGGCTGGGTGCGACGACGATCGGGGTTGTCTCGACCGACGAGAAGGAGCAGGTCGCCAAGGAGGCCGGCGCCGACCACGTGGTCCGCAGCGACGGCCCGTGGAAGGACCAGGTCGTCGAGCTTTCGGGCGGCGGCGTCGACATGGTCATCGACCCGGTCGGCGGCGACCGCTTCACCGACAGCATCCGCTCGCTGAAGCGCACCGGCCGCGTGGTCGTCGTCGGCTTCACCGGCGGCTCGATTCCCGAGGTCAAGGTCAACCGGCTGCTGCTGAAGAACACCGAGGTCATCGGCGCCGGGTGGGGCGAGTACCTCATGGCCAACCCGGGCTACGGCGCCGAGGCGGGCACGGCGATCGAGCAGCTGATCGCCGGCGGGGCCATCCGCCCGATCGTCGGCCCGCGCTTCGCGTTCGAGGACGCCGCCGACGCGCTGAAGGAGCTCGACGAGCGCCGCGCGGTAGGCAAGATCGTCCTGGAGCCGTAAACTCCGGTACCGATTGGTACTGCAGGGTTTCCGGGGGGAGACACGTTGAGGTCAGGGTCGCTGTTCCGACGTTCCATGCTGGTCGCCGCGGGCGCGTGCGCGCTTGTCGCGGCGCCGGCTGATGCCGCGCGGACCGAGCAGCAGCTCGTCACGCCTCCCGGCCCGTTCGCCGCGGTGGCGAAGAGCCTCGTCACGATCGACGCGCCGCTCCCAGCGTCGGTGACCGGCGCGCCCGACGCCTGCCAGCAGCTCCAGTACTACCGCTACCGCCGCGCTGCCGGTCCGACCGACCCGCAGCAGTCCGACGCAGTCTTCGTGAACATGCCCGGCGTGCTGGCGGGCTCCGGCTCGCTGGAGATGAACGCCCTCGAGGTCGTGCAGGACGCCGCCGACAGCGGCGGCTCCGTCGAGGTCTGGGCGCTGAACCGGCGCTCGAACTGCCTGGAGGACCACACCGGCCTGCAGGCCGCTGCCGCCGCGAAGGACGCCGGCGTCGCGCTCGACTACTACCTCCACGGCGTGCCGG
>JAEMSV010000171.1 GCA_016462625.1 Solirubrobacteraceae bacterium | reverse complement strand
GGGCAGCGCATGCGGACCGGCGCGGAGCCGAGCCGCAGGCAGCCCCGCGAGACGCCCTTCCACCCGTTGACGCGGTTGTCCGCGCCGCGGGTGAAGGCGATCACGAGATACGAGCCGCGGATGCTGGGGCTCGCGACGGCGACCTGAAGGCGCAGGCCGCGCGTGTTCACGGAGATGCGGGGACGCACGGCAATCGTCGTCGGCCCGGCCGAGACGCCCGAGCTCCACGACCCGCGGCACCCCCCGCGACAGGTGACGTGGACCGTCGCGTCGGCCGGGAGGCCGGCGGGCACGGAGACGGCCCCGATGCGCCGCGGCGACAGCGTGCCGTCGGCCCGGCGGGTCTGGCCCAGCTGGAAGCTCGGCATGACCTTCCCGAGCTGCGGGCGCCGCGGCGGGCGGCACGCGATCGGCGTCGAAGCAGTTGCCGCGACCGTGCCGCGGTCACCGAGCAGCGCGGCGGACAGCGACCACAGCCCGCCCAGGCACGCCGTGCTGCGGAGCCAGTCGCCCGCGGGATCGTTGCCGCCGATCCGGACCCGCAGCCGCAGGAGCGGGATGCCGCGCACGGACGGCGCGAGCGGCAGCGTGAGCGAGCGCCCGTCGCCGGAGAGCGTCCCGACCGTCGTCTCGCTCGTCGTCGGGACCGGGAACGACTCGAAGCGCACGGCGAGCGAGCGGGCACCCGCGAGGTTGAAGATCCGCAGCGAGAGCGTGGGGCCGCCCACCGTCTCGAGCTCGCCCTCGCCGATCTCCGACCCGGGCGCGCACGCGAGGGGCGCGTCGCGGACGGTCGCGGTGTCACAGACCGGACCGGCCGAGCCGCCGAAGATCAGGCCCTCACCGAGCGCGATGGCAAGCGAGGCGGGGACGCGTTCGCCGGAGTCCGCGGTCAGCACCGTCGTGAGCACCGTCGACGTGGGCGCCGCGGGTGTCCCCGCTCCGGCGTCGGCCGGGAACGCGTCGACCGTCATCGCCGGGGCAGCGGCCGGCAGCACCGCGCACGTGAGTGCGCAGCCCATCACGGCGAAGGAAACGCGTCCCCTGCGGACGACTCGGCCGAACGGCATTCGCGGGCAGGCTATCGAGCCGGCCCGCGGAGTTCCGGTGCGGTACTGCTACGCCGCGTGGTTGATCGCGCGCGCGGGGGCCCCCGAGGGCGCGGGAGCGTAGCCCGCAGCGGCCTTGCGGCCCTGCCGGACCTCGCTGAGTTCCACGGCGATCGCAGCGCGCATCCGCACGAGCCCGGCCGTGGCCTGCTCGTGCAGCTCGAACGCGCGACGGAGCAGCGGACCGGCCGCGGCAGGCGCCGGGCCGTGCAGCTCGGCGAGCCGCTGACCGAACTCGTCCTGGACGTGGGCGAGCTCGTCGAAACGCTCGGCGTCGACGTGGGCGCAGCACGACTCTGCGAGCGTCACGAGGGTTTCGTACGGGGCGAGCTGATCGGACATCAGACCGACACCCCCTGGGCGATCTGGTTCCAGGCCTCGCGCAGCTCGGAGAGCAGGCCGATGACCTGCTTGATCTTCCGGGGGCTGCGATCGATCCGCGCCGCGATGAGCTCGGACCGGCAGAAGGTGTAGATCGCGGCGAGGCGCTCGGTGATCTCGCCCGCCTCGGGATTCAACGTCGCCAGCAGCTCGTCGAGGATGGCCTCGGCCCGCTGCATGCGGTCGTTGGCCTGGGCGATGGCGCCCTCCTCCATGGTGAGCTCGGCCTGACGGAGAAAGCGGATGGCGCCGTCGTACAGCATGACCACGAGCTGCCCGGGTGAGGCAGTCATGACGCTGTTCTGGCGGTACGCCTGGGGTGTGGCGTAAGGGTTCATCGCTCCGTGGGGATCGGGGAGGTCATCAGCTGTTGGACAGGCCGGAGATGGCGCTGCTCAGCGCGCTTCCGTGGGCGTTCTGGCGGGCGAGAAGCGTCTCCATCGTCTGGAACTGCTTGCGCAGGCGCGTCTCCTTCATGACCAGGCGGTCGTCGAAGGTCGTCAGCGAGTCCTTGATGCGCTTGAGCTCGGAGTCCACTTCCGTCTTGCGGTTGGCGAGAATGCCGCCCGCCTGCGTGTACGGGGTGATCAGCTCGTCGAAGCGCTGCGCGATGCCGTTGGTGCCGGTCACGCCGCCGAGGAGCTTGCGCACCCCGGTCGGGTCGGCCGCCATCGCGGTGTTGAACT
This sequence comes from Solirubrobacteraceae bacterium, assembly GCA_016462625.1. The sequence continues at coordinate 4,112 of JAEMSV010000171.1, read as the reverse complement.
TGGTCTCGTCGAAGACGAGCTTGCCCTTGAGCGCGTCCTGGTTGATCGTCGCCGAGGCCGCGCCGGTCGAGATGCCGAGCTCGGAGAGCTGATCCATCGTCGCGCCGAGACCGCTGACCGCACCGTTGACCGCGTTGCGCAGGCTGCTCTGCAGTGACCGCAGGCCGCCGTCGGCGTACAGCGAGCCCTTCTTCGCGTCGGCCGCCGAGGCGGGCGAGGTGACCTTCTTCTCGCCGGTCAGCGAGGTGACCGTCTCCACGACGTCGTTGTACGCCGAGACGAAGGCCTTGAGCTTGGTCGCGACCGAGGCCTTGTCCGCGGTCGGGGAGCCGACCGTGACGCTGACGGGGCTCGACGTGATCGCCTTCAGCGTGATGTCGACGCCGGGGACCGCGGAGGAGACGACGTTCGTCGCGGAGGTCTGCACCGAGCCGCCGTCGACCTTGAACTGCGCGTCGACGCCGTCCTTCTGCGTGTCCTGCACCATGGAGCCGGCCGACCAGGCGAACTGACTGCCGGCGCCGGTCGTCGTGCTGGAGACGACGAGCTTGCCTCCCGCGTTGACCGCGATGACACCGGTGTCCGGCTGGCCGTTGATGGCGAGGACGGCCTCGTCGAGCGTCATGCCCGCCGTCATGTTCACGGTGGCGCCGCCGAAGGTCCAGGTCTCGTCGGCGGCCGGCGAGGTGTAGGAGAAGGTGCGCTGCGAGGAGCTCGCGAGGCCCAGCACCTCGATGCTGGTCGCACCGGTGCCGGCGCCGCCCGTGCGGGAGGCGGAGATCTTCGTGGTGTCCGAGACGTCGACCGACTGCTGCGGGTTCCACAGCGACACGGACTTCAGATCCTGCGCGGCGAGCTTCAGCGCGTTGAGCTTGGTGCTGACGCTGGAGAGGCTGTCGGTCCGCGCCTGCGCGTTGACCTGCCGGTACTCCATGGGCGTCCGAGACTGCTTCTCGATCGCCATGAGCTGGCTGATCATCGTCCCGGTGTCCATGCCCGAGCTGATTCCGTTGAGTGCGATACCGGCCATGAGGGGGTTCCTTCCGACGCGCTACGCGGCGGTGTCTGGATCGTTGGATTCGACGATCTCGCGGAGCGAGATCGGGCGCACGACGTTGCCGTCGGTATCGCACAGGTCCGCGACGACGCGGCCATCAAGGCGGTGGGTATCGAAGCGGACGTGCCGGTCGCGCGCCTGCAGGTCTTCGTAGAGCCGAGCGGCAGCCTGGACCTCGTCCATCACATGGGACGGGATCTGTGCCTCACGGGCCTTGCGGGCCGAACGGGCCGCTTCGAAGACGCTGTAGTCGTACACCTTTGCGAACGTCTCTCCTTCGGGCGACGGCGCGCTCGGCTGGACCGGCAGCCGCGTGGGCTGCTGGACCTCGGTGCCGATCTTCGCGTCGCGCCCAACTGGCAGGACGTGGAAGCTCATGGATCCTCCTGGACGGTCTCCCGGCCCATCCATGGGCCGAGGCAGCGCGCCCCCTGTTGCGCCCTGCTGATCGGAGAATCGGCCTGTGTTATGGCGTCTTGAGGCCAAACGTGGCGCAACGGCCACGTGTTCTAGCCAGCCGTCCGCGTGTGCTACCGCGGCGCTCACGCCGCGATCAACTCCAGGATCTTGTCCGCGACGGGGTTCGCCGGCTCGAGCTTCTTGACCTCGTTGGCCAGCACCTCGGCGTCTTCCTTCATGCCCCGCATCGCGGCGACCTGGGCCAGGCCGAGCAGCGCCGGGACATCCGCGCCGGCCTCCTCGACGACGGCGACCCACTCGTCGGCGGCGGACTCGAGGAACCCGCGGCGCAGGTACATCGCGGCCAGCTGCTCGTGGCGCTCGCGCCACGGCAGGGCCAGCGTCTCCACGATCGGGAGCAGCTCGGCGAAGCGGTCGAACGCCTCCAGGCGCAGGAGCGCCTCGAGCATCGTCAGCGCACCGGCGGCGGCCGCAGCGGGCATCGACGGCGGGACGGCGACACCGTCACGCCGGCCGCGCCAGGCGGTCAGCACCTGCAGATCCGGCTCGCTCATCCCCGCCTCGCGGGCGCGGGCGAGCGCGGCGTCCAGCTCGGCGCCGGGCACGTCGCGCTCCTCGTCGGCCAGGAGCGCGAAGCACGCGGTCCGGGCGGCGTTGACGCCCCAGTCCGAATCGGGACCGAGCGGCTCGACGACCTCGACGGTCTCGCTCAGCAGGCCCTGCGAGAGCAGCGCCTCCGACAACGCCAGCCTGATCGGCGGGTTGTCGGGCTGGGCCGCGAGCGCCTTGCGCAGCTGCGCCTCGGCCTGCTCGGTGGCGCCGCGCTCGTGCAACGGCACCGCGAGCATGAACCGCGCGGCGGCGCTGAGGTCGCTGTCGGCCTCGACCGCAGCGACGATCTCATCGGCCTCCGCGCCCCGCGCGGCCATCAGGTCGGCCAGCGGCTCGACGGCCGAGAGGAACTGCGGGTACGCGTTGCGGACCTCGAGCAGGACGCGCTCGGCCTCGGCCAGGTCGCCCTTGGCGCGCAGCAGATCGGCGAGCGACGTCTGCGCGATGTAGGTGCCGCAGCCGACGGTCGCCGAGTAGTTGCTCGGTGCGTCGCCCATCTCGATGCACAGGCGCAGCTTCGCCTCGGCACCGGCGAGGTCGCCGAGAGCGCGCGTGGCGTGCGCCTGCTCGAGGACGACGTCGGTGAAGCCGGGGAGCAGCTCGAGCACGTCGTCGCCGCGGGCGACGCAGTCCTCGAAGCGCAGGTTGACGCGCAGTGACTGCACGTACCGCGACATGAACGACGGCACGAAGCCGTAGCTCAGGAGCTCGGGGTCGTCCTGCAGCTTGTCCCAGGTGATCTGGAACTCCTCGAGCGACTTGACGAACTCCCCCGCGCCCGAGTACTCCGAGCCCAGGTTGTAGTGGTGGAACGCGGTGTCCACGCCCTCTTCGCTCTGGCGCAGGAGGAGGTCCAGGTTTCGCCGGGACTTCTCCTTGGCGTCACGCACGACGCCGAGGTAGCCGTAGTGCTCGACGCGGACGTCCGTGACCTCCTGCCGCTCGGGCAGGAAGCCGGGAAGGTGCTGCGCGATCTGCTCGTGGATGCGACCGCTGAACCGGTACTCGGGGCGGTTGCGGAACACGCGCAGCGCGTTGTGGTTCACCGAGGTGCCGTCCTCGACGGCGCCCGTGTAGTTGGTCTCGATCAGGTAGAAGGACTCGCGCCAGACCCGGCCGGTGAGGGCCTTCAGGCGACCGACGTCCTCGCCCACGAGGACCTCGTCGGCGTCGAGGTACAAGATCCAGTCGCTCGTCGCCGCGTCGAAGGAGACGTTGCGCGCGGTCGAGAAGGAGCCGTCCCACGCGTGGTGCAGGACCTTCGCGCCGAACTCCTCGGCGATCTCGACGGTCCGGTCGGTCGAGCCGGTGTCGACGACGATCATCTCGTCGACGGCGTCCCGCACGGCCTCGAGGCACTGCGGGAGCATCTCCTCCTCGTCCTTGACGATCATGCAGAGGCTCATCGTCAGGCCGGTGGCCGGCTTGGCCTTCGCGGCGGCGCGCTTGCCGCGCGGACCGAGCTCGCGCATCGCCGCCAGGACGGGGGCGGGCAGCTTCGGCGGCTTGAACCCGGCCTTCCGGCGGCGCTGGATCTCCTTGCGGTTCCCCGCGACGCCCGTGAGCTCGGGCATCATCGCGAACGCGGCGTTGAAGAGGGCCTCGGCGGCCGCGAGCTCACCGAGCTCGTACAGCGCGATGCCCGCGAAGTTCAGCAGCCGCGGCTCGCGCGGCTCCTTCTCCAGGAGCTCGATGTTCCGCAGCGCGATCGTCGCGAACATGCCGCTGACGAACTGCCAGCTCGCGTCGCGGTGGGCGAGGCCGGCCTCAGCGAGGAAGCACTGCGCCTGGTAGCGGCGGTGCACGTCCTTGATGTCGGCAGCCTCGCTCCAGAGCGCGGCGTAGCCGTCGAGGTCGCGCTGCACGAGCAGCGCAGCCGCGCGGGAGCGCAGCGCGTGGGGGGCCTGATCGTCGGGCAGGGCCGTTGAGGCGGCACCGGGCGCACCGGTGAGTCGCAGGCCGGACGGACGATCGGGATCGGGGCTGGCGTCGGTCAGGCGGAGCGCCATGCGACCAGCACCTC
>JAEMSV010000170.1 GCA_016462625.1 Solirubrobacteraceae bacterium | reverse complement strand
GTCTGGATGAGCGACGTCTCGCCGCGGAGGAAGCCCTCCTTGTCGGCGTCGAGGATCGCGACGAGCGACACCTCGGGAAGGTCGAGCCCCTCGCGCAGGAGGTTGACGCCGACCAGCACGTCGTACGTGCCGAGCCGCAGGTCGCGGATGATCTGGATGCGCTCGAGCGTGTCGACCTCTGAGTGGAGATACCGGACCTTGAAGCCCATCTCGAGGAGATAGTCCGTCAGGTCCTCGCTCATCTTCTTCGTGAGCGTGGTGACGAGAACACGCTCGTCGGCGTCCGCGCGCTTGCGGACCTCGTTCATCAGATCGTCGATCTGGTTCTTCGTCTCGCGGACGTCGACGACCGGGTCGATGATGCCCGTCGGGCGGACGATCTGCTCGACGATCTTGCTCGAGTGGTTGCGCTCGAACTCTCCGGGCGTCGCGGAGACGAACGTGATCTGCGGCGTGATCGACAGGAACTCGTCCCACGTCTGCGGGCGGTTGTCCATCGCGCTCGGCAGCCGGAAGCCGTAGTCGACGAGCGTCTGCTTGCGCGAGCGGTCGCCGTGGTACATGCCGCCGATCTGCGGAACGGTCTGGTGCGACTCGTCGAGGAAGCAGATGAAGTCGTCGGGGAAGTAATCGATGAGGCAGTACGGCCGCGACCCCGGCTCCCGGGCGTCGAGCACCCGCGAGTAGTTCTCGATGCCGTTGCAGAAGCCCATCTCCCGCAGCATCTCCATGTCGTACTGGGTGCGCTGGCGCAGGCGGTGGCTCTCGAGCAGCTTGCCCTCGGCCTCCAGCTCGGCGCAGCGCGCGTTCAGCTCGCGGCCGATCTCCTCGACGCCCTGCTCGATCGTGCCCTCGCGGACGTTGTAGTGCGACGCCGGCCAGATCGCGATGTGCTCGAGATCGTCCTTGAGCACCTCGCCCGTGAGCGGGTCGAACTCGGAGAGGTGCTCGACCTCGTCGCCGAAGAAGTTCGCCCGATAGGCGGTCTCGGCGTAGGCCGGGAAGACCTCGAGCGTCTCCCCCCGCACCCGGAACGTGCCCCGGCCGAGCGCGGTGTCGTTGCGGGTGTACTGGATCTGGACGAGCTTGCGCAGGAGCCGGTCGCGGTCCTCTTCCTCGCCGCGCTTGAGCAGCGTCATGTTCATGTCGTACGTCTCCGGCGAGCCGAGGCCGAAGATGCAGGAGACCGATGCGACGACGATCACGTCGCGGCGGGCGAACAGTGCCGCCGTCGCGGCGTGGCGCAGCCGCTCGACCTCCGCGTTGATGGCCGAGTCCTTCTCGATGTAGAGGTCGCGCGACGGGACGTACGCCTCGGGCTGGTAGTAGTCGTAGTAGCTGACGAAGTACTCGACGGCGTTGTCCGGGAAGAACGTGCGGAACTCGTTGCAGAGCTGCGCCGCGAGCGTCTTGTTGTGCGCCATCACGAGCGTGGGGCGCTGGAGCTCCTGGATCGTCGCGGCCATCGTCATCGTCTTGCCCGTGCCGGTGGCGCCGAGCAGGGTCGAGAAGCGATCGCCGCTGGAGATGCCCTCAGCCAGCTGGCGGATCGCCTTCGGCTGATCGGCCGTCGGTGAGAACGTCGTGTCGAGGCGGAACTGCGGCATGGATCCACCGTAGCGGCGGTTGCGGCCACGGACTGTCCGCAATACCCGCGACGGCCACGGAAACGCTCAATCCCGAGGGGTGCGCGCCGACGGACAGGGACATGACACTCCGCGTGGCCCGACCCGCCCGAGCCCTGTTGGCCGCCCTGGCGCTGACCGCGTGCGCCCCGGCGACGGCGTCCGCGACCTCCGAGCTGTTCGTGCAGTCCGCCACGACGGCGACCGCCACCCCGGTGCGCGGGAACCTGTTCACCCTGACCCTCCGGGGCACGCCCGCGACCATCCTGCGCTTCGACGACCGGCCGCAGCGCCGGAGCTCGCGCGTCTCGGTCGACACCTACGTGGACCTCTGGCGCGGCGACTTCGGCCGCGACGCGCCCAACGCGGCGCTCGTCGGGACGCGCGGCGGCCGCAACAGCGAGACCGTCGTCGAGCTCCTCTCCGCGCGCAAGATCCGAGGCGGTGTGCGCTACACGGTCCGTGCGAGGAACGGCCGCCCGGCGCGGCGCCTGCGCGACGTCAGCCTGTTCGTCGACCCGATCAACGCCGTCCACTTCTCCGCGCAGCTCGCCCCGATCGCGGCCGAGAACATCACCATCACCCCGGAGAGCCCGCTGTTCCTCACCTCTCGCGACCCGCTGACGCTGGTCCTGGGCACCCTGACGTTCCAGGCCGGCGCCAGCCTGATCGTCAACGGCTCGACGCTGGTGATCCGGATGGGCGACAACACGCAGACCGCTGCCCTGGCGGCCGCCTCCTCGCCGGCTCCGGTCGCCGTCGGCGACGGATTCCTCTACTGGACACGTGCGACGCCGGGGCAGATCGTGATCCGCCCGTCCACCGCGATCACGGTCACCGACGTCACCATCTCGGCCGCCTGACCCGGCGCTACGCGGTCGCAGCGACGCGCGGCAGCTCCAGCAGCGTCCGCAGCGCACCGGCGCAGTCGATCATCGCCTCGCGGCTGCTCGGGCTGACCGCGGTGAGATTGGCGAAGCCGTGGATCAGGCCGTCGTAGCGACGGAGGACTGCGGGCACGCCGGCCTCGCGGAGTTGGGCCGCGTAGTCGTCGCCTTCGTCACGCAGCGGGTCGAACCCTGCCGTGACGACCACCGTCGGCGGGTGGTCGGCGTCGACCTCCCCGAACTTCGGCGACAGCCGCGCGTCTTGCAGATCGGTCCCGGCGGGGACGTACGCGTCCTGGCACCAGTCCATGTCCGGCTTCTCCAGCAAGAAGCCCCGGGCGAACGTGTCGCGCGACGGCCCGCCGCCGGTGAAGTCGCACGCCGGGTAGAGCAGCAGTGCGCCCGAGGGACGCTGCGCGCCTGCTGTCTGCTGCGCGACGACCGCCGCGAGGTTGCCGCCCGCGCTGTCACCGCCGACGGCGATGCGGTCCGGGCGCGCGCCGAACTCGGCCGCCCGCGCCACGATGTCGGCGAACGCCGCGAGCGCGTCGTCGGCCGCCGCCGGGTACGGATGCTCGGGCGCCAGGCGGTAGTCGATCGCGAGCACGCGCGTCTGCATCTGCACCGCGAGGAAGCGGCACAGCGTGTCGTGCGTGTCGAGGTCGCCCGTGACCCAGCCGCCGCCGTGCACGTACATCAGCAGGCGCCCGTCCGTGTCGAGCGACGGGACGTACAGTCGCGCCGGCAGATCGCCCTCCCCGCCGGCGACCGTCGCCGCGCTCGCCGTCACGCCGTCCGGACGGCGAGCGGCGACCGACGCCGAGCCTCGCCGCGTGGCCTCCCGCCGGCGGACCGGATCGTCGCCCTCCCCGAGTGCCCGCTCACCCGTCAGCCCCATGATCCGCAGCAGCAGCGCGATGTCCGGCGCGGGCGCCCGGCCCTCCGGCTCGGGCAGCCCGCGGCCCAGGATCCGCAAGGCCCGGGGCGGGAGCGACAGCGCGCCCCGCGCCACGTAGTGCTCGACGAAGAGGACGGCGGGATGGTCGGGCGTCTCCATATCCGAACCCTATCCGGGACGGGCCGTCAGCTCAGAACTGCGGTCCCTTGGCGTCCAGGGGCTTGGTCACGAGCCGCCCCTTCCCGTCACGGACGGTCAGGCTCAGCGTCTGGCTGTGCGTGATCTTGCCCGGGCGCAGCGCGCGGTAGGCGAACTGGATCTTCCGCGTCCCGAGGTTCATCGGAAGGATCACGGTGATGCGCCCGCCCTTGCGGGACTTCAGGCCGGTCTTCACGAGCGACTTCTTGCCCCCCACCAGGTGGTAGACGTCGAGCCGCGCGCCGACGACGGGCCGGTTCTTCGCGTCGCGGAGGTTGCCGCGGACGACCACGCGCCGCCCGTACCGCGAGCTGAACGCGCGCTTCTTGTTCGCCTGGAAGTAGACGTGGACCCGGGCGCCCAGCGCAGCCTGGACCGCCTCCTGCTGGGTGGCGGCACCGTCCATGCGCTCACCGTTCAGGCGCGGGAGGGTCTCGGGTCCGTAGACCGTGGCGGCGTTGCCCGCGGCGTCCTCGACCTGGACCTCGACGACGTGTTCGCCCGCGGGCAGCTTGCTGACGTCGACCGTCTGCCCGAGGCCGCTTACGACCGTCGGGCACGGCGCCGGCGCGACGAACTGGTACGGATCGGTGTCCGCCGGCGCGGCGTCGGTGCACGTCTCGCCCGCGACGGGATCGGCCGCGGTCAGCTTGCCGTCGACCTTCACGAGGCGGCGGTAGACGCCGCCCCCACGGTCCGCCGCGTCGAACCCCAGCGTGACCTTGGTCGACGTCCCGTCGGCGTCGGAGACCCGCACGTTGCTGACCGTCGGCGGGATCGCGTCGCGCAGCGTGACCGCCGCCTCCGACACGTCGACGCGCAGCGGCGCGCCGCCGCACGTATCGGGGAAGAACGCACCGCATCCGGCGTTGAACCGCACGAGGCCCGCGTCGAGTCCGGCGGCGTCGACATCACCGGTGAGATCCCCCACGCAGTTGGAGCCCGGCCCGGGCGCGCAGCCCTCGAGCATCCGGGTGTCGGCCCGCAGGTAGTACCCCAGCGATGTCCCGCCGCTCGGCGCGAGCCCGGCCGTGGTGCGCCGCATGCGCACGCGCACGATCCGCGTGTCCGCGGGCGCCGTGAACTGCTGGTTGGCCCCGGTGCCGCCATCCCACGGACCGCCGCCGATCAACGCGACGCCGAGCCCAGCCGGCGCGCAGCCGTTCGTCGCCTCGGCGCTTCCCGCCTTCGTGCCCTGCCAGCCGGCGGCCGGGGCCGGGACTCCGGCCGGAGTGCGGCATGCATGGACGGTGTAGGTGTCGGCGTGCGCAGGCGATGCGGCAGTCGCGAGCGCGCACACGACCAGGGCGGCGAAGGCCGCGCACGTCGGGCGCATCGATGTGGTCCTAGCTGCTCGGAGGGTGTGGTCGGCGCCGGGCCGCGTCCTGCCATGACCCCCGTCTGCGGGCGGCGCGCGGCGCGCAGATTGGCAGAGCATCGACACTCCGGCCACCCACGCAATGCCGGTTGCACCGACAGGAGGTGCTAGAGCCCGAGCTCTGCGGGGTACCGCGCGCGGTACTCGCCCTTCATCTCCTCGACCTTCTGCACGTAGTGCCGGGTCTCAGGGAACGGGATCGTGTCCGCCGTGAACTCCCGGCCGGCCGCGCCGTGCTCCCCCAGCCAGCGGTCGACGTTTCCCTCCCCGCCGTTGTAGGCCGCGAGGGCGAGCAGCTCGTTCTCGCCGTAGCGGTCGAGCAGGTAGCGCAGGTACCAGCTGCCGTAGGCGATGTTGATCTGCGGGGTGCCCAGGTCGCGGAGCTCGAAGGCGGAGCCGCCCGACTTCTGCGCGATGAACTTCGCCGTGTCGGGGGTGATCTGCATCAGGCCCTTCGCACCCGCCGGCGAGGTCTCGTCGCGGAAGCGGGACTCCGTGTAGATGACCGCCGCGATCAGCTCGGGCGAGAGCCCCTTGTCCTGGGCCTGCTGGCGGATGACGTCCTCGTGGCGCAGCGGGAGTGAGATCTCCTCTGCCGCGTGGTGCACTTGGGGCGCGAGGGTCACCGCGCCGACCGCAGCCGCCAGAAGCGCGACCACGATGATCGCGAGGCGCCGTCGCCGCACACTGCGGCGTCGCTCGGCCGCGGCGCCTGAGGGGCGCCGGCGCGAGCTGCCACTGCGCAGCTGGTGGGCGGTGGGACGGGCGCTCATGGACGAAGGACTACAGCTTGGCGAGGACGTCCGACAACTTCGCTTCCAGCTCCTCGACGGAGCCGTCGTTGACCACAGCGTACGTCGCCCGGCTCGCCTTCTCCTCCTGGCTGAGCTGACGGGCCGCCCGCTCGTCGACGGCGGCGTGCCCCCGCGCCTCGGCCCGGGCCGCCCGCACCTCCTCCGGAGCGATGACGGCGACGGTCGCGTCGTACGCGGCGTCCATACCGGCCTCGAACAGCAGCGGGGTCTCCACGACGGCGGCGGGGGGCGCCGGCTCGGCGGCATCGGCCTCCGCGCGGAATGCCATGACGCGCTGGCCGACGAGCGGCCAGATCAGCTGCTCGAGCCAGGCGCGCTCCTCGGGCGCTGCGAAGGCGTGCGTCGCGACCGCGGCGCGGTCGACCTCGCCGTTGGGGGCGACGTCGGCGCCCCAGCGCGCGACCACGGCGTCCCGGACCTCGGGGCCGCGGTAGAGCTCATGGACCACCTCATCGGTGGAGAGGGTGACCGCCCCCAGCCGCCGCAGAGCGGCCAGGG
>JAEMSV010000339.1 GCA_016462625.1 Solirubrobacteraceae bacterium | reverse complement strand
CAGGCCTGCATCGTCATGGCGATCGTCATCGCGATCGGCCCGGCGACGGTCAAGCCCGTCACGCTGTTCACGATGCTGATGGGGTCCTTCATCGGCGTCGCGGTCGTCGTCGCCGCGCTGAAGTACGAGCTCGAATCCGCCCTGCGGCGCAACCACCTCGACGCGATCACCGACGAGCTGACCGGACTGGGCAACCGCCGCCGGCTCTTCGACGACCTCGCAACGCTGCTGGCGACGCCGCCCACGACCCCGACGGCGGTCGCGATGTTCGATCTCGACGGCTTCAAGGCGGTCAACGACCGATTCGGCCATCACGAGGGCGACGACCTGCTCCGCTTCCTCGGGAGCCGGCTCGCCGATGTCGTCGGCGACACCGGCCGCGCCTACCGCCTCGGCGGCGACGAGTTCTGCGTGGTGCTCAGCACCGCGGACGAGCCGCTGTACGCCGCGATCGAGCGAGCGCGCGAGGCGCTCACCGAGCAGACCGGCGGCTACGACGTCGGCGCGTCCTGCGGCCGGGTCGAGCTGGTCGGCGGCGAAGACGCCTCCGAGCTGCTGCGCGTGGCCGACAAGCGGCTGTACGACGACAAGCAGAAGCGCAAGCTCCGCTCCGCGGGGCACCACACCGCCATCGCCTCCTGACGGCGTCCACACCTGGCGTTTACGGGCGTCCGAAACGCTTCGGGCCCGTGCGACCAAGTACAGGCATGAGCCCCGATCAGCTATCGCGCATCGGTGATGACCCAGACGTCTTCGAGGTCTTCTACCGAGCGCACGTCACCGCCGTCGAGCGCTTCATCGCCCGGCGGGTCGACAGTCCCGACCTCGCGGCCGACCTGACGGCCGAGGTCTTCCTCGCCGCGATCGACAGCGCGCATACCTATCGCCACGAACGCGGTACCCCCGTGGCGTGGCTGTACGGCATCGCGCAGACGACGGTGTCGGCAAGCCGCCGGCGCGCGGCCCGCGAGCAGCGGGCCAACGCCCGGATCCACGGACGCCGACTCCTCCAACCCGACGACGTCGCGCGGCTCCAGGAGCGCATCGACGCCGAAGCGCAGGCGCGGGAGCTGTACGAGGCGATGAACGCCCTGCCCGACCCCGAGCGCGCAGTGCTCGAGCTCGTCGCGCTCGACGAGCTGCGCGTCAGCGAGGCCGCCGACGCGCTCGGCATCCGCGCCGTCACCGCCCGCGTGCGCCTGCACCGAGCGCGGTCCGCCCTGCGTGATCGGCTCACCGAGACCGACGCACCCACCCTGACCCCGATGGAGGCCTGACATGCCCGCCCAGCTTCCGGACTTCGAGGACCGTCTCCTCACCGAACTGCGCCAGGTCGTCGCCGAGCGCCCGAGCCCAGCCAACGGCGCGCCCGCACCGCGACCGCGCCGTCGCATGCGCCTCGCCCTCCCAGGTGCGGGGATCGCGGTCGCGGCCGCCACCGCCGCGGCGATCGTCATTGCCACCAGCGGCGACGGCCCGGAGACCGCCTACGCGGTCGAACCGAGTTCCGACGGGACGATCTCGGTCACCATCCACAGCCCCGAGGACGCCGCGGGGCTCGAGCGTCAGCTGCGCGCGGCCGGCGTTCCCGCCGACGTGCGGTACGGCACCGGCCCCGTGGAGTGCTCGAAGTCGGTACCGAAGGGCGCGGCGGCCGGCGGCGTCATTCACGTCGAACGGGCCGGGAAGGGCGACGGCGGGCCCAAGCTCGAGACGTCGGGATCCGACGACGCCCCGCCCAAGGT
>JAEMSV010000169.1:2946-6349 GCA_016462625.1 Solirubrobacteraceae bacterium | reverse complement strand
GCGAGGCCGACGGTGAGGTAGCGCGTGTACTGCGTGATCTTCTGCTGGCCGACCTCGCCCTCCTTCGAGAGCTTCTCCAGCGAGGGCACCACGACGGTCAGCAGCTGCAGGATGATCGACGCGGTGATGTAGGGCATGATGCCCAGCGCGAACAGCGCGATCCGGCTCAGGCCGCCGCCGCTGAACGTGTTCAGGAAGCTCAGGACGCCGCCGCCGCCGAACTGCTCCTGCACCGACTCCACGGCCTCCGTGCTGACGCCCGGCACGGGAATGTGCGCGCCGAAGCGATAGAGCGCGAGCATCGCCGCCGTGAACAGCAGCTTGTTGCGGATGTCCTTGACGGTGAAGGCGCTGAGGATCGTGGAGATCATGGGGAGGTTCGAAGCGTAGCCGAGTGGAAACGAGAGAGCCCCGTCGGCGAACGGGGCTCTCGAAGTACGTCGTGCTGCCTGTCGGGCGTGCGCTACTCGACGACCACGACGGTGCCGCCGGCACCCTCGATGGCCGCACGCGCGCTCGCGCTGAACTTGTGCGCGTGAACGGTCAGGGGCTTGCTGATCTCGCCCTTCGCCAGGATCTTGATCGGCACGCCCTTGCGGGTGCCGAGGCCGGCGGCGATGAGCTTCTCGACCGTGACCTCCGCGCCGGACTCGAAGCGGGCCTCGAGGTCCTGCACGTTCACCGGCTGCGTGTGCGTCCGGAACGGCTCGAACGGCATCGACATCTTCTTCGTCGGGCCGCGCAGCTTGCGCATCCGCATGTGGATGGGCATCTGACCACCCTCGAAGCGCGCACGATCCTTCGCGCCGGAGCGCGAGCCGTAGCCCTTCTGGCCACGGCCGGCCGTCTTGCCCAGGCCGGAGCCCTCACCGCGGCCGACGCGCTTGCGCGGCTTACGGCTGCCCGGAGCGGGCGCGAGGGTGTTCAGGCCGATCCGGGGCTCGGTCTCTTCGGGCTTCTTCTCAGGACTCATCGCTGACCTTCACGAGATGGCGGACGCGGTGCAGGACCCCGCGCGCGGCCGGCGTGTCGTTGACCTCGACGGTCTGGCCGATCTTGCGCAGCCCGAGCGTACGCAGCGACTCGCGCTGCGCGTGGTTCGCGCCGTTCTTGGACTTGGTCTGGGTGACCTTCAGGGCGCTCATGCGGGCGCCTCCACCGAATCGGCGCCAGCCGATTCGGCAGTCTCCGGGGCAACCTCGGCCGGAGCCTCGCCGTCAGCCGAGATCGTGCCGTTGACCGTCTCCTCCGTGGCACCGAGGCCGAGGACGCGGTTGACGGACAGGCCGCGGAGCTCCGCGACCTCCTCGGGCTTGCGCAGGCTCTGCAGGCCGGCAACCGTCGCCTTGACGAGATTGATCGGATTCTGCGACCCGAGCGACTTGCTCAGGATGTCGTGGATGCCCGCGAGCTCCAGCACCGCGCGGACGCCGCCGCCGGCGATGACGCCGGTACCCGGCGAAGCCGGCTTCAGCAGCACGCGACCGGCACCGTAGATGCCGAGCGTCTGATGCGTGATGGTCGAACCGTGCTTCGGGACCTTGAAGAGGTTCTTCTTGGCCTGGTCGACACCCTTCTGGATGGCGAGCGGGACCTCGTTGGCCTTGCCGTAGCCGACGCCGACGACGCTCTCTTCATCGCCCACCACGACGAGCGCGGTGAAGGAGAAGCGACGGCCGCCCTTGACGACCTTCGCGACGCGGTTGATCTCGACGACCCGCTCCTGCAGGTCAAAGCCCGCGGGGCTGACCGCGCGGTCGACATGTTCCTCAATGCTCATACGGCGAGGCCTCCCTCGCGGACGCCCTCGGCGAAAGCCTTGACGCGTCCGTGGTACTGGTAGCCGCCGCGGTCGAAGACCGCGCGCTCGATGCCGGCGGCCTTCGCACGCTCAGCGAGGAGCTCACCGCTCTTGCCAGCGGCGTCGGCGGCCTTGAGGTCGCGCAGGTCGGCTTCGGTCCACTGGACCGAAGCGATCGTGCGACCGGCCTCGTCGTCGATGAGCTGGGCGGAGATGCCCCGGTTGGACTTGAAGACGGAGATGCGGGGGCGCGTGGCGGTCCCAATGACCTTCGCACGCACGCGGCGACGACGCTTGAGGCGACGCGCCTGGGGGGTCTTGACGCTCATGCGCGCTTGCCCACCTTCCTGGCGACGTACTCGCCTTCGTAGCGAATGCCCTTGCCCTTGTAGGGCTCCGGCGGACGCTGCTTGCGGATGATGGCGGCGATCTCGCCGACCTGCTGCTTGGAGATGCCCTTGACGATGACCTTCGTCGGCTGGGGCACTTCGAACTCGATGCCCTCCGGCGCCTCGATCGGCACCGGGTGGCTGTAGCCGAGCGCGAGCTCGAGGTTCTTGCCCTTGAGCGCTGCGCGGTAGCCGACACCCTGGATGTCGAGCTGCTTGACGTAGCCGTTGGTGACGCCCTCGACCATGTTGGCCACGAGGGAGCGCGTGAGCCCGTGCAGTGCACGGTGCTCGCCGCGGTCCGTCGGACGGGACACGGTGAGCACGCCGTCGTCCTGCGACACGGTGATGTCGCGGTTGACGCGCTCGGAGAGCTCGCCCTTCGGGCCCTTCACGGTGACGAGCTCGGGCTCGATCGTGATGGTGACGCCGTCGGGTACGGGAATGGGCTTGCGGCCGATACGGGACATGGCGCTACCAGACCTCGGCGACGATCTCGCCACCGACGCCCTGTTGGCGAGCCGCATGGCCCGTCAGGACGCCCTTCGAGGTCGACACGATGATCGTGCCCATACCGCCCTGGACCTTGGGCAGGTTCTTCGAACCCGCGTAGGACCGGCGACCGGGACGCGACACGCGACGCAGGCCATTGATGGCCGAGCGACGGTCGGAGGTGTACTTCAGCGAGACACGGAGGATCTCGCCGGGGTGGTCGGCGTTGGGCGCCTCCACCTCGTAGGCCTTGATGTAGCCCTCTTCCTTGAGAATGCGCGCGCACTCCGTCTTCAGCTTCGAAGCGGGAATGTCCACGGTCTCGTGGGCGGCCTGGATCGCGTTACGGATCCGGGTCAGGAAGTCGGCGATGGGATCAGTGCTTGAACTCATGGAGAATCGTTCGCGTCGTTACCAGGACGACTTCGTCATACCGGGGATGTAACCGTTGTGCGCGAGCTCCCGGAGGCAGATACGGCAGACGCCGAACTTCCGGTAGACGGCACGAGAGCGGCCGCAGCGGCGACAACGCGTGTACTCGCGGGTCTTGTACTTCGCGGGGCGCTGCTGGCGCACCCACTGCGAGGTCTTGGCCATGCTAGTTGCTCTCCTTGGCGAACGGCATGCCGAACTCCTCGAGTAGAGCCCGCGCCTCCTCGTCGGTCTTCGCCGATGTCGTGATGGTGATGTCGAGACCGCGCACCTGGTCGATGGCGTCGTA
>JAEMSV010000169.1:0-2846 GCA_016462625.1 Solirubrobacteraceae bacterium | reverse complement strand
TCGAGCATCTTCGAGTCCTGCTTGGCCTCGCCGACACCCATGTTCACGGTGATCTTGATGAGCTCCGGCGCCTGCATCGAGGACGTGTAGCCGAAGCGCTCGATGAGCTTGGGCTTGATCTCGTCGCGATAGCGGATCTTCAGGCGGGCGGGCGGAATCTGCTGCTCGGTCGCCATCTAGATCACCTCTCCGCTGCGCTTGGCAACGCGGACGCGCTTGCCGTCGCGGACCTCGACGCCGATGCGCGTCGGCTTGTTCGACTTGGGGTCCAGCAGCGCGACGTTCGACACGTGGATCGACGCCTCGCGCTCGATGACGCCGCCCGGCTGGGTCGAACCCGGCTGGGGACGCTGGTGGCGCTTGATGATGTTCAGGCCCTCGACGATGACCCGATCGTTCTCGGCCTCGACACGCAGGACCTTGCCGGTCTTGCCCTTGTCCTTGCCGGAGATGACGATGACCTCGTCGTCCGTCTTGATGCGCAGCGCCATGGCTAGAGCACCTCCGGAGCGAGCGAGATGATCTTCATGAAGTTCGCGTCGCGCAGCTCACGAGCGACGGGACCGAAGATGCGGGTCCCGCGCGGGTTGTTCTGCGCGTCGATGATGACGGCGGCGTTCTCGTCGAAGCCGATGTACGTGCCATCGGCACGGCCGAACGACTTCTTCGTCCGGACGACGACGGCCTTGACGACCTCGCCCTTCTTGACGGTGCCCTGCGGCGTTGCCGTCTTGACGGTCGCGGTGATGATGTCCCCCACGCCGGCGTAGCGGCGCTTGGAGCCGCCCTGCACGCGGATGCAGAGGATCTCGCGGGCGCCGGTGTTGTCGGCGACGCGGAGTCGGGTCTCGTTCTGGATCACTTGGCGCGCTCCAGGACTTCGACGAGCTTCCAGCGCTTCAGCCGCGACAGCGGACGGCACTCGATGACCTGGACGGTGTCGCCCTCGTTGGCGTCATTCGTCTCGTCATGGACGTGCAGCGTGGTCGAGCTGCGCACGATCTTCTCGTACTTGCGGTGCCGACGGGAGGTGTCGATGCGGACCGTGATCGTCTTGTCGGGCTTGGCCGACACGACGGTGCCACGACGCACCTGCGGGTTGCCGGCGACCTTCTCGGCCGGAGGCGTGCCCTCGCCCTTCTCCGTCTTCTTGGCCTTCTCCTGATCCCGGCGGCGCTTGCGCGCAACGGCCTTGGCCTTGCGCACTGCGACGCGCTCGGCCTGGCGATCCTCGTTCGTGCGCGTGGCCTTCGCAGGCTCGGCGGAACGGGAACGGGCACGCTTGCGCGCTTCCTTGGGATGGAGCTTCTCTTCGGGCTCGGCAGCCTCTTCAGGCGCCTCAGCCGCGGGGGTCTCGTCCGAGGACTCGACAGCCTCTGCTTCCGCAGCGGCAGCGGTCTCCTCGGTCGGCTCGACCTCGGGGGTCTCTTCGTCAGCCATTAGCTCTTCTGGTTGGTCGGAACGGTGATGCCGCGCTCGCGAGCGACGGTCAGCGCACGCGCCAGCTCACGCTTGGCGCTGCGCAGGGCCGCGGTGTTCTCCAGCTCGCCGGTGGCGTGGGAGAACCGCAGCCCGAACAGCTCACGGCGCTGCTCGGCGATCTTCTTGGTCAGCGAGGTCTCGTCGAGCTCGCGGAGGTCAGCGCCAGTGCTCACTGTCCATCCTCCCGCGTGACGAACTTCGTCTTGACCGGCAGCTTGTGACCCGCCAGGCGCATGGCCTCACGGGCGAGGGGCTCGGGGACACCGGCCAGCTCGAACATGACACGGCCGGGCTTGACGACGCAGACCCAGCCCTCCGGGTTGCCCTTACCGGAACCCATGCGGGTCTCGGCCGGCTTCTTCGTGACGGGCTTGTCCGGGAAGACGTTGATCCACACCTTGCCGCCACGCTTGATCTTGCGGGTCATGGCAATACGTGCAGCCTCGATCTGACGGTTGGTGATCCAACCGGCGTCGAGGGACTTGATGCCGTACTCGCCGAACTGCACCGTGGTCTGCCCACGGGAGTAGCCGGCACGACGACCGCGATGCTGCTTGCGGTGCTTGACGCGCTTCGGAGCGAGCATCAGCGACCACCTCCGGGACGACCGCCGCCGCCACCGGGACCGCGACCGCCACCGCCGGGGCCACCAGGCCCACGACCGCCACCGCCGCCACCCGGACCGCGACCACCGCCGCCGCCACCACGGCCACCGGGACCGCCGGGGCCACCGGGCCCACGACCGCCGGGACCGCCGCCCTGACCGCCACGGCCACGGCCACCGCGGCCACGACCGTCACGGCCGTCACGGCCGCCGCGACCACGGTTGCGGTCGTCGCGATCGCGATTCGGCGGGGGAGCGTCGATCTCGGTGAGATCCACGCCAGAGAAGCCCTCGGGCATGATCTCGCCCTTGTTGATCCACACCTTCACGCCGATACGGCCGAAGGTGGTGCGGGCCTCGTAGAAGCCGTAGTCGATGTCGGCACGCAGCGTGTGCAGCGGGACACGGCCATCGGAGTACATCTCCGTACGCGCCATCTCCGCGCCGCCAAGGCGGCCGGACACCTGGATCTTGCAGCCCTTGGCGCCAGAGCGCATCGCGCTGGTCAGCGCGCGCTTCATCGCACGGCGGAACGCCACGCGATTCTGCAGCTGCTCGCCGACGGACTGGGCCACGAGGTTCGAGTCCAGCTCAGGACGCTTGATCTCGAGGATGTTGACCTTGATCGCCTTACCGGTGATCGCGTGGAGGTCACGCCGCAACGCGTCGACCTCGGAACCGGACTTGCCGATCACGATGCCGGGGCGGGCGGTGTTGATGTTGACCTCGACCTCGGCCGAGTCCTTCTTGATGGTGATCT
>JAEMSV010000168.1 GCA_016462625.1 Solirubrobacteraceae bacterium | reverse complement strand
CGCGGGGTGTCGCGGTGGGGATGATCAACCTCGCGATCGTCGCGCCGCTGCTCGCGCTCGGAATCGCCGAGCTGTTCGACCTCGAGCCCGTGCTCGCGGTGGGCCTCGTCCTGCTCGGCGCCGCGCCCGGCGGGACCATGGCGAACCTGCTCACGCACCTCGCGAAGGGCGACACGGCGCTCTCGATCACGATGACCGCGATCAGCAGCCTGGCTGCGGTCATCACGGTGCCGCTCTACGTCGGCCTGGCGTCCGAGCACTTCGACGCGACCGGGCTGACCGACGAGATCTCGATGCCGGTCATCGTCGCGCGGGTGTTCGTCACGACGGTGGTGCCGCTGATGATCGGGCTCTACGCGGGCTCGAGGCACCCGGAGTGGGTCGCGGAGCATGCGGGGACGATCAAGCGGACGGCGATCGTCGTCTTCGCGCTGATCATCGTCGCCGCGATCGCTGCGCACGCGTCGATCGTGTTCGACCACCTCGGCGTCGTGTTCGCCGCCGCGCTCGCGCTGAACGTCGCGGCCATGACGATCAGCTTCCTCGTGGCGCGCGCGGTGCGCCTCGACGGGCGTCAGGCCACCGCGATCGCCATCGAGCTCGGCGTGCACAACGCCGCGCTGGCGGTCGCGATCGGGGCGACGATCGACGAGGAGCTCGCCGTGCCGGCGGCGGTCTACAGCTCGTTCATGCTCGGCACCGCCGGGCTGTTTGCCAAGGCCATGCACCGGCGCAACAGCGCCGTCGTCGAGCTGCGCTGACTTCAGCTCCGCAGCCGACTGGGCGTCAGGTGTTTCCGAGCCAGGCCTCGAGCGGCGCCAGTGCATCCGGGACGACGTAGTAGTAGGCCCAGAGGCCGCGGCGCTCGGAGTCGACGATCCCGGCCTCGCGCAGCTTCTTGAGGTGGTGGCTCAGGGTCGGCTGGGCGATGTCGAACAGGGGGACGAGCTCGCAGACGCAGACCTGGCCGGCATGCTTGCGCAGGACGTCCACGAGCTGAAGCCTGATCGGGTCGCCGAGGGCCTTCGCGAGTGCCGCCATGCGGACGGCATCGGGCCGCTCGACGTCCGGATAGACGATCGGCTCGCAGCACGGCTCGCCCTTGGGGCGCTTGGTCTTCGGGGCCAACTCCAGATCGACGGGCATCGATGGATCGTCGCACACGTGGCGGAGTCCGGCCAGGCTGTGAAGTCCGCGTGAAGACCATTGCAGCGACGTTCGTCGATGGAATACCGTCCGGACGATGACCACGATCGCGATCAACGGCTTCGGACGCATGGGCCGGCTTGCCCTCCGCGCCGGGTGGGGGCGGGACGACCTGACGTTCAGTCGCGTCAACGAGCTCCATGGGGACGCCGCGACGTCGGGCCACCTGCTCACGTTCGACTCCGTGCATGGCCGCTGGGACCGCGAGGTTCACGGTGAAGGCGAGATCCTCGCGGTGGAGGGGACGAGCCTCGCCCACAGCAGCCACGGGGCTCCGGGTGACGTGTCGTGGGACGGCGTCGACATCGTGCTCGAGTGCACGGGGAGGTTCCGCACGATCGAGAGCCTGCAGCCGTACTTCGCCGCCGGTGTGCGCAAGGTCATCGTCGCGGCGCCCGTGAAGGACGACCGCGCGCTGAACGTCGTCGTCGGAGTAAACGACGACCGCTACGACGATGCCGTCTTCGACGTCGTGACGGCCGCGTCGTGCACGACGAACTGCCTGGCTCCGGTCGTCAAGGTGCTGCACGAAGGGCTCGGGATCGAACGCGGCGCGATCACGACGCTGCACGACCTCACCAACACACAGACGATCGTCGACGCGCCGCACAAGGACCTGCGCCGCGCGCGGGCGGCCGGGATGTCGCTGATCCCGACGACCACCGGCAGTGCGACGGCGATCGGCCTGATCTTCCCCGAGCTGGAGGGCAAGCTGAACGGGCTGGCGGTCCGGGTGCCGCTCCTCAACGCGTCGTTGACGGACTGCGTGTTCGACGTCGCGCGTCCCACCACCGCCGAGGAGGTCAACGGTCTGCTGCGCACCGCGGCGGAAGACGGACTCGCCGGGATCCTGGGGTACGAGGAACGCCCGCTCGTCTCGGTCGACTACGTCAACGATCCGCGGTCCAGCATCGTGGATGCCCCCTCGACCATGGTGATCGACGGGACCCAGGTCAAGGTGCTCGCCTGGTACGACAACGAATGGGGCTACGCCAACCGCCTCGTCGAACTGGCCGCCATCGTGGGGGAGGCCCTGGCTCCGTGAGCGCGCAGCAGGGCGACCTGCGCAACTACGCGATCGTGACCGGCGCGTACTGGGCCGACACGGTCACCGATGGGGCCCTGCGCCTGCTCGTCCTCTTCTTCTTCTACGAGCAGGAGTACTCGCCGATCGAGGTCGCGATGCTGTTCCTCTTCTACGAGGTCTTCGGCATCGTCACGAATCTCGTCGGGGGCTGGGTCGCGGCGCGGTTCGGGCTGCGCAGCACGCTGGTGGGCGGTCTGTCGGTGCAGCTGGCCGCGATCGGGATGCTCGCGCTCGCGCCCGATCCCTGGCTGGTCGTTCCGTACGTGATGGTGTCCCAGGGGCTGAGCGGCATCGCCAAGGACCTCACGAAGATGAGCTCGAAGAGCGCGGTCAAGCTCATCGTGCCCGAGGATGCCCCGGGAACGCTGTACCGCTGGGTCGCGATCCTGACGGGCTCGAAGAACGCGCTGAAGGGCGTCGGCTTCTTCCTCGGTGGCGCGCTGCTCACCCTGACGAGCTTCGACACGGCGCTCCTCGTCTTGGCCGGTCTGGTCGCCGGCGCGCTCATCCTCGTGCTGGTCCTCATGAGGGGTGAGCTGGGCCGCCCCGACGCCACCGCCAAGTTCCGCCAGATGTTCTCGAACAACCGCGCGGTGAACGTCCTCGCCGCGGCGCGGGTGTTTCTGTTCGCCTCGCGCGACGTGTGGTTCGTCGTCGGTCTCCCCGTCTACCTTCGCACGGTGCTGGATTGGAGCTTCTGGCAGGTGGGTGCGTTCCTCGCCGTGTGGGTGATCGGCTACGGCATCGTGCAGGCGTCCGCCCCGCGGTTCGTGCGCGATCCTGATGGAGGCGCCGCCACCTGGCTCGCGTTCGCGCTTGCGGCGTTCCCGGCGGGCATCGCGATCGCGCTGGCCGCGGGCGTGACGCCGACCATCGTGATCGTGGCCGGGCTTATCGCGTTCGGCGTCGTGTTCGCGATGAACTCCGCGGTCCACTCGTACCTGATCCTCGCCTACGCCGACGGCGACCGGGTCGCGATGAACGTCGGCTTCTATTACATGGCCAACGCGTTCGGGCGTCTGCTCGGCACCGTGCTGTCGGGGCTGCTGTACCAGTGGCACGGGCTGGAGGCCTGCCTCTGGGCGTCCGTGGTCTTCGTGCTTCTGGCCGGGGTGCTCTCTCGGCTGCTGCCCACGCACGCACCAGTCCGGCGGTCGGTCGTGTCGCCGGCATGAGCCGCCTGTCGACGCTCGACCGCCTGCTGCCGCTCTGGATCGGCCTCGCAATGGCGGCCGGACTCGCGCTCGGCGCGCTCGTCCCGGGATTCGACGACGCCCTGGACGACATGCGGATCGGCACCGTCTCTCTGCCCATCGCGCTCGGGCTGCTGCTCATGATGTATCCGGTCCTCGCGAAGGTGCGGTACGAGGAGCTGGGTCGGCTGACCGGTGAGCGCCGCCTGCTCTGGGCGTCGCTCGTCCTCAACTGGGTCATCGGTCCCCTGCTGATGTTCGCGCTCGCGTGGATCTTCCTCGCCGACCATCCCGAGTACCGGACCGGGCTCATCATCGTCGGGCTCGCACGGTGCATCGCGATGGTGCTCATCTGGAGCGATCTCGCGTGCGGGGACGGCGAGGCGACGGCGCTGCTCGTCGCGATCAACTCGCTGTTCCAGATCGTCGCCTACTCGCTGCTCGGCTGGTTCTACCTCACGGCGCTGCCCGGGCTGCTGGGCCTCGACACCCAGGGCTTCGAGGTCTCGATGTGGGAGGTTGCGCGCACGGTGCTGATCTTCCTCGGGATCCCGCTGGCGGCGGGGTACCTGACCCGACGCATCGGCATCCGGCGGCGGGGCGAGGCGTGGTACGTGCAGGAGTTCCTCCCCCGCATCGGCCCGTGGGCGCTGTACGGGCTCCTCTTCACGATCGTGATGCTGTTCGCCATCCAGGGCGAGGCGATCACGAGCAGTCCGCTCGATGTCGTCCTGATCTCCGTGCCGCTCCTCGTGTACTTCCTCGTGATGTTCTTCACCGCGTTCTGGGCGGGACGGGCACTCGGGCTGGGATACGGCCGGACCGTGTCGCTGTCGTTTACCGCGGCGTCGAACAACTTCGAGCTGGCGATCGCCGTCGCGGTCGGCGTCTTCGGCGCGGCGTCGGGGCAAGCCCTCGCGGGCGTCGTCGGTCCGCTGATCGAGGTACCCGTGCTTGTCGGGCTGGTCTACGTCGCGCTGTGGCTTGGGCGGCGATGGACCGGCGAGGATCCGCGGGCCGCGGCAGAACCGGCGTGACTCAGAGCGCCCGCACCGGCGGGAGCTCGTGCGCCTCGTCGGGGCGCACCATCAGCACCTGGTGGATCGTGATCCCGCCGCTCTCGAAGCCCTGAGCCGCCCCCGCGTGGTGCGCGCGCCAGACCCGTTCGCGCTGCTCGCCGATCGCGGCGATCACCTCGGATCGCTGCGCCGCCATGTTCTTCAGCCATGCCCGCAGGGTCAGCGCGTAGTGCTCGCGCAGGGACTCGACGTCGCGGACCTCGAGCCCGGCGTGCTCCATCCGCGCGACGAGGTCGCCGAGACGCAGCAGCTCGCCGTCGGGGAACACGTAGCGCGACGTGAAGCTGTCGGGGCCGCCGGCGTTCGAGTACAGACGGCCGATCGCGTGGTTCAGGACGAGGCCGCCGGGCCGCACGAGTTGCCGCAGCTGGGCGAGGTAGGTCCCCATCTGCTCGCTGCCGACGTGCTCGGACATCCCGACGCTCACGACCTTGTCGTACGGCCCGTCGTCGACGGTCCGGTAGTCGGCGACGCGAACCTCGAGTCGGTCGGCCAGGCCCGCGTCGCGGATGCGCTCGCGGGCGAGCTCGGCCTGCGCGTCGGAGATCGTGACGCCGACGCCCTGCACGCCGTAGTGCTGCGCGGCGTGGATCAGGAGGGAGCCCCAGCCGCAGCCGATGTCGAGCAGCCGCTCCCCCTCCTTGAGTCGCAGCTTCTGGCAGATGCGGTGGAGCTTGCGCTCCTGGGCGGCCTCGAGCGACTCGTCCGAATCGGCGAAGACGGCGCAGGAGTAGACCATGGACGGGCCGAGCTGGATCTCGTAGAAGCGATTCGAGACGTCGTAGTGGAACGTGATCGCCTCGCGGTCGCGCCCCAGCGAATGCAGGCCGCCGCCGACTTTCGCCTCGGACTCGGGGATCGCAGGGCGGCGCAGCAGCCGCCAGCCGCCGATGCGGGCGGCCTGGCCGAGGGCGCGCAGCTTCGTGCGGCGATCGATCGTCAGTCCGCCGTAGCGGTTGCGCAGCAGCAGCGCCTGCTCGAAGTCGCCTTCGAGGTCGATCGCGCCGGTGATCCACGCGCGGATCAGGCCGAGTGAGTCCGGGCGGTGCAGGAGGTGGCCGAGCGCATCGCGGCCGATGACGATCGTCAGCGGCGGCTGTCCGTCGTCTTCGGTGGGCAGCAGCTGGGAGCCGTCCCAGAACCGCAGCGTGAACGGCCGGGCGGCGAGGCCGGGGCTCAGGTCACCGAGCAGGCGCTCGACCTTCGCGGCGACGCCGACCGGACGGGTCGTCGCGGGCGCAGCGATCCCCGGCCTCGCCGCGGTGAGCGGGGTCGTGTCGGAGAGATCGCTGTGCGAGCGCGTGGCGATGGCGCGAGCTTACCCAAGTAGGTGCGCTCGCAACCACTTTTCGCAGGGTGGACGTCAGCTGATCTGGCGGCGGATATGCCCCGACGCGTCGGCGTTGAACGCCTGGCCGGTCTTCAGGAACGCCGACCACCCGATGGTGTCGGGGTCGAGCAGCACCGCGTAGTTGAAGGCCGAGGCGGGCTTGCGGGCGCGGCCGGTCGCGCTGCGGACCATGCGCTGCGGTGCGCTGCGATCGATCCTCGACCACGCGTAGCCCTTCAGCCCGGCGATGGGCGTGGCGGTCGTGCTGAAGATGCGCACCTCGCCGTCCCAGCTCGCCTGCGCGCTGCGCATGCGCCCGTCGTTGAGGATCAGCTGGATGTCGATGCGGGCCGCCTCGACGCGGACGTTGCGCGGCTTGCCGCCGGCCTTCTTGCGCAGCTGCCGCAGCGCGACGATGAAGTTCGCGCGGCGCAGCAGGGAGCCGCGCTGCAGGCCCGTCGGGGGCTTGGGCGGCGCGGCCGGGGTCGCGGCGGGTGTGGG
>JAEMSV010000167.1 GCA_016462625.1 Solirubrobacteraceae bacterium | reverse complement strand
TCGGGTTGGCGTTGTAGCAGTCGTTGACGACTGTCACCCCGCCGGGGAGCTCCAGGCGCTGCCCCCGCATGGCACTGAGGGCCACCTCGACGGGCCCGGCCGGCTCGACCCCGATCGCCCGTGCCGCGGCCAGTGCGGCAAGCGCATTCAGGCGCATGTGGGCCGAGGCGAACGGCAGCTCGACGGCGCCCAGATCGGCGACGTCGCCGCCCGACCCGAACGTGACCCATCGCACGTCGTCGCGGCGCCAGCGTTCCAGCCGCGGCTCGGCCGCCGGGACGATCGCGGTGGTGCCGGGCGCGAGCCCTTCGATCAGCTCCGCCTTCGCGGCGACGACCGCGTCCTCGCTGCCCAGCAGCTCGACGTGGACCGGGCCCACGTTCACGATCACGCCGACGTCCGGCTCGGCGATCTCCGCCAGCTCGGCGATCTGGTCGGGGCCGCGCATCGCCATCTCGAGCACGAGCGCCTCCGTGCCCGGAGGCGCTCCGAGGATGGTGAGGGGCAGCCCGATCTCGGTGTTCAGGTTCTGCGCCGTCGCGACGGTCCGCAGGTGTGGGCCGAGCATTCCGGCGAGGACGTCCTTCGTCGACGTCTTGCCGGTCGAGCCGGTGATCCCGATCACCTTCGCGCCGAGAGCGCGCCGCCAGGCCGTCGCAAGGGTCTGCAGCGCCACGAGCGGCTCCTCGCTGACGAGCACCGCACCCGGGCCGCTCACGTCCGCATGGTCCGGCGAGACGAGCACGCCCCACGCTCCGTCGGCGAGCGCCTGCGCGGCGAACGTCCCACCGTCCACGCGAGTGCCGGGAAGACCGACGAAGAGATCGCCGGGACCGACGTCGCGCGAGTCGATCGTCACCCGCGACGGCCCGCCCGTCGCGGCGCCGGCCACCAGCTGAGCACGCGCCGCGTCGGCGACCTGCTGGGCGGTCCAGTCGCGCATCAGGAGGACGTCGTCCCCGCCAGCGCCCGCAGCGCGTCCCGCGCGACGGTCGCATCATCGAACGGCAGCTTCTCGCCCCCGGCGAACTCCTGACCCTGCTCGTGCCCCTTGCCCGCGATGACGACGACGTCGCCCGGCCGTGCCTGCGCCACCGCCGCCGCGATCGCCTCGCGCCGGTCGACGATCGCCTCCACCTCGCCGCGGTCGACGATCCCGGCCATGATCTCGTCGACGATCGCCTGCGGGTCCTCGGAGCGCGGGTTGTCGCTGGTCACGACGGTGTGGTCGGCGAGCCGCGCCGAGATCTCGCCCATCTGCGGGCGCTTGCCGCGATCGCGGTCTCCGCCGCAGCCGAAGACGCTCAGCACGCGGCCGCCGGTCAGTGCTCGGGCGGCGCGCAAGACGTTGTCGAGCGAATCCGGGGTGTGGGCGTAGTCCACGAGCACCGCGAAGGGCTGCCCCTCGTCGATCGGCTCGAATCGTCCCGGCGCCCGCGCGGCTTCCGCAAGCGCGGCGGCGATCGTCGCGTCGCCGATCCCCAGGGCCCGCGCGGACGCGATCGCGGCGAGCGCGTTCAGGACGTTGAAGCGGCCGGGGAGCGGGACGGAGAACTCGGTGCCGCCCAGGCGGAAGGACGAGCCCTGCAGGTCGAAGCGCACGTCCTCGGCCCGCAGCGCGGCGGAGGGCGCCTCGATGCCGTAGGTCACAGCACGCGGGAGCCCCTCGGCCAGCCGCCGGCCGTATGGGTCGTCGACGTTGATGACCGAAACGCCCGGCGCCGCCTCGAACAGCCGGCGCTTGGCCGCGAAGTAGTCCTCCATCGTCGGATGGAAGTCGAGATGGTCCTGGGTCAGGTTGGTGAAGACGGCGACGTCCCAGTGGATCGCGTCGGCCCGCCGCAGCTCGAGGGCATGGGAGCTGACCTCCATGACGCACGCGCGGTCACCGCCGTCGCGCATCGCCGCGAACGTGGCCTGCAGGTCGATGGCCTCGGGGGTCGTGCGCACCGCGTCGGTCGCCACGCCCCCGACGACCTGCTGGACCGTCCCGAGGAGGCCCGTCTGCCGTCCGGCGGCCTCGAGCAGCGCCCGGATCAGGAACGCGGTGGTCGTCTTGCCGTTGGTCCCGGTGATGCCGACGACGTCGAGCGCCGCGGTCGGATCGCCATGGAGTGCCGCCGCGGCCGGAGCCATCGCCGCCCGCACGTCGTCGACGAGCACCTCCGGCACGCCGAGCCCGAGCCGACGCTGCACCACGAGCGCCGCGGCGCCACGCTCCACCGCCTCGGGCGCGAAGTCGTGGCCGTCCCGGGTGAATCCGGGCACGCAGAAGAACAGCGTTCCCGGCTCGACCTTCCGGTTGTCGTACGCCAGCGCCGTGATGTCCACGGCCCCGGCCGAGGTGCCCGCCGCCGCGGGGATGACGTCCTGCAGGAGCATCAGCCGACGATCTTCCCAGGAAGCCCGGGTGCATCGCCGGTGGGCGTACGAGGCTTGGCGTCTATTTCCCGGAGATCCCCAGGTACGGCAGGGCGAACCGGGCGATCTTCTCGAACGGCGGAGCCGCGACCTCGCCGCCGTAGATCGCGCCGCGCGGCTCGTCGACCATCACCGTGATGAGCAGCTCGGGGTCGTCCGCCGGCGCGAAGCCCGCGAACGAGGCGATGTACCTACTCTTCGAGTAGGTCCCCGTCTGGGCGTCGACCTTGTTCGCCGTGCCGGTCTTGCCGGCCAGCGAGTAGCCCTCGATGTGGACCTCGCTCGCCGTGCCGCCCGCCGCGACCACGCCCTTGAGCATGTCGCGGACCTCCTTCGAGGTCTGCTCGGAGACGACGCGCTTGCCGTTCGGCGCGGGCACGGTCTTCCCGCCGACCTTGTCGATCAGCCGCGGCCGGCGCAGGATGCCGCCGTTCGCGATCGCCGCGTAGGCCGCCGCCTGCTGGATCGGCGTCACGGATTCGCCCTGGCCGATCGGCAGGTTGCCCATCGAGGAGCCCGAGTACTTGTCGAGCGGCAGCACGAGACCGGTCTCCTCACCGGGCAGGTCGATGCCGGTGGGCTTGCCGAAGCCGAAACGGCGGACCCACTGGTCGAACCGCTTGCCGCCGAGCCGCTGGCCGATCATGATCGTGCCGACGTTCGACGACTGCGCGAGGATCTGGCTGGTGGTCAGCGACACCCAGCCGCGCGCATGCGACTCGCCGATGGTCCGGTCGGCCACCTGGATCTGCGGAGGCAGGTTGAACATCGTGTCCTCGGTGACCTCGCGCTCTTCGAGCGCGCCGGCGACCGTGAACGGCTTGAACGTCGAGCCCGGCTCGTACGTGAAGCCCACTGCGCGGTTCTGGCGCGCGTACGGCGGCGACCCGGCGATGTTGTTCGCGTCGACCTTGGGCCAGTTGCCGAGGGCCAGTACGTCACCGGTGTGCGGGTCCATGACGACGGCGGTCGCGCCCTTCGGCTGGTACTTCTTGCCGACCTCACCGAGGACCTCCTCGACCTCGGCCTGGATGCCGGCGTCGAGCGTGAGCTGGATGTCCTTGCCCGGCAGCGCGCGCTGCGGGTCCTTGATGTTGATCGCCTCGCCGGTGGCGTCGCGCACGACGCTGCGCTTGCCGTCCCGGCCGTGCAGGAGCTTGTCGTAGCGGTACTCCAACCCCGCGAGGCCGTCGCCCTCCGAGCCGACGGTCCCGAGAACCTGTGCGGCGAGCCAGTTGCGCGGGTACTCGCGCCGGCTGGTCGGCGTCGCGTCGATCCCGGCGATCTTCAGGCGCTCGACCTTCTGCGCGCGGGTCGCGGGCACCCGGCGGGCCAGGTACTCGAAGCCGCTGCCGCGCGTGGTGAGCTTGCTCAGGATCTCGCCCTCGGGCCGCTCGATGAGGGGCGCGAGCTTGGCCGCGGCCTTCTGCGGGTCCTTCACGAGGTAGGGCGTCGCGCTGATGTCCGATGCCGGCTGGCTGACCGCGAGCTCCACGCCGCGCCGATCGCTGATCGTGCCGCGATGCGCGGGGACCTCGACCTGCGCCCGCTGCTGCGTCGCAGCGGCCGACTTCAGGGTGTCGGCCCGGACCACGCCGAGCCAGGCCGCCCGCCCGGCCGCGGCGGCCAGAAGCAGACAGAAGACGAGGAAGAGCAGGCCGATCCGCCGCTGCGAGAGCGATGGGCTCACGGCGTAACGGGCGTCGCGCCGCCCGTCGCGTCCGTCGGTGCGGCCGCACCGGTCGCCGCAGCCGGTGTCTGCTGCTGCGTCACCGGCGCCTGCTGCTGAGGCTGCTGGGTCACCGGCGCCTGCTGCTGCACCGGCGCCTGGGTCTGAACGGGAGCTGCGGTGGTCGCCGCCGCGGGCGGAGCGGTCTGGGTGGCCGGGGGCGCCGCGGTCACGGGCGCCGTCGTCGTCGCAGCAGCCGCCTGCGCCGCCGCCGCCGTTGAGGCCGCCTGCGGATCGGGTGCCGTCATCGTCGACGCCGCGCGCTTGGCGTCGGCGGTCGCGTCGCCCGCGCCGAGGTAGCGCACCGAGCCCGGCTGCGGCATGACCATGCCGAGGGCCGTCGCGGTGTCCTCGATCTGGTCGGCCGCACCGAGCTGCGAGACCTCCTGGCGGAGCTGCGCGTTCTGGCGCTCGAGCGTCCCCGAGGTCTCCACCGCGCGGGAGATCCCGGTGTTCAGCTTGAGCATGTGGACCTGCATGAAGACGATGCCGAGCAGCAGCACCGTGAGCACGCCGATCCACGCGCGACCCCGCAGGAGCCCGGACAGCGAGCGCTGCAACGAGAACCCGCGCGCCGCATGGACGAGCCGAGGCGGCGACGGAATCGAGATCGCAGCTGCGCGGGGCGCGATGGCCGCAGCCGCCGAGGCGCGAACGCCGCCCGAGGGACCGGAGACGCGACGTGCACGTGTGGGTGTGCGCGTCGATGCGGTCCGGCGGCGGCCGGACGTCGCGGGCTTCCGTGCTGATGCCGCAGCGGTCCTGGCCATCACATCCCCTCCCTGAGCTTGCGTGCGCCGCGGAGCCGGGCCGACTTCGCGCGCGGGTTGTCCGCGATCTCGCCCGCCGAGGGCTGGATCGACTTCCGGGACATCAGGGCGGCCGCGGGCTCGCGCTCACACACGCAGACCGGCAGCTCCGGCGGGCAGATGCAGCCCTGGGCGCGGTCGGCGAGGAAGCGCTTCACGCGCCGGTCTTCCAGGCTATGGAACGAAATCCCTGCAAATCGTCCATCGACCCGGAGGATCTCCCACGCGAG
This sequence comes from Solirubrobacteraceae bacterium, assembly GCA_016462625.1. Next base: position 1,216 of record JAEMSV010000167.1, on the reverse strand, counting down.
GGGCAGCGCGTCGTCGATCTGGTCGAGCTCGCCGTTGACCGCGATGCGGATCGCCTGGAACGAGCGCTTGGCGGGATGACCGCCTGCGAAACGGACGGGCGCGGGGATGGACTCGGTGATGACGTCGACCAGCTCGGTCGTCGTCTCGATGGGCTGCTTCTCGCGTGCGCGCACGATGGCGGCGGCGATGCGCCCGGCGTGCCGCTCCTCCCCCAGCTCCTTCAGCAGCCTGGCGATCCGGCGCTGATCCCAGGTGTTGACGAGCTCGCGCGCGTCGAGCTCCTGCTCGGTGTCCATGCGCATGTCGAGCGGCGCGTCGTACGCGTAGGCGAAGCCCCGTTCGCGCGTGTCGACCTGCATCGAGCTGATGCCCAGGTCCATGAGGACCCCGTCGACCTGGGCGCCCTCGTCGCGGAGGAGCTCGAGCCCCTCGACGAACGAGGCGCGGATGAAGCGCGTGTGGCAGGCGACCTCGGCGGCGAAGGTGTCGAACCGCGCCTCGGCGTCGGGGTCGCGGTCGATCGCGATCAGCGTGCCTTCGGCGCCGATGCGGTCGGCGAGCAGGCGCGCGTGGCCGCCCGCGCCGAAGGTGCAGTCGACCACGGTCTCCCCGGGCTGCGGGTCGAGCAGCCCGATCGCCTCAGCGGCAAGGACCGGGACGTGAATGGTCATGTCAAGAAGGATGGCCAAGGGACTGGGTGATGTCTTCAGGGGAGATGTCGTCCTCGTACTCCGCCCAGCGCGTGCGGTCCCACAGCTCGAGCGAGCCGTCGGCTCCGACGACCACGGCCTCCTTCGTCAGGCCCGCGTGCGCGAGGAGCTTGGGAGGAACCATCACGCGACCCGCCGAATCCAGTTCGGCATCGAAGGCGTTGGCGGAGAAGAAGCGGGTCAACTTGCGGCGCTCGGGCGAGAGCTCGGGGAACTGCGAGACGGAGCGGGTGACGAAGGCGTCGTAGTCGGCGGCCGGCCAGATCGCGACACACGGCTCGATGGCGGCGGCGATCACGAGTCCGCCGCTGAGGGCGGCGCGGAACTTGGACGGAACCGTGAGGCGGTTCTTCGCGTCGAGGGAGTGATCGAAGGTGCCGCGGAAGGCCATTTACGTCTGGGACTGCTTGGAAGGGAGTTGAGCCGAGGTGGAGGAGTGGGAGGAGCTCCTCCACCTCGGCTCGCATTCGCGAAGGTATCCCACGATCTCCCACATCGCAACCCA
>JAEMSV010000338.1 GCA_016462625.1 Solirubrobacteraceae bacterium | reverse complement strand
AGTACTTGCGCTCCTCGTTCTGCCACTGGGTGATCGTCACGGGCGAGTAGCTGATCTCCGGCACATCGTCCCCGTTGCGGGTGATGTCGATGTGCTTCTGCCACTCCTCGTCGTTGCGATCGGGGTAGTCGACGCGGAACTGGGCTCCGCGCGACTCCTTGCGCTCGATGGCGGCGACGACGATGGCCTCGGAGCAGTCGAGCATGTACCCCAGCTCGATGGCGCCGAGGACGTCCTGGTTGAAGACGGTGCCCTGGTCGTCCACGTAGGCGGTCTTGGCCTCCTCCTTCAGACGGCGCACGACCTCGTGCGCCTTCTGGAGACCCTCCTCCTCGCGGTAGACCGCGACGTACTGGTTCATGGTCGTGCCCAGCTCGTCCTTGATCTCCGACACCCGGCGCCCGGTCTTCGGGCGGCTGATGATGTCGGCGATGCGCTTCTCGTCCTCGCGGAGCTTGCTGTCGTCGACCTGCGGCATCGTCGTGTTCAGCGCGCGCGCCGCGGCGTGCTCGCCGGAACGGCGGCCGAAGATCAGCGTGTCGAGCAGCGAGTTCGCGCCCAGGCGGTTGCCGCCGTGGACCGAGACGCAGGCGACCTCGCCGGCGGCGTAGAGGCCCGGGAAGCCCGGAGCCTGGCCGTCGATGTCCGTCTTGACGCCGCCCATGATGTAGTGCTGGCCGGGGCGGATGAGGATGGGCTCCTCGGTGATGTCGACGCCGGCGAAGTCCTTGCCGATGTTGACGATCTCGCGGAGTGCCTCGAGCGTGCGCTTCTTCGGCACGACGGTGATGTCGAGGTAGATGCCCTCTTTGTTCGGCCCGGCGCCGCGGCCCTCGTTGATCTCCGTCTGCTCGGCGCGCGAGACGACGTCGCGCGAGGCGAGCTCCATCTTGTTCGGCGCGTACTTCTCCATGAAGCGCTCGCCGTTGCCGTTGAGGAGATGCGCGCCCTCACCGCGGGCACCCTCGGTGATGAGGAACCCGTTCTCCACCAGCGTGGTGGGGTGGTACTGGATCATCTCCATGTCCATCAGCTGCGCGCCGATCTCGTACGCCTGGGCGATGCCGTCGCCCGTGCAGATGAGGCCGTTGGTCGTCGGCTTGAAGGCCTGGCCCGCGCCGCCGGAGGCGAGGATCGTGGACTTCGCCGTGAACGTCTCCATGCGGCCGGTGCGGATGTCGCGTGCGACGACGCCGACACACGAGCCGTCCTCACCCTGGATGAGGGAGGTGACGAACCACTCCTCGTACCGGTCGACCGTCTCGTGATGCTTCATCAGCTGCTCGTAGAGCACGTGAAGAATCGCCTGGCCGGTGATGTCCGCGACGTAGGCGGTGCGCTTGACCGAGGCGCCGCCGAACGCCCGGAGGTCGAGCTGGCCGCTGTCGTTGCGGTGGAAGGTGACGCCGATGTGCTCGAGGTGGAGGACCTCCTTGGGGGCCTCCGAGCACATGACCTCGATCGCGTCCTGGTCTCCGAGGAAGTCGGAGCCCTTGACGGTGTCGTAGGCGTGCGAGCGCCAATCGTCGTCGACGCTCACGGCGGCGTTGATGCCGCCGGCAGCGGCCACCGAGTGCGAGCGCACCGGATGGACCTTGGAGATGATGGCGACGGAAGCTCCGGCCTGGGCGGCGGCGAGTGCGGCACGCTGCCCGGCGAGCCCCGCCCCGATGATCAGAACGTCATGAGAAGGCATGTGATCCGGTGGGCTGCTCCATGGGGGACGGCGACGGACTCTATACGTTCGACCCCCGACTCAGACGTCTGCCCGG
>JAEMSV010000337.1 GCA_016462625.1 Solirubrobacteraceae bacterium | reverse complement strand
AGCCAATCTCCACCATTCGTCGTTGCCATGGCGGAATCCTATTCGGAGCAGGCGAAATTGCGAGAGCAATGCACCGAACTCTGCAGCGTAGACCGTCTGTCGGAGGGTTCTGGCGGGGCGCGTCATATGCTCTCCGGCGCCATGGCCGACCACGTCTACGACCCCGCAGAGATCGAACCCCGCTGGCAGCGCGTGTGGGCCGACGAGCACACGTGGGAGGTGCCGAACGACGGCATCGACGAAGACGACGTGTACGTCCTGGAGATGCTCCCGTACCCGTCCGGCGAGCCGCACATCGGCCATCTGAAGGTCTACTCCGTCGGCGACGCCGTGGCGCATTTCAACCGCCGCACCGGCCGTCGCGTGCTGCATCCGATGGGCTACGACGCGTTCGGCCTGCCCGCCGAGAACAACGCGATCAAGACCGGTGTGCACCCGCGCGATTCGACAGCGGCGTCGATCGCGTCGTTTCAGGAGCAGTTCCGCCGGTGGGGCATCTCCATCGACTGGACGCGCGAGTTCGGCACCCACGAGCCCGAGTACTACCGCTGGACCCAGTGGATCTTCCTGCGCCTCTACGAGCGCGGCCTGGCCTACCGCAAGGATGCCGCGGTCAACTGGTGTCCGAAGGACGCGACCGTCCTCGCCAACGAGCAGGTCGTCGACGGGCGCTGCGAGCGCTGCGGCACCGAGGTCGAGGTCCGGCAGCTCGAGCAGTGGTTCTTCCGCATCACCGACTACGCCGACCGGCTGCTCGACGACCTCGACACGATCGACTGGCCCGAGCACGTCAAAACGATGCAGCGCAACTGGATCGGCCGGTCCGAGGGCGCCGAGGTCACGTTCCACAACGAGGAGCACGGGGTCGACTACCCGGTCTTCACCACGCGGCCGGACACGCTGTTCGGCGCGACGTTCTTCGTCATGGCGCCCGAGCATCCCGACGTGCTCAAGCTCGTCGCCGGGACCGAGCAGGAAGCCGCCGTCCGCGACTACATCAAACACGCGCTGACCTCCGACAAAGAGGACCGCGGCGACGCGGACAAGGCGAAGACGGGCGTCTTCCTCGGGCAGCACGTCGTCAACCCGGTCAACGGCGAGAAGCTGCCGGTGTATGTCGCCGACTACGTCCTCATGGAGTACGGCACCGGCGCGATCATGGCGGTCCCCGGCCACGACGAGCGCGACTTCGCCTTCGCGCAGGCGTACAACCTGCCGGTCAAGCGCGTGATCGGCGGCGGCGAGGACCTGCCGTACCCCGGCGACGGCCCGATCGTCCATTCGCACTCGAACTTCGACGGGCTGCACAACCGCGACGCCCTGGAGAAGATCACCGCCTGGCTCGACCGCGAGGGCAAGGGCCACCAGTCGATCAACTACCGCCTGCGCGACTGGCTGCTCTCCCGCCAGCGCTACTGGGGCTGCCCGATTCCGATCATCCACTGCCCCGACTGCGGCATGGTCCCCGTCCCCGACGAGGATCTGCCGGTCCGGCTGCCGGACATCGAGGACTACGCGCCGAAGGGCAAGTCGCCGCTGGCCGCCGCGACGGATTGGGTCAACGTCGAGTGCCCGAAGTGCGAGGGCGCCGCCAAGCGCGAGACGGACACGATGGACACGTTCGTCGATTCGTCCTGGTACTTCCTGCGCTACACCGATCCGAAGAACACGGACGCGCCGTGGGACCCGAAGATCGCCAACGCGTGGATGCCCGTCGACCAGTACATCGGCGGCGTCGAGCACGCGATCCTCCACCTGCTCTACGCGCGGTTCTTC
>JAEMSV010000056.1 GCA_016462625.1 Solirubrobacteraceae bacterium | reverse complement strand
CGGTGGGGACGTCGGCGGGGCCCCAGTCGGGGTAGTGGCCGACCGAGGCGGGGATGATCACGCGGCCTTCGTCCTGGCCGGGCACCGCGCCGCACTGCGCGGTCATGTCGGGGACCGGCAGGACGCGGATGCCCGCGCCCTCGTCGAACGCGACCGCGTTGCCATCGGGCGACCAGGTCGGCGCGTCGGTCGTCGACTTGTCCTCGGGCTGGTAGCGGAAGCACGCCTCAGGTGGGGCGTCGAACGCGTTCGTCATCCGGTAGAGGCGGATGCCGTCGTACGCGGTGAACGTCCCGGCCGGTCCGGCCTGGCGGTCGACCAGCGCCATCTTCGTCTTCTGGTTGTTGACGACGGCATCGCTGCGCTCGCCGGAGATCGCCTCAGCCTTCATCCACCGCACGAGGCCGGCGCTCGGGCCCTGGCTCACGCGGTTCATCACGACGTTCTCCGAGAGCGCGACACCCGCGTCGCTGCGAACGAGCTCGTCGCCGTTCAGCCACTGCGGGTCCTTCCAGCCGGTGAGGTTCCCGCCGAGCTCGTCCCAGGACGTGAGTCGGTTCGGATGCGTGATCGCGGTGCCGCTGCGCAGGGTGTTCGCCAGGCAGCCCGTGCCGCCGCACGCGGTCGGGTCGTAGGTGGAGCTCTGGTGGTAGTAGGTGTAGGCGACCTTCGTCCCGTCCGGGGAGATGTCGGGCGCGTACGGACCCTCGAAGTGGTTGTCCTGAGCGTTTGCCGGGGTCGCGCCGTCGCTGACCGGGGTCTTGAACTCGGCGAGGACGTTGCCCCAGCGGTCGAGGCGGTGCAGGAGCTCGGAGTTGTCGGACAGCGACGCGATGAACGAGCCGTCGTCGGCCTGGGACGCGTACGCGTATCTGCCCGTGGAGGTGACCTGAAACTGCCTGGCTCCATCAGGGGTCGTCAGCCAGATGTTCTGGTCCTTGCCGATGTAGGAGATCGAGTCGGCGCCGGCGGCGGCCGGGAAGGCGGCGATCGCAGCGGCGGCCAGGAGGGTGGTGGTGAGGGCGGTGGTCTTCATGGCTCGCATCCTGTTCCGCGCGCGTGCCCTTGCCATCAGGACGCCACCCCACCCTTTGCACCGCGATTTCGCGTGCGCTGATGTAGGGGTGATGTTCTGGGGGGACCCCCGTGGGAGACACCGCGCCCGTCGGGCACGGTGTGCGCATGGCCCATTCCCGCTCCCGCTTCTGGCCCGCCGGGCTGCGTGTCGTCGTCCGTGTGGACGGGCCGCAGACGGGTGGCGACTACTCCGTGATCGAGATCGAGGCGGCCGACGCCTGCGCGGTCGCGACCCACGTGCACCGCGATGAGGACGAGCAGATCGTGGTCCTCGACGGCGAGCTGGAGGTCTCTCGCCGGATCGGATCGACCCGGTACGGCCCAGGGGAGACCGTGGTCCTCGTGGCGGGTGCGCCCCACGGGCTCACCATCGGCGCCGGGGCGCGGTTCCTCTGGCTGTTCCGCCCGGCGGGGCTCGAGTCCGTCCTGGCCAAACTCGCGGAGGGAGAGCTGGACGACGACGACACCGCCGCGCTCCTCGCCGCGGCCGGCGTCACCGTCCTGCCCGCCCCACCCACGTCGGGGTGAACGGCCGTTCACCGCCGCGGAGCGGGTACGGTGCCCGCGTGCTGTTGGAGCGGGACGCGGAGGTGCGCCAGGTCGACGCGCTTGCGGAGGCGGCGGCGCGCGGTGAGGGGGCGGTCCTGCTCGTCGAAGGGCCTGCGGGCATCGGCAAGAGCTCCGTGCTGCGCGCGGCACGCGACGTCGCGGACGCGCACGGGCTGCGCCGGCTGCGCGCGACCGGCTCCCAGCTGGACCGCGAGTTCTCGTTCGGCGTGGTCCACCAGCTCCTCGACCCGGTGCTGGCCGGCGCCGACCCAACCACTCGCGAAAGGCTGCTGGCCGGGGCGGCGCACAACGCGCTCGCGGTTCTCGAGCCGTCCGACGCTGGCGTCGAGCCGGCGCCGTCGCACGCCGTGCTCCACGGGCTCTACTGGCTCTGCGCGAACCTCTGCGACGAGCAGCCGCTCCTGATCCTCGCCGACGACCTGCACTGGTCCGACGCCGCGTCGCTGCGCCTGCTGGAGTTCCTCGGCCGCCGCCTGGAGGGCCTGCCGCTCCTGCTGGTCGGCGCCGTCCGCACGGGCGAGCCGGACGTCGACGAGCAGCTGCTCGCCCTGCTGGCCGAGGGGCCGGCCACGACGATCGTCCGGCCGCGGCCGCTCAGCGCCGCTGCCACCGCGCAGGTGGTCGCCGCCGCGCTCGAAGCGGAGCCGGCGCCCGCATTCGTCGAAGCCGTGACCGCGGCGTGCGCCGGCAACCCGCTCCTCGTCCAGGAGCTGACCCGCGACGCCGCCGAGCGCGGGCTGCGAGGGACCGACGAGGATGCCGCGCGCGTCGCGGACCTCGGGTCGGAGGGGGTGGAGACCGCCGTCCGCCGCCGGCTGCTGCCGCTCGGTCCCGACGTCGCGGCGGTGGCCCAGGCCTGCGTCGTGCTCGGCGGGCGTGTGCGGGTCGACGACGTGTGCGCGCTCACCGAGCTGCCAGAGCCGGCGGTCCGGACCGCCCTCGAACGGCTCGTCGACGTCGAGATTCTCGAACGCGACACGCCGGAGTTCGTCCACCCGCTCGTCCGGCAGGCCGTCGACGGCGCGATGCCCTCCGAGCGCCGGACGCTGCTGCACGCGCGGGCCGCGGCACAGCTGCGCCGCCGTCACGCACGCGGCGAGGAGGTCGCGGTCCACCTGCTCGCGACCGATCCGGCCGGCGACCCGTGGGTGGTGGCGACCCTGCGCGCCGTCGCCGCCACCGCGCTCGGCGAGGGCGCGCTGGACACGGCGATCAGCATGCTGCGCCGTGCGCTCGCAGAGCCTCCCGCCCCCGAGGACCGCGCGGACATCCTGCTCACGCTCGGCGAGCTGGAGGGGCAGGCCGGCGACGCGGGCGCGCCGGAGCGTTTCGACGAGGCGCTGGCCGCGGGGCTCGACGGCGACGCCGCCGCTCGGGCGCGCGGTGGTCAGGCGCGCACGCTCCTGCTCACCGACCCGCTCCGCGCCGATCAGGCGCTGGAGGCGGCACTCGCCGATGCCCGCGACCCCGCGTTGACGCTGCAGCTGCAGGACATGCGGCTGGTCGCCGCGTCGTACACGGCCTCGCTGGAGGAACGCCGGCGCGAGTTGATGGAAGCGGCGCGCGCCGAGCCCGATCCACCGCCGCTGGTCCTCGCCCACCTCGCGTTCGACGGCGCGTACACCGGCCGGCCCGCGGCCGAGGTCGCCGACTACGCCGAGCGCGCGCTGCGCGGCGGCGCGCTGCTCGCTGACGTCGGCCCCGACAGCGGCACCTACAACCTGTGCGCGATGGCGCTGCGGCTGGCCGAACGGTCGGAGGAGACCCTCGCGGCGATCGGCGCCGCCGCCGAGCACCGGCGGCGCACCGGCTCGCTGCTGACCGCCGTCTACGTCGAGCACGCCGCGGCCTACGCGCAGTGCACGTTCGGCTCGCTGACCACGGCGGAGGCGCACGCCCGCGCCGGTTTCGCGCACGCGCGCGAGGCCGGGCTGAAGGCCGGGCAGCTCTCGCTCGCGGTGATCCTCATCGAGGTGCTGATCGAGCGCGACGCCCTCGACGAGGCCGCGGCCGTCGCGGAGGCGATCACGCTCACGCCCGAGCTCGAGCGCATCCTGCCCGCCGCCGATCTGCTGAGCGTCCGCGGCAAGCTCCGCGACCTGCAGGGTCGCCGCGACGACGCCGAGGCTGACCTGCGCCAGGCCCGGCGGCTGCTCGCCGAGCGCGGCTGGGTCTCGCCGCTGAAGACGCAGGCATCGCTGCGGCTGACCGAGCTGCTCGCCCGCCGTGGCGCGACCGACGAGGCGCGCGAGCTGGGCCGTGAGCAGGAGGAGCGTGCGCGCGTCGTCGGCACGCCCGGCGTGCTCGGCTGCGCGTTGCGGGTGCGCGGCCACGCCGAGGGCGACATCGCGCTCCTCGAGGCCGCCGTCGAGCAGCTGGAGGCGTCCGACCTCTCGCTCGAGCGCGGCTGGGGGCACCACGATCTCGGCGCGGCCCTGCGCCGTGCCGGCCGGCCGAAGGACGCTCGCGAGCCGCTGCGCACGGCGCTCGACGCCGCCACTCAGATCGGCGCGACCCGGCTCGCCGCCCGCGCGCGCGAAGAGCTGCTCGCCGCAGGTGGGCGCCCGCGCCGTGAGGTCCTTTCCGGCCCCGAGTCGCTGACGCCGAGCGAGCGACGGGTCGCCGAGCTGGCCGCATCCGGCCTCTCCAACCGTGAGATCGCCGAGACCCTGTGGGTCGCGCGCAAGACCGTCGAGGTACACCTCGGTCGGGTCTACAGCAAGCTCGACATCCGGTCGCGCGCGCAGCTCCCCGCCGCGCTGGGCGCGGGCTAACGCGCTCGAGACTGCATGTCTACCGACCGCCGGTCCAGACCCGCGGGCGGCACCTGACGTCTCGTCGCGCGGGCCGCGTCATGATCCATCGCAACTATGGCCAAGACCGTGAAGACCCCGAAGAAGAAGCGCCGCCTCGGGAAAGAGGTGTTCGAGGAGGAGCTCCGCCGGCTGCAGGTCGAGCTCGTGCTCCTGCAGGAGTACATCAAGCAGGAAGGGCTGAAGGTCGTCGTCGTGTTCGAGGGCCGCGACGCCGCCGGCAAGGGCGGCGTGATCAAGCGCATCACCGAGCGCACGAGCCCGCGCAACTTCCGCATCGCCGCGCTGGCGACCCCCACCGAGCGCGAGAAGACCCAGTGGTACTTCCAGCGCTACGTCGAGCACCTGCCGTCGGCCGGCGAGATGGTCCTCTTCGATCGCTCCTGGTACAACCGCGCCGGCGTCGAGCGCGTGATGGGCTTCTGCACCGAGGACGAGTACCGCGAGTTCATGCGCTCCTGCCCCGAGTTCGAGCGGATGCTCGTACGCTCCGGCATCATCCTGATCAAGTACTGGTTCAGCGTCAGCGACGAGGAGCAGGAGAAGCGCTTCCAGGCGCGCGTCCACGATCCCATGCGACGGTGGAAGCTCAGCCCGATGGATCTGCAGTCCCGCGAGCGCTGGGAGGAGTACTCCAAGGCGAAGGACGCGATGTTCCTCCACACGGACATCAAGCAGGCGCCGTGGAACGTGGTGCGCGCCGACGACAAGCGCCGCGCGCGGCTGAACTGCATCACGCACCTGCTGAACACGATCCCGTACGAGAACGTGACGCCGCCGCCGCTGAAGCTGCCGCCGCTGAAGAAGGGCACGGGCTACGTCCGTCCGCCGATGGACGACCAGACGTTCGTGCCGGAGGTCTGGTGACCTGACCGTCGCGGCTGTCTCTGGGTCGCCGCGCGGCTACGCCGACGACGAAGCGCTGCTGCGCGAGGTGCTGGAGGAGGTCGTCGCCGCGGGCGAGGGCCCCGAGGCGCTCGAGCTGCACCGGCGCGCGATTGCGCTCGGCCAGGCGCTGCGCGGCGGCGACGAGTCCGCCGCGGCCGAGCTGGAAGCGCTCGTCGCCGGGCTGTCGGTCGAGGACCTCCAGGTCCTGATCCGCTCGCTCACGCGCTGGTTCCAGCTGGTCAACCTCGCGGAGGACAACGAGCGGGTGCGGCGGCTCCGTATCCGTGAGTCCGCGGAAGCGCCCGCGCCGCGCCGCGGCTCGATCCGCGACGCGATCACCCGGCTCGCGAGCGATGGCGTGGACGCGGACGAGCTGCGGGCGCTGCTCGCCGCGGCCGACATCGAGCTTGTGATGACCGCCCACCCGACCGAGGCGCGGCGGCGCACGACGCTGCAGAAGCTCTCGCGCGTGTTCAACACCCTGCGCGATCTCGACGAGAAGCGGGGCACGCCGAGCGCGCTCGTCGCCGCGCGCCAGCGGCTCGCCGCGTCGGTGCAGGAGCTGTGGGCGTCCGACGAGATCCGCGCGGTCTCGCCCAAGGTGCTCGACGAGGTCCGCACCGGGCTCATGTACTTCACGTCGAGCCTCGCCGAGGTCATCCCGGCGCTGTACCGCGACCTCGAGGCGGCCGTGGCGGAGGTGTTCCCGGACGCCGCCGGCACGAGCGTCCCGCCGGTGCTGCGCTTCGGCTCGTGGATGGGCGGCGACCGCGACGGCAACCCGTACGTCACGCCGGAGGTGACCCAGGAGACGCTCGAGGTCATGCGCGAGGCGTGCCTGAGGTTCCTCTACGACCGGGTCGTGCGGCTGTCCGAGCGCGTGTCGCTGTCGTCACGGCTGATCGGCGAGCCCGAGGAGCTGCTGGCCGTGCTGCTCGCCGGGGCGGAGGACTTCCCCGAGCTGGCCGACGAGGTCGCCTCGCGCAATCCCGAGGAGCCGTACCGGCGGGTGTTCAGCTTCATCGCGCGGCGGATCCGCGCGACGCTCGAGGGCGACGACACCGCATACGACGGCCCCGGCGCCCTGCTCGCCGACCTGCGCGCGGCCGACGCGGCGCTGCGCTCCCACGGCGGGGTCTACGTTGCCGAGGGCGACCTGCGCGACACCATCCGGCAGGTGGAGGTCTTCGGCTTCCACTTCGCGCGCTTGGACATCCGCGAGCACGCGGGGATCCACGCGCACGCGATCGGCGAGATCCTCGCGGAGCTCGGGATCGAGCACGACTACGAGGCGCTCGACCGCGATGCAAAGATCTCGGTCCTCGTCCGCGAGATCGACCATCGCCGGCCGCTCATCCCCGCGGACATCAGCGGGTTCAGCGCCTCGACCCAGGAGACGGTCGAGACGTTCCGCCTGCTCTACGACCTCGTCACCGGCGAGCATGGAGATGCCCTGCGCAGCTACATCGTCTCCGGCACGTCGGGGCCGGTGGACCTGCTCGAGGTGCTCCTGCTCATGAAGGAGTGCCGCCTGTCGCGCGCCGGCGGCCGCGACGCGCTCCTGCGGATCGTCCCGCTGTTCGAGAGTGGGGACACGCTCGCCGCTGCGGCCGAGACGATGAAGACCCTGATGGACCTGCCCTGCTACCGCGCGGCCCTGGCGGGGGTCGGCAATGAGCAGGAGATCATGGTCGGCTATTCGGACTCGAACAAGGACGTCGGGTACGTCGGCTCGGGCTGGGCGGTGTACCGGGCGCAGGTCGAGCTCGCCGAGCTGATGCGCGAGTACGCGGTCCGCTGGATCTTCTTCCACGGCCGCGGCGGCGCGGTCGGGCGCGGCGGCGGGCCGAGCAACGTCGCGATCCTCGCGCAGCCGCCGGGGACCGTCGGCGGCCGCCTGAAGGTCACAGAGCAGGGCGAGGTGCTCGCCGGGAAGTATTCGGTGACGGAGATCGCCTCGCGCGAGCTGGAGCTGACCGCGAGCGCCGCGCTGCTGCGCGGCGCCGGGCCCGGCGACGCCCGGCTCTCCGAGGACCGGCGCGCCCGCTTCACGCCGGTTATCGAGGCGATGGCCGGGCAGTCGGCCGAGGTCTACCGCGAGCTGGTCTACGGCGACCCCGACTTCGTGGCGTTCTTCCACGCCGTCACGCCGGTCGACGAGATCAGCCGCCTGCGGCTGGGCTCGCGGCCGGCCAAGCGCAAGCAGACCGACCGCATCGAGGACTTCCGCGCGATCCCGTGGGTCTTCAGCTGGACGCAGGCCCGGATCGTGCTGCCCGCGTGGTACGGCCTCGGCACGGCCCTGACCGCCGCCCGCGAGGAGCACGGGATCGAGCTGCTGCGGGAGATGGACGCCGACTGGCCGTTCTTCGCCGCACTGCTCTCGAACGCCGAGATGGCGCTCGCCAAGGCGGACCTCGACATCGCCCGGCGCTATGCCGCGCTGTGCGAGGACGACGCGGTGCGCGAGCGGATCTGGTGCCAGATCGAGGCGGAGTTCCTGCGCACGCGCGACGAGCTGATCGCGATCGCCGGCGGCGAGCGCCTGCTCGACCGCGAGCCGGTGCTGCAGACGTCGATCGAGCGCCGCAACCCGGCGGTCGACCCGCTGTCGTTCATCCAGCTCGAGCTGCTACGGCGCCGCCGCGCGGGCGAGAGCGGCGAGGAGTTGTCGCGGGCGAGCTTCCTCGCGATCAACGGGATCTCCGGGGGGCTCCGGAACACGGGATAAGGTCCGGCCGTCATGGCCTTCGAGCAGGGAACCCTGCGCCTTCCGACCCGCAGGCAGGCGCCGCTGAAGCTGCTCGGCCAGCGCCTGCTCATCGCGATCGGCCTGATCACGTTCGTGGCGACGATCGCCTACCTCGACCGCGACGGCTACCAGGACAACGGCGTGGCCGGGCTCACGCTGCTCGACGCCTTCTACTACTCGACGGTCAGCGTGACGACGACCGGGTACGGCGACATCTACCCGGTCAGCGAGCAGGCGCGCTTCTTGACGACCATCCTGATCACCCCGGCGCGCATCCTGTTCCTGATCGTCCTCGTCGGCACGACCGTCGAGGTGCTCGCGGGCACGACGCTCGACCAATACCGTCAACGACGCTGGAGAAAGCGCTTGTCCGGACACACCATCCTCTGCGGCTTCGGCGCCACCGGCCAGGCCGCCGCGCGGACGATCCTCGCGCGCGATCCCGATCCGTCGAGACTCGTCGTGATCGACACCGACGCCGAGCGGGTGGAGATGGCCGGCACGGCCGGCCTCGCGACGGTCCACGGCAACGCCACGCACGCACGCGTCCTCCAGCAGGCGGGGATCGCCGACGCGAAGAGCGTGGTGGTCGCGTCGAGCACCGACGAGAGCATCGTCCTCATCACCCTCACCGCGCGCGAGCTGAACCCGAACGCCGTCATTGCGGCGAAGGTCCGCGACGAGGAGAACGCGCACCTGGTGCGCCAGAGCGGCGCGACGTCGGTCGTCGTGTCCTCGGGCGCGGCGGGCCGGCTGCTCGGCCACGCGCCGCGCGACCCGCGCATCGTCGAACTGCTCGAGGACCTGCTGTCGTTCGGCGAAGGGCTCGACATCGTCCAGTGCGACGTCGGCGCAAGCGACGCCGGGCCGGTCGGCGCGTTCGCTGCGAACGGCCCGGTCATCGCCGTCCTGCGCGGTGAGGATCTGCTCCGGTTCGACGACCCCCGGGCGCAATCGCTCGAGGCGGGCGACTGCGTCGTCTCGCTGGGCCGGGCGGGCGAAACCGCCGGAGCGTGAACCGAGGAGTACCCTGGGTATATGCCCATTGACACGATTCCGCCGTTCTTCGTTCCCGGCAACGCCGAGGGACAGCCGGCGGAGCGGGCCTACGAGCGGCTGCGGGATCGGGCCAAGCGCGACATCGGGGCGAACATCCGTCAGCGCCGGATCTTCGCGCTGCACTGCCGCTTCGAGGGCCAGGATCGCCACTTCCAGGTCGGCGAGCCCACCGAGCCCGACGGCCCCAACGTCGTCGCGATCTTCGAGTGCACAACGGGCATGCGGTACCACGTCTACCGCGAGATGAGCCCGCCGGTCGCGTTCAAGTCGGTCTACTCCGTGACGGAGTTCAGCTGACGCGAAGGTTCTGCGCGGAGGTCGTCGGTGAGCCGACCGACGCGCTCGCCGTGACCGTCACGCCGGCGGTCAGGCCCTTCTTGCCCTTCAGCGCCTTGCGCAGCTTCGCCGCCTGAGCGCGGCTCAGCGACACCCGCACGATCTTCGACTCGCCCGCGGGCAGCGTGACCTTCGGGCTGCGCAGCGTGATCGCCACGCGCTTGCCCTTCTTCGGCTGGCTGCGTGGGGCGAGCGTGACGCTCGTCGTCACCGTGCAGACCGTGTCGCACCCGACGCGGATCGGCAGCTGACGCGAGCTCAGCACCCCGGTCGTGCGCAACGGTCGGACGGTCAGCAGCGGGCCGTCGGGCGCGGGCAGCGTCGGCATCTGCGGCGCGGGCGGCCGGCCGAGGGCGGGCAGGTCCCGGCACGGGGTGGCCGACGGCGCGGCCAGCGTGAACTGCTGCACGCGGTTGTTGTAGGAGTCCGTGACGGTGAGGGTGCCGCGGCAGTCGATGGCGACGCCCGTCGGATAGATGAACTCGCCCGCCGCGGTGCCGCGGCGGCCGAAGCTCAGCAGCCGCTCGCCGTCAGGGCCGAAGCGCTGGACACGGTTGTTGCCGCGGTCGGCGACCCACAGCGTCCCGGCTGCGTCGACGGTCATCTGCGCCGGGGCGTTGAGCTTGCCCAGCTTGCTGCCGGTGCCGCCGAAGGTGTCGAGCAGGTTCCCGTTCTGGTCGTAGACGGTGATCGTGTTCTGCGTGTCGGCGGCGTACAGGCGCGTGCCGTCGGGCGAGACCGCGATGCCGCGCACGGTGCCGGTGTCGGTGATGGAGCCGAGGTGGGTGCCGTCGATGGAGAACCGCGCGATCCGCTTGTTGCCGCTGTCGGCGACGTAGATCGTGCCGCCGCCGCTGATGGCGAGGGCAGACGGGTCGAGCAGCTGGCCGCCGGCCTTGCCCTGCGAGGCGATCGTCCGGACCGGGAGCCCGGTGCCGCGGCCGAAGACGACCACCCGCGCGCGGCGCTGGTCGAGCACGTAGGCGGTGCCGTTCGCGTCGAACGCGACGTCGACCGGCCGGGGGAGGATGGTCGGCCCCGGGGCCGGTGAGCCCCACTCGCTGACCACGCTGCCGTCCGGGTTGAGGATCGTCACGCGGCCGTTGTTGCCATCGGTCACCGCGCGGAAGCCGGCGGCGTCGGCGGCCACCCCGGTCGGGTTGTTGAACTGGCCGGGCGCGCGCCCGGACTTCCCGAACGAGCGCAGCTGCGTGCCGCCCTTGTCGAAGACGTCGATCCGGTCGTTGCCGGTGTTCGTCACGTAGAGCGCGCCGCTGCCGTCGATCGCGATGCCTCGCGGGTAGGCGAGCTGGCCGGCCTTCGTGCCGTAGCTGCCCCAGCGGCCCTTGTACGGGTACGTCGGCCCGGTGCTGAACCGCAGCACGCGCTGGTTCATGTTGTCGGCGACGAACACGCGGCCGGCCGCATCCAGCGCCACCCCGTACGGGTAGTTCATGTAGCCGGGCTTCTCGCCGCCGCCCCCGCCGATCGTGGCGATCTGCTTGCCGCCGGTGTCGAGCACGAGGATGCGGTGGTTCTGATCGTCGGCGACGAACAGCCGGGTCTTGCGGACGGCGAGCCCCTTCGGGTGAGCGAGCAGGCCGGGCTTGACGATCTCCGAGCCCTTGCTGCCGTCGAGGGCGAAGCGCTGCAGGCGGTTGTTGCCGCTGTCGGCGACGTAGACGGTGTCGCCGCCGACCGCGAGGCCGCCGCCGGCACCCGCGTCGTTCCCGCGACCGCCGCCGAACTTGAACTTGCCGATCGCGGTCCCGGTGCCGCCCCAGCCGGTGATGTGGCTGCCGTCGGCGCCGAAGCGCTCGATCTTGTTGGAGCCGTCCGCGGCGAGGATCGACCCATCGGGCGCGGCGGCGAGGGCGCCGACCGCGGTGAGCTCCCCGGCGCGCGTGCCGGGCTCGCCGACCGTGCGCAGGAAGGTGCCGTCCTGGCTGAAGACCTGGATGACGTGCGTGCCCTGGTCACCGACGTAGACGTTCCCGTCCGTGCCGATCGCGATGGACTGCGGGAAGCGGAAGGTCCCGTTGGCCCGGTCGCCGATGACGCCGGCGCTGGTGTACGCGCAGGCGCCGTCGTTGCCCGATGCGCCGGGGCAGGGCGGCTCACCCTGGGCGCGCACGAGCGTCGCCGACGCGCTGGCGGCGGCGAGGAGGGTCAGGGCGAAGAGGAGGGCCCGGCGGGGGAGGGACAGCGGCATCGAGGGTTCAGAACACGGCGAACGACGGGAAGTCTCAGTGCAGTTCGAACACCCGACGCGCATTCCCTGCAAGGAACAGGTCGCTCGTCTCCTCATCGAGCCCAAGCGCGTCGAGTCCCTCCAGCGCATGGCCCGGGAAGATCATCGGGTAGTTCGATCCGAACAGGATCTTGTGCCGCCCGCTGCGTGACCGCAGGTAGTCGACCAGCTCGGGCGGGAAGCGCTTCACCGTGTACGCCGACGTGTCGATGACGACGTTCTCGTGCTTGCGCGCGACCGCGATCATCTCCTCGGTCCACGGGTAGCCGATGTGGCCGCAGACGATCGTCAGCTCGGGGAAGTCCAGCGCGACCTGGTCGATGTAGGGGATCGGCCGGCCGGTCTCCGACGGGCGCAGCGGGCCCGTGTGGCCGACCTGCGTGCAGAACGGGACGCCCAGCTCGACGCACGCGGCGTAGAGCGGGTAGTAGCGGCGGTCGGTCGGGGCGGCCTCCCACAGCCACGGGAGCATCCGCAGCCCGATGAAGCCCAGCTCGGTGACGGCGCGACGCAGCTCCCGCACCGCGTCCATCGGCCGGTCGAGCGGGACCGCCGCGAGGCCCTGGAAGCGGCCGGGATACGACGCCACCCAGCCGGCGACCTCGTCGTTGGAGATGAGCGCGCCCTCGCGCGGGGCGTGCCAGGCGGTCAGGAGGCCCACGTCGATCCCGGCGGCGTCCATGGCGGCGACGGTCGCGTCGATCGGGATCTCCTCGGCGGGCAGCTCCTGGTCGGTCCAGCGCCGCAGCGAGGCGAACATGTCGTGCGAGAGGAAGCGGAGTGTGGGGTGCTGCATCCAGGCGTCGATGGCCATACCGGCAGCCTGCCAGAGATCGTCCTGACGTTGGCCGGGTCAGAGCCGACAAACGTCAGGCCGATTCGGGTCGACTAGCGTTGCCCGCCCATGGGACGCCGTTCACGCACCCGCGCCGCCGCCGAACCCGCGCCGAAGCCGCCGAAGAAGCAGCCCACGGTCCCGCGCCGCGAGGGCGCCGCCGACCGGCTGAACCCCGCGCGCCGCACGATCGCCGCCTACCTCGGCCTCTCTGCGCTGATCGGGGTCCTCGCGCTGCTCGGCATCGCCACGCTCGGCGGCGAGCTCGGCCCGGCGGTGCACTTCCTGCTCGTGCTGTCCGCGTCGACCGCGGCGTTCCGCTGGGCGACGGCCCGGACCGAGGGGCTGGAGCTCACCGAAGAGGACAAGCTCATGCGCCTTCTCGCGACCGGCATCCTCGCGATCAGCGTGCTCCTCGCGCTGATCTCCGCGGTCCTGAGTGTCGTGCTCGACTGACCGCCCGTCAGTCGAAGTCCGGGGGGCCGCCGCCCCAGCCGCCGTCGTCTCCGCCGTGCTCCTCCTCCACCTGGGGGATCTCGGAGCTGCCACGCGAGCCGTCGGAGGACTCGAACCCAATCTGGTCGAGGGCGGACTGCAGCGAGGCCTCGTAGCTTGCGCTGGTGATCGTCGCGCCGCTCACCGCGTCGATGTCGCCGCTCTGCTTCTCCAAGGCACTGGCCCGCAGCTGCGGTTCGGCCGCGGAGCTGATCTGCTGCGACTTCGGCTCGTTGGCCTGCAGCTGGAGCGCCTCGATGTTCGTGATCTTTCCGTCCTCGACGGTGACCCGGACCTGCGCCGGCCCGTACTGGGTGTCGATCGCGTCGCCGGTCGCGGTCCCGGAGGCGCCCGATCCGGACGAGCTCGTGCTCTGCGTGCTCTGCGTGCTCTGCGTCCCGCTCGACGCAGGGGACGATGCGGACGCCGACGGCAGGGACGGCTCGTGGGGCTTGAAGGCGAGGACGGCGGCCACGCCGGCCACGGTTCCCGTCAGAACGAAGGGGGCTCGTCGCATGGTGAGTTCCTTGTCAGAGGGTGAAGGTCTCGTGGTGGATCTGTGCGCGTGGCACTCCGGCCGCGCGCGCCGCCGCCGCGAATCGGGTGGTGAAGCCATCCGGTCCGCAGATGAAGACGTCGCGCCGGGCGAGGTCCGGGACGAGGTCGACCAGCGCGGGCGCGTCGAGCGGCACGCGCTCCCGCGGGCCGACGAGCTCATGCACGCGCCCTCCGCGGGCGGCGACGTCCCGGTGGATCTCCTCGCGCAGCACGAGGTCCTCCGGGCGCGACGCGCGGGAGAGGACGGCCACGTCGGTCCCGGCGGGGAGGTCCTGGAGCATTGCGCGCACAGGCGTGATGCCCACGCCGGCGCCGACGAGCAGCACGCGTCCGCGTTGCGCCGCGTCGGCGGTGAACGCGCCGTACGGTCCCTCGATCGCGACCCACGTCCCGCGGCGCAGCCGCGTGAGCGCATGGCTGTGATCGCCGAGGTCCTTCACGGTGATCCGCAGCCGGTTGCCCGAGGGGACCGCCGACAGGGAGAACGGGTGGGCCTGCCACCACATGCCGCGGCGCAGGAACCGCCAGTTCAGGAACTGCCCGCCGGCAACCGGCAGCCGGGCGAGGCCGTGACCGGACAGGATGATCGAGACCGTGTCGGGCGACTCGCGGCGCACCTCCTCGACCCGCAGCCGGTGGCGCAGCGAGCGCCACACCGGCAGCCCCACCCGGCAGGTCAGGACCAGTGCCAGCGTGCCGATCCACAGGGCGGTCCACCACGCCGTGGCGACCGGGTGGCCGACGAACGCCGCGCCGGTGTCGACCTGATGCGAGAAGGCGAGGAACAGCGCGAGGTAGGTGTAGAGGTGCACGCTCCACCACGTCTCGTAGGCCATGCGCCGGCGCGCCTTGCGGTACGAGGTCACGCCCGCGGCGATCAGCAGCGCCGAGCCGGCGACCGAGGCGAGGATGCCCGGGTACGTCCACACGAGCTGGCCGAACTGGTGCAGCACGCCGTCGTGCGCCGCCTGGGCGTAGCCGACGGTGACCAGCGCGGCGTGCGCGACCAGCAGGTAGAGGGGATACGGGCCGAGCCGCCGGTGCCAGGCGATGAGGCGGTCCTGGCCGATCGCGCGCTCGAGCACGGGGAGCCGGGCCGACAGCACCACGACGACGACCATCGCGTATGCGGCGACGAGGCCGGCCAGCCGGCCGAGCGCCGTGGCGATCCCGCCGTCGGCGGCGAGCGTGCCGCTGCTCTCCGCGCCGATCGCCAGGGCGATGGTGATGCCGAGCCCGAGACCGGCGAGCAGCGCGAGGGCGTTGACCGCTCGCGGCCGCGCCGGCGCCGGGCGGCGGCGACGGGCCGCCCGGGCTGCCGGGTTCGGCTGCGGCCGGGGCGTGGGTGCGGCGGGCGGGGCCAGCTCGACGGGCTCGTCGCGCCAGCCCGCCCAGAGCGGCTGCGTGCTCATGCCGGGGTCTCGGTCAGCGGGAAGCCGGGTGTCCGGAGGACCGCGTCGTCGGCGAGGATCGTCATCGCCTCGTAGCCCGTGAGCGAGCAGGTCCAGTCGGGCCCGTCCACGCCCATGGCGAACGCGGCCGTCGAGTACGCGTCGGCGGTGCCGAGGTCCGGTCCGGTGACCGTGACCGACCGGACACCGGCCGGGGCGTCGCCGGTCTCCGCGTCGAGGATGTGTGCGCCGCGCTCGTACAGGCCGGAGGTCGCGATCGCGAGGCCCCGGCTCTCGACGGTCGCCGCGACGGCTGTGCGGTCGTCGGGGTGCTGGATGCCGACCCGCCAGCGGTCGAGCGGGAGTGCGCCTCCGCGGACGACGACGTCGCCACCGCACGCGATCGAGAAGTCGGTGCAGCCGGCGGCCTCGAGCATGTCCGCACCGCACTGGACCGCCCAGCCCTTCACGTACGCCGACGGATCGAGCGTCCCCGTGGCGCGCACGTGGAACGCGCCGCCGGTCTCGCGGTGAAGGTCCAGGCAGCGGTCGAGGACGTGCCGCACATCGGGGTGGGCGTCGGCGAGGCGCAGCGCCCCGCGCTCGAGGCGGCGGATCTCGCTGTCCTCGCGGTAGGTGCTGAAGCGGGCATCGACCTCGTGCAGCCAGACGAGCACGTCCTCGACGACGGCGGGCAGCGTGTCGGTTCCGCGGACGTCGATCGTGGCGATGGTGCCCATGACCGGCTCGACGGCCACCGCGCGGGCCAGATCGGTTCGGAGCATGCGGGCAGGTTGCCCGTGGACCCATCAGCGGAGATGAAGGGTGGCTGAGAGGTTCCTGAGAGCGGGTGCTACGCCACAGGTCGCAGGTGCCGGTACGGCTCGCCGTCGCGCAGCTCTCGCAGCACGCCACCGAGCACCGTTCGCTCCTCGGAGGCGACCTGACCGTCCGTGACCGCCGCGACGATCTCGCGCTTGCGCTCCAGCAGCTCGCTCATCGTCTCGTCGATGGTGCGGGCGGCCAGCAGATACCAGGCGGTGACGGAGTCCTCCTGGCCGATGCGGTGCACGCGGTCCTCGGCCTGGTCGTGCAGGGCCGGGGTCCATTCAAGCTCGAGGAACGCGACGTTCGACGCGCGGGTGAGCGTGATGCCCTGGGCGGCGACCCGGGTGGCGCAGATGATGAGCTGCGGGCCGTCGGGCTCCTGGAAGCCGCGGACCGCCTTGTCGCGTGCGTCGACGCTGTCGCGCCCCAGCAGGTGCGCGGCCTCGGGGAAGCGCTCGATGAGCGCCTCCTGGATCTCGCGGTGCCGGGCGAAGACGACCAGCGGCTCGCCGGACGCGAGGAAGTCGTGGATCCACGCCATCGAGGCCTCGAGCTTGCCCTTGGCCGACAGGCGCTGCAGCGTGCCCAGCTGGGCGAGGCGCTCGGCGCGCAGCGTGCGCGCGATCTTCGCGTCGAGCTCGGCGAGGTCCAGCGGCTGCTCGCGGAGCCACTCGATGACGCTCTGCTCGGCGAGCCGGTACTCGCGCTCGTTGTCCAGGGGCATGGAGACCACGACGCGCCGCTTGGCCGGCAGCTGGGGGAGGACCTCGCTCTTCAGGCGGCGCACGAAGCAGCGCCGGCGCAGATGCCAGTGCAGCCGCTCTTCGGAGAGCTCGCCGCCGAACTGCCGGGCGAACCGCGCGCCGGAGCCGAACTCCTCGATCCGGCCGAGAACCCGCAGCTGGGAGACGAGCTCCTCGGCGTGGTTGAGGACCGGCGTGCCCGACAGCGCGAGGCGCAGGCCGTCCGAGGTCACGCCCTCCGCGAGGCGCCGCACCGCGTGGGTGCGCTTGGCCTGCGGGTTCTTGCAGTAGTGCGACTCGTCGACGATGAGCGCCTTCGGGCCCATCGCCGTCAGCGTGCGGCGGTGGGCGGCGACGATCTCGTAGTTCAGGATCGTGATGTCGTCCTTCGGCGAGGACGCGCCGCGGCCCTCGAGCACGCCCACGCTCCGATGCGGTAGCCACTTGCGCGTCTCGCGCTCCCAGTTCAGCTTCAGCGACGCGGGGCAGACGACGACGGCCGGGTACGCGTCGGCGGCCTCCAGGGCCGCGAGCGCCTGCACGGTCTTGCCGAGACCCTGTTCGTCGCTGACGAAGCAGCGCCGGGCGTCGAGCGCGTAGCGCACACCGGCCCACTGGAACGGCTGCAGCTCGCCGCCCAGCTTGGCGGCGACCTCGGGGATCGGGTCGGCCTCCGTCGCGCGAGAGCGGGCCACGGCCTCGGCCGCCGCCTGGTGCTCCTCGCGCAGGTCGTGGACCGCGGTGACCGCAGCCCCCACGACGGGGATGTTGTGCTCCTTCAGGAACGCGTCGAGGTGGTCGGCGTTCCACGGGTCGAGCGGAAGTCCGCGGCCGTCCTGCGCGCCGGGGAGCTGGGAGAACTTCTCCCCCAGCGAGGCGTCCCACAGGACGTCGAGCTTCAGACGGTCGCCCTCGACGCTCTCGGAGAGCGCCAGCCGCGCGGGCGGCGGGTCGGCGTCGCTCAGGAGGGTCTCGACGCAGCGCTGCGCCGCGCGGTCCATCCGCACTGCGCGCTGCTCCTCGATCGCGATCGCGACCTGGCGCGTCATCGACGCGAGCATCAGCCCGTCGGGCGTGGTGATCGTCCGGTCGGCGACCTCCTCGGGGATCGGGCCCGCGCGGGTCTTCAGCACGAACCAACCGTGGCCGTCGTGCTTCGTCGTCGTCACGGTCGCGATCCAGCGCTCGGCGATCCGCTCCAGCCAGGTCTCGACCTCGGGCGCCGGGCGCAGGTCCGGGAAGCGCTGGAGCATGTCCGCGACGTGCAGCCCGACCCAGTCGTCGATCGGGGCCGACCACTCCTTGGTGTCCCAGTCGAAACTCCGGCCCGGAATCGCCCGCACGGCAGCGACCAGGGCGGCGTCATACGGGAACGTCATCACGATCACCCGGTGGCCGTCGCGCCGCAACCGCAGCTCGACGTTGGGTGTGTCTGGAACGAGCTCCATTAAGAGCAGTCCACGGTAGTGGAGATCCACCCCATCTGGTGTGACGCCGTGCCGCGATTGGCCGATGTGCCCATGCCTCGTGCCCGAGACGCTGCTCCAAAGTTTGGGGGTGTCCCCCAATGGCAGCACCTGTGCCACCGCAGAGGATGCCGTCCGTCCCGCTGTCCCGACCGAATCCGGAGCTCTCCCCACCCATGTCACTTCTCCGCCCGATGCTGGCGCTCTTCACCGTCCTCGCCGCCGTTCTCGGGTGGATCGCGGTCGCCGTCGCTGCTGCTCCAGCCCCCGATCTCCGGGTGAGCACGTTGAGTCCCAGTCCCGCGCGGGTCGCCCCGGGCGGCGCGTTCACGGTGCGCTTCGCGGTGAAGAACAGCGGACGCGCCGGGGCCAGGGCGTCGAGCCTCGCCTTCACGCTGTCGAAGGACCGCAAGGCCGACCGGAAGGACCTCAAGCTCGGCACCGGCAAGGCCACGCGCCTGGCCCGCGGGAAGACCGCGAAGGGCACGCTGAAGGCCAAGGCGCCGCGCGCGACGGGCACGTGGTTCCTGATCGCGTGCGCCGACAGCGGCCGCAAGGTCCGTGAGGGCAACGAGAAGAACAACTGCGCGGCCGCGAAGGCAAAGGTCACCATCGGCAGCGCCGCGACCCAGTCGGGTGCGGGCACCCAGGCGCCGGCCGGCGATCCGCCCGCACGGCCCACGCCGGGCACCGAGAACCTGCCGCCCGCGCCGACCCCGCCCGGCGACGATCCGAAGGACCCGCCGGCTGACCCCGGTCCCGTTCCGGACCCGACCAAGGTCGCCTCCCAGCTCAACGAGGACGCCGCCACCTCCGTCTACGACGCCACGAAGTTCCTCTACTCCGGCAGCAACCCCGTCCAGCGCGGCGTCGCCGCCGGCACGATTGACGAGGAGCGCGTCTCCGTCCTGCGCGGCAAGGTCGCCGACCGCGACGGCAAGCCGGTCAAGGACGTGCAGGTCACCGTCCTCGACCACCCCGAGTTCGGCTACACGAAGACCCGCGCCGACGGCGCCTACGACCTCGCGATCAACGGCGCGAACCTCACGCTCGTCTTCGAGGCCGCCGGCTTCCTGACGGTCCAGCGCGCGCTCGATCCCAACTGGCAGGACTACGACGTTCTCGGCGACATCGTGATGGTCCCGGTCGATCCCGCCGTCACGAAGATCGACACCGACGCCGCCGCGCCGATCCAGGTCGCCGCGAGTAGCCCGAGCCAGGACGCCGACGGCAAGCGCCGGAGCCTCCTGTTCTTCACGAAGGACACGAAGGCGACGATGACGCTGCCCGACGGCACGAAGAAGGCCATCGAAGACCTGAACGTCCGCGTCACCGAGTTCACGCAGGGCAACGAGGGCGACTCGGCCATGCCGGGCACGCTCCCGGACACCACGGGCTACACGTACGCGGCGGAGTACTCGATCGACGAGGCGCTGAAGGCCAAGGCCACGCGCGTCGACTTCGACAAGCCCGTCAACAACTACGTCGAGAACTTCACCGGCGCGCCCGTGGGCGGCGTCGTCCCGACCGGCTACTACGACCGCGAGACCGGCGAGTGGAAGGCCGGCAACAACGGCAAGGTCCTGAAGGTCATCAACGAGGTCAACGGCCTCGCGGGCCTCGACGTCACCGGCGACGGCGCCGTCGACACCGGCGCCCCGCTGACCAAGCTGAACATCACCGACGACGAGCGCCGCGCGATCGCGCAGCAGTACAACCCGGGCGCCGAGCTCTGGCGCGTCCCGCTCGACCACTTCACCCCGTGGGACCACAACTGGCCCTACGGCCCGCCGCCCGGCGCCAAGCCGCCGAAGCTCAAGGAGTTCGAGTGGCAGGACCCCAACGATCCGTGCAAGGCCAAGGGCTCGGAGATCGGCTGCGAGACGCAGACCCTCGGTGAGGCCATCCCGATCACCGGCGCCGACCAGACCCTGCACTACACGTCCGACCGCACGCCCGGCTGGAAGGTCGACGACAACATCCAGATCCCGATCACGCCGTCGGTCATCCCCGACCGCCTGAAGGGCGTGCAGCTCGAGGTCACCATCGGCGGCAAGAAGCTCGAGAAGCGCTGGTGCGACCCGAACTACCCGACGACCGGCACGACCACCTGCGGCACGCTGCCGACCATCACGCCGAACCTCACGCACACGCTGAGCTGGGACGGCGACGACGCGTACGACCGCGCGGTGCAGGGCCGGCTGAAGGCCACGATCCGCGTGATCTACGTCTACGAGTTCAACTACTACGACGCCCCGGAGGACTTCTCCGCGAGCTTCGGCCAGTTCCCCACCGACACCGAGATCTTCGACGGCCGCTACTCCTGCGGCAACGTCTCGGGAAACATGGAGACGCACTTCTTCTGCGGCATTCCCGTGGGTCAGACGATCACGCGGTACGTCGGCTCGTGGGACAGCCGGGAGGTCGACAACCTCGGCGGCTTCTCGCTGTCCGAGCACCACAGCTACGACCCGGGCAACGGCGTCGTGCACAAGGGCGACGGCGAGACGCTGCACAACGAGGCGATGGCCAAGACGCTCTCGTCGCTCGCCGGCGCGAACGGCGGGCCGCGGCTGGGCCGTCCCGACAGCGAGGGCAAGGACGCCAACGACGTCAGCCTCGACTATCTCGCCGGCTACGACCGCGGGCCCGACGGCTCGCTGTACGTGCTGATCGACTTCAACGAGAAGGGCATCTTCAAGATCTCGCCCGAGGGCAAGGTCAGCCGGTACGCGGGCGTCCGCGGAACGGACGAGGATCGCCCGTACGAGGGGCTGCGCTCGCCGCTGCCGCCGGACGGCACGCCGCGCCTGCAGGCCAAGCTCGGCTACGAGGCGAAGGCGCTCGCGGCAGGCCCGGACGGGAGCGTCTACTGGTCGGCGTACAACGCCTCGTCGAACAACTACTTCATCGCGCGCATCACGCCCGGCGGCGCGGTGCAGCGGGTGGCGGGCAACGACAGCCCGAACGCCCCATGGGGCGATGACAAACCCGCGACGACCACGCGCATCGGCGGCGTCCAGGCGATCCTGCCGGCGCCCGACGGCTCGGTGTACTTCTCCGAGCGCGCGACGTCGTTCAACGGCTACCACGCCCGCGTCCGCAAGATCACCCCGGCGGGCCTGATCCAGACGGTCGCCGGCGGCGGCTCCGACGCGAACGAGAACGAGGACCTCGGCACCGGCGAGCCCGCGCGCAACGCGTCGTTCGCCACGCCGTACGGCATGACCCTCGGCGACGACGGCTCGCTGTACTTCACGCTGCCGAACGAGAACATCGTCGAGAAGGTCTCGCCGCAGGGCCAGCTCACACGCGTCGCGGGCAACCACGACGACCCGTACGCCCCGCCGCAGTACGGCAACCAGGCGATCGACGCGAACATCGGCGCGCCGGTCGATGTGGCGATGGGCCGGGACGGCGGGATCTACATCCGCCACAACCAGAACGGCACGCCGAGCGACTCGCTGATCTCGAAGGTGACGACGGAGGGACGGCTCGAGCACGTCGCCGGCCACCTGCGCGGCACGTGCGGCTACTCGCAGTCACCCGAGGGCGAGCAGGCCACGCGCTCGTGCATCAACTCGTCCGACGGCGGGCTGAACGTCGATCCCGACGGGAAGGTCGTCTTCGCCGATGGCCGGCACCAGATCCGCCGGATCGACCCGCCGCTGCCGACGTTCGACAAGGACGGCTACGCGGTGCCGTCGCCCGACGGCGGCGAGGTCTGGGAGTTCGACCGCGACGGCCGCCACCTCTCCACCCGCGACGGGATGACCGGCACGCGGACGCGCACGTTCACCTACGGCACGGGCGGCCTGGCGAAGGTCACCGACGCCGACGGGAACGTCACGAGGATCGAGCGGGCCGGCGACGGCACGCCGGAGGCGATCGTCGCGCCGGGCGGGCAGCGCACGACGCTGTCGCTCGACGGGGCGGGCTGGCTCGCGGAGGTCAAGAACCCGGCGAACGAGACCACGAAGATGACCTACCACGCGGGCGGCCTCCTGGCGACGTTCAAGAAGCCCGCGGGCGGCACCGGCCAGTTCACCTACGACGCGCGGGGCCGCCTCACGAAGGACGTCTCGCCCGACGGCGTGATCACCACGCTCGAGCGGACCGAGGCCGACCGCGACACGCGCGTCAAGGTCACGGCCGGCAACCGCGTGACGACGTACCACATGGAGATCCTCGATTCCGCGGAGAAGCAGCGCCGGATCGTGCGCCCGGGCAACCAGGTGACGATCTCCAAGCAGCTGTCCGACGGCAGCACCGAGCGCACCGATCCCGACGGCACGAAGACGACCCAGATCAACGCCGCGGACCCGCGGTGGGGCGCCCGGGTGATCGTGCCCCAGTCCCGGACGATCAGGACGCCGGGCGGGAAGGAGCGCACCGACGAGTGGCAGCGCACGGTCACGCTGAAGAGCGAGCGGGATCCGTTCAGCGTCCTGTCGCTCATGGTCGACGGGCCCGACGGGCGCTGGACGTACGAAGCCGGCGACGAGGACGATCCGGACGACCAGACGACGGAGTTCGTCTCCAACCGCTCGCGGAGGACCGAGGCGACGCTCGACCGGCGCGGCCGGGTCACCGAGTCGACGGACGCGGGCGACGCCGACCCGGTGAAGGTCACATACGACGCGAACGGCGGGGTGGCGAAGGTCACCCAGGGCGACACGTCGACGGAGTTCACGTACGACGCGAAGCTGCGTCTCTCCACCCGCAAGGACGCGCTGGGCAACACGCTGAAGTACGGCTACGACGACGCGGATCGGGTCACGAGCGTCACGGTCCCCGACGACGTCGCGGGCGGCGAGTCGGTCTTCCGCTACGCCTACGACGCCGACGGGAACGTCGTGTCGGTCCGCACGCCGGAGGGCCGGGTCCACGCGATCGGCCGGGACACCGCGGGCCGCGAGAAGACGTTCACCCCCGCGGGGCAGACGGCGAAGTACGAGAAGGACTACTTCGCCAATCGCGAGCTGAAGAGCCAGGCGCTGCCCGGCGGGACGGCGGAGGGCTTCGGCTACGACGACGGCGGCCGCCTGAAGAGCGAGGACAACGCGCAGGTCCAGCGCGGGTACTCGTACGTGGACGGGACCGACCGGTTCGACGTCCTGACCCGCCAGCTGGCGGCCGGCGGCGGCGCGCAGTCGGTCGACCACGGGTACGACGGCGCCCTGCCGACGAGCATGGCGTTCGCCGGCGCCGCCGATGGCTCGTACGCGTACGAGTGGAGCAACGCCCTGCTCCCGACGAGCGAGAAGCTCAAGGTCGGCGCCACCGAGCTGACCGACGCGATTGCGTTCGACACCGACCGCCTCATGACCAAGCGCGGCCCGTTCACCTTCGGGCGCTCCGGTCCGGGCGGCGCGGTGAGCAGCATCACCGGCGGTCCGCTGTCCGTCACGAACGAGTACGACACCCTCGCCCGGGTAAAGAAGCGCACCACGACGGTGAACGGGCAGAAGACGTTCGAGTCGGCGCTCACGTACGACAAGGGCTCGCGCATCGCGACGGTCGCCGAGACGCCGAAGGGCGGGGCGGCGAAGACCCGCTCCTTCGAGTACGACGGTCGCGCCCAGCTGCGCCGCGTCAAGGTCGGCGGGGCGGTCGTCGAGGAGTACGCCTACGACCGTGACGGCAACCGGGTGTCGGCGAGGGTCGGCGCCGCCGCCGCACAGGCCGCGACGTACGACGCGGGTGGTCAGCTGAAGACCCGGGGCGGCGTGGCGTACACGTTCGACGCCGACGGCTTCATGACGGGTCGCGGCACGGACACGTTCGCGTGGAGCCGCGACGGCCAGCTGCTGAAGGCGACGGTCGGCGGCAGCGAGGCGACGTACGCCTACGACGCCTTCGGCCGGCGCACGGCCCGGACGGCCGACGGAAAGACCCAGACGTACCTCTATGGCGACCCGGCGCAGCCGTTCCGCGTCACCGCCTACAAGGATGCCGACGGGACCCTGACCCGCGTCAGCTACGACGAGAACGACCAGATGTTCGCGCTGCGTCGCGGCGACACGACGTACTCCGTGGCCGCCGATCAGGTGGGCTCGCCGCGGGTGATCACCGACGAGGACGGGACCGTCGTCAAGCGGATCTCGTACGACGCGTGGGGTCAGGCGACGGTCGAGACCGGGGCGGGCTTCTCCCTGCCGATCGGCTTCGCCGGGGGGATCGACGACCCGCTGACGAAGCTCGTCCGCTTCGGCAAGCGCGACTACGAGCCCGCTTCCGGCCGGTTCGCGTTCCGTGACCCGTCGTTCTTCGGCGGCTCGCCCGACAACCTGTTCGCGTACGTCCACAACAACCCGGTCCAGCACCGCGACCCCAGCGGCCTGGCGTGCATCGGCTTCGGTGCCTACGGCGGCGCGGGCGGCGGCATCCAGGTCTGCCGGGACAACACGATCGACAAGGCGAAGTGGTCCTTCTGCTCGGAGATCGGGGTCGGCGTCGGCGGTGGCTGGGAGGCCGACGTGCACGCCGGCGCGGCGGACACCGGCGGTTCGATCGTCGCGGAGATCACCGGCAAGGCCGGCTGGATCGCGGGCACCGTCGGCGGCGAGATGAGCCTCGACTGCTTCAACGTGAAGGGGTCGGCCAAGGTCCAGGCCGGGCCGGTCAAGGCGCAGATCGACACCGAGGGGACGCCGGACTGGGGCGGCGCCTCGGCGGAGAACGTCACCGAGATCGGCGGCAAGGTCGAGGGGAAGGTGGCATGGAAGCAATGTGCGCAGTGGTAGCTGAGGCGTACATTCCGTCTCGTTCCCGCGAGGAGGTACGCGAATGCTGTTCGGGCAGAAGCACGTCGAGCGCTATCAGGCGACAAATGGAGCCGAGGGCCACGAGTGGCAGCCCGGGGTGCTGACCCTGCTGCTGACCACCACGGGGCGCAAGTCGGGCGAGGACCGCACCACGCCGCTGATCTACGGCGAGCACGGCGACGACCCGGTCATCGTCGCGAGCAACGGCGGCGGCGACCCGCCGGCGTGGTTCCTGAACATCGAGGAGGACCCGACGGTCGACGTCCAGATCGAGGGCGACAAGTTCCACGCGACCGCACGGGTGGCCACCGACGACGAGAAGGCCGAGCT
>JAEMSV010000336.1 GCA_016462625.1 Solirubrobacteraceae bacterium | reverse complement strand
CCGCGGTTCTGTCCGTTGCTGGAGTGCCGCGTGCGGGTCCGCGGCGAACGCGAGCGCCAGAAGTCAGGGCGCTACCGCTGGGTTCCCGATGTCGAGGCGGAGAAGGTGCTGCTGCGCGCGGCGGCCGAGTGGCGGCGCGGGATCGACGGCGACGCGCAGGTCGTGCTCGACGAGACGATGTACCCGTTCCCGTTCGACGACGAGCCCATGCTGGACCGCCAGCAGGAGAGAGCGGTCGACCGCAAGCGGGGGTTCGTCATCACAGCCACGACTGCGGTCGGGTTTCGCGCCGTCTCGGGACATGGCTACAACGGTTCGGTGTCGCTTGAGGTCGGCGGCGCATCGGTCACCGACGCCTGGGCGGACGAGCTCGACGAGCTCGTTGCGTTTCTGGCCGAGCACGCGCCTCTGATCGCCTACGGGTACATCCGGCGAGGCTGGATGCGCGCCGATGCGGCCCGGGCAAGCGCGCCAGGAGCGGACTGGCCGGCCCGACCGGACTCGCGTCCCGGAACCGCATCGACCCACGGAGCCTTCGAGGACGTCTATGCACCAGACATCTTCGGCGTCCAGCTCCTCGGCGCCGGCTACCACGGCCGCTGGAGCGACGACCCCCGTTGGAACGTCCGGGCCCTCGGCAGTGCCACCCTGATCTCCTCGACGAACCCCGACGCCTGGTTCGCCGAACCCCCGTTGCACGAACCCACCGACGACCATCAGCCCACACTGATAGCGGCCGAGGCGCCAATCGCGGAGCTCGAACAGGCCCGGCGCGACCACCCGGAGATCCTCTACCGACCAGGCGTCCTGACCGCCGACGGATACACGGACGGCACGTGTACGGCGAAGTGAACTTGAGACCGAGGACGAACTCCACCTGAGACTCCGCGCGAACTCGTGTGAGAGTGAGATCGGTGTCCAAGCGCCGAAGCCGAGCGGTCCTTGCCGCTGCCGCGGCGGGACGATCGCTTCTGACCTGAAGGAGAGCAACTTCCCATGACTTCGGAGCAGCCACGGCGTTGTCTACCTCGACAGGTTGCCGAATGAAAGCGCACTGGATGGCGCTCGCTGGAGCCTTGGTCCTGTGACTCGTTGTCGTCACTCTCCTGCTTACGCAAGGGCGCGACCGCGAGAGTGCTAGCGGCACCCGGGAATCCCCCGAGACGGTCGTGCTTGGGTCTCTGAACGGGGCAAGCGCTAAGGAAGTACGCGCGAGGCTCGGCGCCCCGGACGACATCGCGCGCCTCGAGAACGCCGAGCCAGCTGAGATATGGAGCTATCCGATCCCGTCGACAAACGATTCGGAGTGCACTGGGTCCTGCGGGCAGGCTCACGCGTCTCCGTCGGCCCTCCCCGACGTGTTTACATAACCTCCATTATGAGGCATCTGTGACATCTTGGGCTCCTTCGGGATGGTTTGACGGTGATAGCCCGGGCGTTCCGGGCGTCGGACGGAAGTCGAAGCCGCGCAGGGACGCGACGAGCTCGTCGAGCGAGGCCGCGTTGACGTAGAAGTCGATCGTGGTCTGGATCGACTCATGGCCCATGAGGGCCTGCGCGACGCGCCCGCCCGCGTAACGGGTGACGGCGTCGCCAAAGGCGTGGCGCAGCAGGTGCGGGTGCAGGTCCATCGCCAGGCCGGCGCGCTTGCCGATGCGCCGGGCCTGACGTTGCAGCGCTGAGCGGCTGAGCATCTTCTGGCTGTCGTGCTGGACGGTGTGGTGCGGCGGATTACTGGACCGTCGGCCGGGTAGCACGTACTGGTCGTCGTCGACCTGGGC
>JAEMSV010000166.1 GCA_016462625.1 Solirubrobacteraceae bacterium | reverse complement strand
GACCGCTCGCGCGACAGGAACGGCAGCACCGTCTCCATCGCCTGCTCCTCGGAGATGCCGGCCTCGAACGCCTCCTCGCCGCGGAAGCCCGCGGCGATCTTCAGCGCCTCGCGCCGGTTCTCGCCGAGCGAGGGGAACACCTGCACCAGGAACTCGCGGTTGGCGATCGGCTGACCGACCTCGAGCGACGCGTGCCACGCGGCAAGCATGGACAGGTCGTGCTCGTCCAGGTCGTCGACGGCCTGCGCGTAGTGGACGGCGAGCTCCTCCTCAGGAATCTCGTCGACCCACGCACGCACGATCTCCCCCAGCAGCTGACGGCGAGCCTCGCGGCCGACCGTCTCTGCGATCACCCGGATGGCATCCTGCGGCTCGATGAAGCAGAGGGGCATGGGGTGGGACTCCCTTGATCGCCGAGGGCGTGACACGAACCGCAAGGTAGGGACGGGATCGGACGGCATGAACGGCCGTCGCGGCGCGCGTTTTGTGTCCTTCCTGCACCTTGCGGAAATATTCCGCCGATCGGTATGGCAGGTTTCTCGCGCGCGTGAGTTCGTGCGCGCCAGGCCGGGCAGCGCTGGATAGGGTCCGCGACATGCCCTCCCCCACGCTGCACGGTGCTCCGCCCCGGTTCGAGCGAGGCCTCCGCGAGGTGGCTTCGAACGTGTGGGCGTGGCTGCAGCCGAACGGCGACTGGGGAGAGGCGAACGCGGGGCTGATCCGCGGCGTGACGTCCTCGGTCGTGGTCGACACCCTGTGGGACCAGCACCTCGCGCGCGAGATGCTGGACGCGATGGCGCCGCACGTCGAGGGCGCGCCGGTCCGGCTGGCGATCAACACCCACAGCGACGGCGACCACTTCTGGGGCAACGCCGAGCTGCCCCCCGACGTGGAGATCCTCACGAGCGCCGCGAGCCTGCGCACCATGGAGGACGAGGCGTCCCCCGTCGAGCTCCGGCGGCTCGGCGCGATGGGTCGCCGGACCGCGTTCCTTCCCGGGCCGTTCGGCGCGATGGGCCGTTACGTCGGCGACATGCTCGCGCCGTTCGCGCTCGGCGACGTGGAGCTGCGCGTGCCCGACCGCACGTTCAGCGGGCGGCTGACCCAGGACGTCGGCGGGCGCGAGGTGCGGCTCATCGAGGTGGGCCCCGCGCACACGCCCGGCGACCTCGTCGTGGAGGTCCCCGACGCGGGCGTGGTCTTTGCCGCGGACATCCTGTTCGTCGACGCGACGCCCGTGATGTGGGTCGGCCCGGTCGAGGGCTGGATCGCCGCGCTCGACACGCTGCTGGCGCTCGAGGCGGACACGTTCGTCCCGGGGCACGGCCCGGTGACCGACCGCGCCGGCGTGCAGGCCGTGCGCGACTACTGGACGTGGCTGCGCGAGATCGTCGTCCGGGAGCACGCCGCCGGGCGTTCGCCGCTGGATGCCGCGCGGGCGGCGGCCCGCGATGACGAGTTCGGCCGGTTCGGCGCGTGGGTGCGCCCGGAGCGGATGCTCATCAGCGTCACGACGATCCACCATGCCCTTTCGGGCAAGGGCCCGATCGGGCATTCCCCCATCGTGCGCGGGAAGCTGTTCGCCGACGTCGCGAAGCTCGGCCGGGAGCTCGAGACGGGGGTGATGCGGAAAACGGGCCTGTGAGGCCCGCTTTCCGCACCACCCCCTCGGCTCACGGCCCGAAGGCGCCGGCCGAGGACTTCGGCGTGGAGGTCCCGCCCGACGGCGCGGACGGCGCCGGTGCGGATGACGACGACGTCGCCGGCGCGGCGAGCGAGAACTCCGCGCCGCTGGCCTTCGGAGCCGGTGTGGACGCGGCGGCCGCCCGTGCGGCAGCACGCCGCTGGGCCGCGCGGCGCTCGGCGGCCTTCGTCTTCGCCGCGGTCTTCCGCCGGCGCTCACGCGCGGCCGCGCTGCTCGCAGCCCGCTTGGTGGTCGTGGCGACGCGGGTGACCGACCGGACGGCCGTCGGCTGGACCACCGGCGTGGCAGAGACCGGCGTCGCCGGGCCGGGCGCTGCGGCCTGGGCCTTCGGCGCCGCGTCGCGCTCGCGCACCTCCTTCACCGCCACCGTCCCACCACCGGCAACGGCAGCCGCCGACGCCGCGACCGCCACCGCCTTCGTCGCCGTCGCGCCCTCCACGAACGCCTGGGCCCGGATGACCGACGCGCTCGCCTTCTCGTGCACGCCGCTGACGATCGCCTCGTAGACGCGCAGCACGAGGTTCGCCGTCGCGTCGTGGTGCTCCACAACGGCGCCTCCCACCACCAGCGGGACCGGGAACACCACCTGCAGGTCGGTGCCGCCCTCGTGCAGGACCCGGAGGGTCGCCCGGCAACCCGGGCACGACCGCAGGTGGCCGCGCAGCTCCTGCGCGTCCTTGGCCTTCGCCTCACCGTCGAGGAGCGCGCTCAGCACCGGCGCCCAGCGCTCGCAGTCGGCGCCGGACTCGATGTTCGCGTAGCGACTCAGGAACGACTTGCGGCCCTCGGTCAGGCACCGGTTGACCTTCGTTCTCGTCCAGCCCTGGCGCTCGCCGATCTCCTCGTACGAGTGCCCCGCTGCCTTCAGCCACAGCGCCTGGACCTCTTGCGGCTTGAGCCCTTGCAGCGCCGCGGCGGAGCGCTGGACCCGGTCGAGCCGCATCAGCGCGTCGGCGGGATCCGAGATGTGCTCGGACTCGCGCGCGTCGAAGTCGACGTCGTCTGGGGCGAGGTCGCGCTGGCGCATCTTCCGCACCGCCATTGCCTCGTGCTGGATCACGCGATGCAGCCACGAGTGGGCGCGCGGCGGGTCGAGCCGCCGGGCGTGGCGCAGGAAGATCTCGACCCCGCGCTGGTACGCGTCCTGCGCGTCGTCGGGGTTCAGTGAGTGCTTGCGCGCGGTCCGCAGCAGCGCATCTGCATGGGTCCCGAGCACGGTGAGCACGAGCTGCTCGGCCTCGGCCGCAGTGAGCAGCGCACCGGTGGGCTCTTCGAGCAGCGCGACGTCCGACGGCTCCGCCGTCTCATCCTCCGGTCGCTCCTGCACTGTTGCCACGCGTACGCCCCCAGCAGTTCGCTCGGTCGAGCTTCAGAGGTCAGCCAACCCGAAACCTCGCCCCCGGCGCCCGGCAAAAACCCGCAAATAGCGAGCAAAACCGGGTACCGGGTCAGTCGAGGACCGGCCGGCTCGCCCTGATGGTCGCGCGCACAAATCGGGTGCCGACCACCCGCCCAGCCCCCAGCGATACATCCAGGATCCCCGTCCGTTGCGTCCCCGGGCTCGAGGCCGAGAAGACGAAGTTGCCCAGGCTGTACGCGATCAGCCGCCCCGGCGGACGACGGAGCGGCTGCAGGACGTGCGGGTGCGCGCCGATGACCGCCGTCGCGCCCGCGTCGATCGCCACCGCGGCGAGATCTCGCTGCTGTGCGCTCTCGGTGGTGTCGCGCTCGATGCCCCAGTGAAACGTCGCGATCACCACGTCGGCGTCGGCTTTCGCGCGCTGCACGCCCGCCCGCACGCGCGCGGCGTGCCCCCAGGCCGTGCCGGGGTTCGACCCGACGGCCTGGAACTCGTACGGCAGGATCGTGGAGAACCCGACGAACGCGATCCGCAGGCCCAGCTTCTCCACGATCCGCGGGCGGTACGCGGCCTCCGCCGTCGCGCCGGCGCCGACCGTCGCGACGCCCGCGTCCCGCGCGGTCCGCAGCGTGTCGAGGAGCGCGCGGTCGCCGTAGTCGCCGGCATGGTTGTTGGCGAGGTTCACCACGTCCATCCCGGCGTTCGTCGCCATCGCCCGCAGCGATGAGGGGCGGCCGCGGAACACGTACATCTTCTCCTGCGGCGTCCCTCGCAGGCTCACCGCGCACTCGAGGTTGCCGAACGCGAGATCCGCCGCCTTCAGGTGCGAGCCCACGCTCGCCCAGGGGTAGCCGGGCCCGTGCGCGGCGATCTGGTCACCCGGGCCGTCACCGAAGTTGATGTCGCCGACGGCCGCCATCACGAGCGGGCGCACGCGCACCGTTAGTGACCGGGACACCCGGCCATCGGCGCCGCGGCCGCGAAGCCGCCAGCGCTGCGCGGCGGTCGGCGCCCGGAGCGCGGTCGATGCCCCGACCTTGCGGATCGGCTCACCGGCAGGCACCCAGCCGTCCGAGGTCCGCCGCTCGATCCGCACCGGGCGCGTGAGCCCCTTGCTGCGCACGTTCAGCGCCCCGCCGAGGGCGACGGCGGGCGGCGCCTCGAGCTTCGCTCCCGGCGCCACCACATCGGCAGCAGCGGCGCCGTCGGGACAGGACCCGGCCAGCAGGAGCGTCGCGACGAGCGTGAGGCCGGAGCGCTGGCGCATCCCCGGCATGGTGCCAGCGGTGAACGACGTGCACCCCCGATGAACGCCCTCCGAGCATGCTGCTCCCACCGTCCGTCGCGCCGGTGTTCATCAGCTACCGGCGCGCCGATGCGCGCCATGTCGCCGCCCGCCTGCGCGATTCGCTCACCGGCTTCGACCACCGCGTGTGGTTCGACGTCGACGACGTCCCCTCTGCTGCGCCCTATCGCACGCAGATCACGACCGCACTGCGCGAGTGCGAGGTCGCGGTCGTGCTGATCGGGCCGAAGTGGGCGACCATCGTCGACGCCCAGGGCCGCCGCCGGCTCGACAATCCCGACGACGACGTGCGGCTCGAGCTGGAGCTCGCCCTGCAGCGCTCGGACCTCACCCTCGTCCCCGTACTCGTCGACGACGCGAACATGCCCGCCCGCGACGAGCTGCCCGGCGAGCTGTCGCGGTTGTGCGACCTCAACGCTGCCCGGCTGAGCCACGAGGCCTGGCGGTACCAGGTCCGCGCACTGCACGAGACGATCCAGCAGGCCGCCCGGCGCGGCTGGGGCGCGTGGCTCGAGGCCGTCGGCGTCGCGGCCGCAGTCGCGCTCCCCGCCGCGGCCCTCGTCACGCTGCTGCCCGCGACGGAGAACCAGAGCGACCCCGCGTTCGCCGGCGAGAACATCGCCAAGCTCGCGGCCCAGCGGGCGCTGCTGTGGGCGCTCGTGCTCGCCGCGATCCTCGGCTGGGTCGCCTGGCGCCGGCCCGGCCATCGCTGGGTCCCGGCCGTCTCGGCAGGGCTCCTGTGGGGGGCGCTGTTCGGGGTGCTGGGCGCAGTCGTCCACGGCGTGCCGACGTACGGCAACCGCGAGGCGCTCGACGGACTCGCCAGCCTGCAGGCTTCGGACGGCACGACCCTCGAGGCGGGAGTCGTGGGCGCGTTCGCCCTCGGCACGGCGATCACCGGCGCGTGCGTCGGCGGGCTGATCGGCGCCGCCTGGAACCCGCCGGGTGTCAAGCGCGGGATCGCCACCGGCCTCGTCGCAGGGTTCCTCATCGGCGCTGGCACCCGGCTTCTGGCCGGCCACCGCGACGACGTCGCGCTGGACATCTTCACCGCGATCGTCCTGGCGCTCGGCATCGTCGGAGCGGTGGTCGCGGTGCAGTGGATCAGCCGCCTCGCGGGAAGCCGATCGGAGCGGACATGAAGGTCACCGGCGAAGGCCCGGCCTGGGAGCGCCTCCTCGACCAGCTCGACTGGTACGACACGAAGAGCGCGGGCCAGAAGAAGTGGTTCCAGAGCCTGAAGCTCGCGCAGATCGGCCTCGCCGCCGCCATTCCCGCCGTCGCGGCCGCCGGAGCGTCCGCGACCGTCGCCGGAGCGCTCGGCGCGGTGATCGTCGTGCTGGAGGGCACGCAGCAGCTCTTCCAGTTCCAGCAGAACTGGATCACGTACCGCGCGACGGCCGAGGCGCTCAAGCACGAGCAATTCCTGTTCCTGTCCGAGGCAGGGCCGTACGCGGCCTCGGGCAACCCCGAGCGGGCACTCGCCGAGCGGGTCGAGGGCCTGGTCTCCCAGGAGCACGCGGCGTGGACCCAGGTCCAGCAGCGTGAGCCCGCGCAGACTGCGACGGCCTGAGCCGAGATCGGGCGTCCCACCTGCGCAACGAGCGGCTATTTCCGGCCGAGACCGCTCAATGTCAGCGGTCCATGAGTCGACCAAGGGCTTGTGTCATCCCGCACCGACACGCCCGACGTCTCGCCGCTGAGCCGTCCCGAGCTCCAGGCTCGCGCCATGGGCTTCATGTTCCTCGCTGCCACGGTGGTCGGGTTCTTCGCGGGCTTCTTCCCGAGCGAGCACATCCGGGCGCCGGAGGTGTTCGGGTACTCGACGATCTTCTTCATCCCGGTCGTGTCGCTGTTGACGACGATCGCGTGCTTCACGACCGGCGCCCGCTGGAACCGCTGGATGTGGCTCCTGATGTTGCTGGGCACGAACGTGCTGGTCGGCAACGCGATCTACAACGCGGGCACGGTCCCGAGCGGCGCCGAGGTCTTCCTCATGTGGACCCTGCTGTTCGCCGGCTTCTTCATGTCGCGGACCGACGCGGTCGTCGTCGGCCTCCAGGCCTGCATCGTCATGGCGATCGTCATCGCGATCGGCCCGGCGACGGTCAAGC
>JAEMSV010000335.1 GCA_016462625.1 Solirubrobacteraceae bacterium | reverse complement strand
TGTTCGCGATCTCGCCCTCGAGCGCACGCTGGTAGTTGACCTTCTGCTGGAAGTCGGACGAGCCGAGCTTCTGCTTGTCGAGGAGGTCGTAGCCCGGCTGCTGGTTGCCGTCGATGCCGGCCGTGCCGAGCGCGACCTTCGCCTGCGGCGTCTGCGCGGTGGGCACCTCGACTGCCGTGCCGTTGTTCGTCAGCTGGTACGGGATGCCCGCCTCGTCGAGCGCGGTCGTGACCTTGCCGGTCTCGCTGGTCGCGATCCCGGACGCGACCGTCGTGTAGCTCGGGGCCGTCGCCATGCGGAACAACATGAAGACGATGACGAGGGTCACCAGCACCGAAGCGCCGAGGATCACCTTGCCACGCGTCGGCATGGACTTCAGGACGTTGAGCATCTAGCTGACCTTGTGGAGGGGGGTGTGGTCGGGGACTGCGACGAACGTGCGGAACTAGACCTGCGTGCGGAGGACTTCCTGGAGCGCGGTCACGCCGCGCTCACGGAGCTGGGTGGCGAGCTGCATCGACAGCCGCGCCTTCTCGACCGCCATGACGACGGAGGTCGCGTCGGCGGCCGTGCCGTCGGCCAGGCCCTGGGCCTGGGTGGCGGCGTCTTCCTGAAGGCCCTGCAGCTTTCCGATCTGCTGCCCGAGCATCGAGCCGAAACCGGAGGACGTGGAGGGGCCCTCCGCCTGCTCGACATTGGTGTCGACCTTGCCGACGCCGCCGACGTTCCAGTCGACGCCGCTGGTGAGGAAGCTGGGGTCGATCGGCTGCGGCATCAGCGGAGCAGGTCGATCGTCTTGGTGAACATCTGCTTGGCCGCCGACATTGCCGTGACGTTCGCCTCATATCCGCGCGACGCGGCGATGAGGTCGACCATCTCGGTGACGGAGTTCACGTTCGGCATCTCGACGTAGCCGTCGGCGTTGGCGTCCGGGTGGCCGGGGTCGTAGATGCGGCGGTTCGGCGTCGGGTCCTCGGTGACCTCGACGACGCGCACGCCCTTCGGCGAGCTGGTGTCGTTCGCGCGCTGCCCGACCTGGTGGTTCAGCACGGCCGCGAAGCTCGTGTCCTGAGCGGCGAGCACGACCTCCTTGCGGCGGTACGGGCCGTTGGGCCCACCCGTGGTCTGCGCGTTCGCGAGGTTGTCGGCGACGGTGTCCATGCGGACCCGCTCGGCCGACAGGCCGCTCGCGGAGACGTTCATCGCGTCGAAGAGGCCCATGGCTAGGAGCCGCCCCCGCCGATCGCGGCGCGGAGGATCGACATGCGCGACTTGATGATCTGCGTCAGGGCGTCGTACTCGAGCCCGGTCTGGGAGAGCGCGGAGGACTCCCTGTCGAGGTCGACGTTGGAGCCATCGCCGCGGACGGCCGCGGTGCGGTCGACCTCCGGCGCGAAGCTGACCTTGTCGATCGCGTCCTTGCCGCCGTCCATCGCGCCTTCGAGCGCGGCGTGGAAGTCGACGTCGCGGCGGCGGTAGCCGGGCGTGTTCGCGTTCGCCAGGTTCTCAGCGAGCGTCTGCTGGCGCAGGCTGGCGCCTGCGGCTGCGCGCTGGAGAGCAAGTTGGGTGGTGTCGAAGAGGTCCATGCGAGAGGGAAGTGCATGGCCCGAATCCTTGGGCGAACCTGAACGCCGCCATCCGTGGGGCGCACCTGGAGAATCGGCTCGCGCTGAGCCGACTTGAGGCGGACCCTGGACGTTCGGCTGATCGCCGAGAAGCGGAGCGCGCTACCGCGGGCAGCGCATGCGGACCGGCGCGGAGCCGAGCCGCAGGCAGCCCCGCGAGACGC
>JAEMSV010000055.1:10784-25406 GCA_016462625.1 Solirubrobacteraceae bacterium | reverse complement strand
GCTCCCAGGTCAGGCCGCCGACGACGGCCGGCGTCCCGAGGGCTCGGGCCACTTCGGCGACCGCGTACGCACCCGCGCAGTCACCACCCCCGCCGATGCCCAGGCACAGCACACCCTGGGCATCGGCGAGCGCGGTCAGCACGACTTCGCGGCGGCGGCGCTAGGCCAGCGCCGGCACAGCGCCGCGGCAGATCGCTTCGATCTCCTCGGCGGCGCGGTAGAACTCGTCGTCGCAGAGCACCGGAGTGCCCTCGAACGGCAGGTCCCGCTGGATCTGGACCCACGAACGGCATCCGCCGTACTCGTCCTTGACCCGGACGGTCACCGGGCGAGGGATGCGGTACGTCCGCAGGAGGACCACGTGCAGCGGATGGCGCGGCTTCCACGCCAGTCGCTCACGGGCGTAGTCCGGCGTCCACACGTAGAACGGAGACAGGCCGTCGAGCGCCCGTGGGTCCGTGATCGTGAAGTGCCCGGCGACCTCGGCCCAGGCACGGACGCGCACCCGGTCCGGCTGCGCGATGCCGCCATCCTGGGTGAGTGCGTGCACGGGCGGATCGCCGTCCGGCCATACGCCTTCCTCGAGCGCGCGGCCCAGCTCAGGCTGGTGGGACTCCCGCACAAGGTTGTTCCGCTGATGGTCGAACGTGGGGTAGAGGAAGAAGCGGTCGTGCTCGAGCGCGAAATCGCGACCGGGCTCACGGATCCCGCCCTTGCGAAGAGTGAGCAGCTGCTCACCTTCCGCAAGCGCACGGACGGTTACCGCCCATTCCTTAAAGGCAATCGGCATAAGGGGAAGGGGACCTACTTGTTGACGTAAGAAGTCCCGCCACGAGGCCGCAACGGCGGCCCGGTCGACGGGAGGGAATCGGAACCTAGCGCAGATCTGGACAATCTCCAAACGGCGCTTGACGCCTCGACGAGGTCATACCCAGTCCATACCTGGTATACGCCCTTATACGCGGCGGTTTGCGCGCTGTTCGACCGCCTCCAGAAGTGCTGCAAAGTCGGCGTTTTCGAACCCACGTGCCCCGGCCTCGGCGAGCAGATCCCGCGCGTGCTGGGCGCTCTCGAACGGCACCCCGGACGCGGCTGCCGCGTCCAGGCAGAAGTCCACGTCCTTGCGCATGTGGGCGAGCTTGAACAGCGT
This sequence comes from Solirubrobacteraceae bacterium, assembly GCA_016462625.1. The sequence goes on along the minus strand of JAEMSV010000055.1, from coordinate 24,256 downwards.
CGCGTAGTCGTGCCGGCGCATCGGGCCAGCCTTCAGCGTGAACATCATCGAGCCACCCGATCCGGCGCCCACGACCTGCTCGAACGCGTCCAGATCGACCCCCGCCGCGCTCGCGGCGACCAGCGCCTCGGCGACGACCGCCGCGTTCGCCGCGGCCATCGCGTTGTTGATGACCTTCAGCGCCTCGCCCTTGCCCAGCGGGCCGACGTGGACGATGAGCGACCCCATCGCGTCGAGGACGGGGCGGGCCCGCTCGACGTCTTCGGTCCTGCCGCCGCACATGATCGTCAGGGTGCCGTCCTCGGCCCTCGGCGACGAGCCGGTCACCGGGGCGTCGACGAACTGCACGCCCGCGGCCGCCAGCTCCCCGCCGATCGCAACCGTCTCGGCGGGCGGGATGGTTGACATATCGAGGCACAGCAGGGGAGTGTGGGGACGGTTTCCCGCGCCATGCGCGGCGCCGTCGGCGCCGAGGAGCACCTCCCGGACCTGATCGCCGTCGACGACCATCGTGATGAGGACGTCGCATTGCGCGGCGAGCTCGGCCGGCGTCGCCGCGGTGGCCGCCCCGTGCTCGGCTGCCCAGGCCTCGGCCTTGCCGGGCGTGTGGGTCGCGACGGTCAGCGCGAACCCGGCACGGGCCAGGTTCGCCGCCATGCGCGAACCCATGATCCCGAGTCCGTAGAAGCCGATGCGGGTCGCTGCGTCAGGCTGGCCTTCCATGTGCGCCTCCTCCCGGGGTCTCGATCCGCAAGCGCTGTCCCGGGAGCAGCGGTCCGGTTGCCTTCGGCGGCAGGACCTCTCCGTCGAGCAGATTACGCCCGCGCTCGCCCGGTTGCCCGCCGGCCGCGCCGGGAGGCGCGTGACGGCGGCGCTCGGTCAGCAGCGAGTACGTCATCGGCGTGAGCGCCTCGAGCTCGCGCACGATCCCGTCGCCGCCCGGCTGCGCGCCTGCGCCTCCGGAGCCGCGGCGCAGCTCGTAGCGCACGACGCGCACCGGGAACTCGAGCTCCAGCGCTTCGACGGGCGTGTTCAGGGTGTTGGACATCGCGACATGGACGCCGCTCGGTCCGGGAGCGTCAGGACATGCGCCCTGGCCGCCGCCGAGCGTCTCGTAGTAGGTGAAGTCATCGCTGCCGAGCGTGAGGTTGTTCATCGTGCCCTGGCCGAGCGCCCGGCCGAAGGCGGCGAGCACGAGGTCGGCGACGCGGGAGGAGGTCTCCACGTTGCCCCCGACAACGGCGTGCGGTGGGGTGGCGTGGAGCAGCGTGCTCTCGGGCGCGATGACCTCGATCGGGCGGTGCGCGCCGGCGTTCGGCGGGACGTCGGGGTCGGTCAGGACGCGCACCGCGAAGTACGCGGCGGACTTCGTCACCGACGGCGGGCAGTTCAGGTTGCCCTCGTGCTGGGGCGCGCTGCCGGTGAAGTCGAGCACGAGGCGGTCGCCGTCGACGGTGGCGGCGAGCCGCAGCTCGAGGTCGCCCTCGCGGGCCTCCAGGAGGTCGGTCGCGTAGCGGGTGCCGTCGGCCAGGTCGGCGAGGCATGCGCGGGTCCGGCGCTCGGCGTAGTCGAGGACCTCGTCCGTGGCCTGGCGCAGCGTCGCGGCGCCCATCCGGCGCGCCAGTTCGCTCAGCCGATGCGCGCCGGCGCGGTTGGCGGCCCGCTGCGCGCGCAGGTCCGCGCGGCGCTGCTCGGGCTGGCGCATCTGCGTGACGAGCTCGTCGATGGCCGCGTCGTCGAGGATCCTCGGCGCGATGACGACGCCCTCCTCGTCGAGCGTGGTCGAGTCCGCCGGCATCGACCCGGGGACGCGGCCCCCGACGTCGGCGTGGTGCGCGCGGCTGGCGGCGAACCCGATGAGCTGCCCGTCGTGCAGCACGGGCGTGACGACGGTGATGTCCGGCAGGTGGGTGCCACCGCGATACGGGTCGTTCAGGACCCAGTCGCGACCGTCGGCGTGGTCCTCGCCGAGCACGGCGGCGACGGAGTCCGGCATCGCCCCGAGGTGCACCGGAATGTGCTCGGCCTGCATGACCATCTGCCCGTCGGCGTCGAACAGCGCGGTGGAGCAGTCGCGGCGCTCCTTGATGTTCGCCGAGTGGGCGCTGCGGATCAGCACGGCGCCCATCTCCTCGCACGCCGCGCGCAGCGCGCCGGTGATGACCTGCAGGTCGATCGGGTCCAGCGAGGTCATCGGGCGCCTCTCCGGAGCACGAGCGTGCCGTCGCGGTCGACGAGGCCGCGCCAGCCCGGCGGGATCGCGACGGTCGCCTCGCGCTGCTCGGAGATCGCCGGCCCGACGATCGTGAGCCCGGGCGGAAGGTCACCCCGCAGGACCTCCGCGTCGTGCGCCTCGCCGCCGAAGACGACGCGGCGGACGGCCGACGCCGGAGGTGGTGTCTCGCCCGCGGCGAGGTCGACCTGCGGGCCGGCGGTGACCGCGGTGGCGCGGACGGTGACGAGCTCGAGTGCCGCGTCGGCGTCGGCGAACCCGTAGCGCTCCTCGTGGGCGGCGTCGAACGCGGCGCGCACCCCGGCGGCGCTCGAATGCTCCGGCGTCACGGTCAGCTCGTGGGCCTGGCCCGCGTACCGCGCGGCCAGCGCGACGGTGACCGCTGCGTCGTGCTCCCCGAGCGCGTCCCGCGCCCGAGCGGCAAGCTCGTCCGCGACCGCCGCCAGCGCCGCGTCGGTGAGGCCGTCCCCGCGGAGCATCACGGTCCGCTGCTCGGTCGCACGGCGGTCGGCGGCGGCGAGGCCGAGGGCGCTCAGCACGCCCCCGGCGCGCGGCACCAGGACGGTCGCGATCTCCAGCTCGTCAGCCAGCGCGCAGGCGTGCAGGGGCCCGGCCCCGCCGAAGGCCAGCAGTGCGAAGCGCCGCGGGTCGACGCCGCGCTCCACGGTCATCACGCGCAGGGCGCGGATCATCTCCGCGTTCGCGACCCGCACGATGCCCTCGGCGCACGCTTCTCGCTCCAACCCGAGCGACGCGGCGAGCCCGTCTACGGCGCCCGCCGCCGCATCGACATCGAGCGTGACGCCTCCGGCCAGCTCCCCGCCGATCCGGCCGAGGACGACGTTCGCGTCGGTGACGGTGGGCTCGGTGCCGCCCCGGCCGTAGCAGGCCGGCCCGGGCGCCGCCCCCGCGGAACGCGGTCCGGCGCGGAGCGCGCCACCCGGATCGCGCCAGCCGATCGAGCCGCCGCCCGCACCCACGGTGTGGATGTCGATCATCGGCAGGGCGATCGCACGGCCGGCGATCTGCCGTCCGTCGGTGAGCAGCGCCTCGCCGCCCTCGACCACGCAGACGTCGCAGGACGTCCCGCCCATGTCGAAGCACAGCAGGTCGGCGTGGTCACCCCGGGCGGCGAGCAGCGCGGCGGCCGCGGCGCCGCCTGCGGGCCCGCTCAGGACCGTGAGCGCCGCATGCTCAGCGGCGCGCGCAGCGCCCGTCAGGCCGCCGCTGGACTGCATGATCCGGGCGGCGGGAAGCCCCGCCGCGTCCGAGCGCTCGCCGAGCCGCCTGAGGTAGGCGGCCAGCAGGGGGGAGAGCCCGGCGTCGATCTCGGTCGTCGCTGCGCGCTCGTACTCCCGGAAGGTCCCGACGACCTCGTGGGAGAGTGAGACGTGCACGTCCAGCAGGTGCTCGCGCAGCGCCGCGCCGATCGCCCGCTCGTGGTCGGGGTGGCGGTCTGCGTGCAGCAGGACGACGGCGACCGACTCGGGTGCGAGCGCCGCCACGGCCTCCACGAGCTCGTCGAGCCCCTCGAGCGCGCGCACGACGCCGTTCGGCCCCATCCGCTCCCGCGCGGGCACACGGCGTTCGGCGGGTACGAGCGGTGCCGGGCGGGCGACGCAGAGCCGGTAGAGGTCCGGGCGTGCCTGCCGGCCGAGCTCGACGAGGTCGGTGAAGCCCTCGGTCGCGACGAGGACGGTCCGGGCGGCCTCGCCCTCGAGCAGCGCGTTGGTCGCGACGGTCATCCCGTGGGCGAACCGCGTGACGGCTCCCGGCTCGGCGCCCGCGCGCTCGAGCGCTGCCGTGATGGCGTCGAGCACACCGCGCGACTGGTCGTCGGGCGTCGTCGAGGCCTTGGCGGTGACGATCCGGTCGCCGTCGACGAGGACCGCGTCCGTGAACGTGCCGCCGACGTCGACGCCGAGCAGCATCAGAAGGCGTTCCGGGGCGTGCGCATCGTCACGCCCGGAAGCCTAGTTATCGAGGGTTTCGCCCTTCGATCACCGCAAGCGGCGATCTCCGGACGACGTCACGCGACAGCGACCAGCCTGTCGAGATCCTCGGTGTCAGCGAGATGCTGATGCGACGGGCAGTACCCGTTCGATGCCAGTGGCAGGCGGCGACACGGCGTGCCGCGCCGCGTGGTTGCCCGGCACTGCAGTGGATTGCCGTTGACGTCGTAGCCCTGAGCGGGCTGACGGGCCAACCACTCTGCGGCGAGCGCTACGTACGACTCGATGATGTGCCAGACCCGCTCCTGCGAGCCCATTGGGAAGTACGGACGGACGTCCGCGAACAGCGTGCGGGCGGGGCGACGGAAATAGTGCCGATCCGTGGCCAGACGCTCGATGGTCTGTTCGCAGGCGTGCAGGACTTCGGCGTGAGCATGCGAGGCATCCTCTCCCGCTACGGGGCGGATGTCGCGGCTGAGCTCGCGGTAGATCGCGCGGCTGAACTGATACACGACGACCCTGGCCTCCTCCGGTCAGGTCCCCCTGGGGGTTGTGGGGGACTCGTCACACATGATGTGGCGACTATGTGGAATTTGAAACGATCTCCATGTTGAGATCGCGTTAAGGAGACTGGTTGACTCACCAGTCAGGAGGCCGTCGGAACCCGTGAATGCTGGTGTCCGACCCCCCGGCTCGTGGTCGGTTGCCTCTCCGGGAGTAGGCGTGTTGGCGTTCTGAGACGCCGGGCCTACTGCCAGCGCTCGAGGCGCGAGACGCCGTCGCCTGCCACGACGGCATGCACGCCGTCCAGCTCGGTGACCGTCTCGGGATGATCCGCGCGGCTGTGCGCGCCGCGGCTCTCCTCACGCCCGAGGGCACACGCGGCGATGAGCCGCGCGAGCGGGTGCGGGTCGTCGAGGAGCCGTTCCAGGCCCTCGCGGGTGCGGACGAGCCCGGCGTCGCGCCAGAGGGCTTCCTGGGTTGCCCGGGTGGGACGGGTCAGCGGCTCCGAGGCCGGCGCAACGACACCATTCGTGGAGGCCGGCTCGTCCAGCGCGGCGGCGGCAGCTCGCGCGCCGAACACGAAGCACTCGCTCAGACTGTTCGAGGCCAGGCGGTTCGCGCCGTGCAGACCGGTGCACGCGGTCTCCCCGACGGCGAGCAGGCCGGGCACGCTCGAGCGCCCGTCGAGGTCCGTGACGACGCCACCCATCATGTAGTGCGACGCGGGCGCGACCGGGATCCGCTCGCCCGCCGGGTCGAGCCCGGCCTCACGCAGCGCGCTGACGACGTTCGGGAAGAGGCCGGGATCGACCTGGCGCATGTCCAGGCCGACCGACGTGGCACCGGTGCGCTCCAGCTCCGTGAAGATCGCACGCGCCACCTCGTCGCGCGGGGCGAGCTCGTCGATGAAGCGCTCGCCATCGGCGCCGTGGAGCGTGGCGCCCTCGCCCCGGATCGCCTCGGTGATGAGGAAGCCCTCGCGGCCCTGGACACCGACGACGGCCGTGGGGTGGAACTGCAGGAACTCGAGGTCGGCGAGATCTGCGCCCGCCGCGTGCGCGAGTGAGAGCCCGATCCCGAGCGAGCCGGGCGGGTTCGTCGTCCGGGACCACAGCGCGGCGGCCCCGCCGGTGGAGAGGATCGTGCCGCGCGCGTGGATCGCCCGGCCGTCCTCGAGGACCACGCCGACGCAGCGGCCGTCCTCCATCCAGAGGTTCGTTGCGCGCGTCCCCTCGACGACGTGGATGGTCGGCGCTTCGACCACGCGCGCCGACAGCTGGCGCACGATGCGCCGGCCGGTGGCGCTCCCGCCGCAGTGCGCCACCCGGCGGCGGGTGTGGCCGCCCTCCAGGCCGAGGGACAGCCGCCCGTGACGGTCGGCGTCGAAGGCCACGCCGAGGCGCTCGAGATCGCGCAGGCGGTCGGGGGCCTCCTGGACGAGCACCTGCGCGGCGGAGCGCCGGACCGCGCCCCGTCCGGCGGACTCTGTGTCGGCGAGGTGCAGCTCGGGGGAATCGTCGTCGGAGACCGCCGCGGCGATCCCTCCCTGGGCCCAGTAGCTGGCCGTCTCGGCAAGCGGCGTCCCGGAGACGAGGGTCACGCGGGCGCCGGTCGCGGCCGCCGTGAGCGCGGTGAAGAGGCCTGCACCGCCGGCGCCGACGACGACGATGTCGCAGCGCTCAGATTCGTGGCCGTCCGGCATAGACGGGGTACGGTAGTCGCCAATGGCCGCCCCGGTCCTTCTGCACCACCCCGCGTCACTCGAGCACGACACCGGGATGCACCCGGAATCCGCAGCGCGGATCGTGGCGATCCAGCGTGAGCTCGATCGGCGCGACGGCGCGGGCTGGGAACGTCGCGAGGCCGAGCGGGCGCCGCGCGAGGCGCTCCTGCGGGTCCATCCCGAGCGGCACCTCCTCGGCGTGGAGGAGATCGTCCTGGCCGGTGGCGGCTCGATCGACATGGACACGGTCGTGAGCGAGGGCTCGTGGGAGGCGGCGCTGCGGTCTGCCGGCGGCGCGGTCGAGGTCGTCGACCTGCTCCTGAACGGCGACGCGCCGGCCGCGGCGAGCGCTCAGCGGCCGCCCGGCCACCACTGCGAGGCCGCCCGCCCGATGGGCTTCTGCCTGTTGAACAACGTCGCCATCGGGGCGCGCCATGCGCTGGCCGCCCACGGGCTGAGCCGCGTGATGATCATCGACTGGGACGTTCATCACGGCAATGGGACGAACGACATCTTCCACGCGGATTCCGACGTGCTGTTCGTCTCCCTGCACCAGTGGCCGCTGTATCCCGGAACGGGTGGGGCGGAGGACATCGGGTCGGGCCTCGGGCTCGGTCACACCGTGAACCTTCCGCTGCCTCCCGGCTCCGGCGACGACGCGTGGGTCTCCCACGTCGAGCACGTCGTCCGCCCGCTCGGGGCGGTCTACCGCCCGGAGCTGATCCTCATCAGCGCGGGCTACGACGCGCACCGCGACGACCCGCTCGCCGACTGCCGCGTGTCCGACCACGGGTACGCCCAGATGGCCGCATCGGTGCGGGCGCTGGGCGCGGACGTCGGTGCGCCGGTCGGCTTGGTGCTCGAGGGCGGGTACGACGTCGAGGCGCTCGCGCGGTCGTTCGCGGACACCTTGGAGGTGCTCGGCGCGCCGGAGGCGCCTGCGGCACCGGCGCTCGCGTGCGACCCGCTGGCGGGGCAGGCGCTGCGTCGCGTGGCCGAGCTATGGCCGGCGCTCGCCGGCGTCTGAGCCGCCCTACGGCGTCGTCTGAGCCTGCGTCGAGGTGACGGCGGGCGTGGTGGAGGTCGCGGTCGTCGACGTGGTCCCCGTCGTCGCGGTCGTCTTGGTGGCCGTGGCTGTCGTTGCCGGCGTGGTGGCCGTGGTGGCAGTCGTCGTCGCGGGCGTGGTGGCCGTCGTCGCCGGGGCCGGCGTGGGGGCGGGAGCAGGTGCAGGTGCCGGTGCGGCGGCGGGAGCCGCGGTCGTGGCGACCGCGTCCGGCTCGTCGTTCGTCAGGGCGACGAAGGCCGCGGCGAGCGCGATCCCGGCCACGACCGCCACCACGGCGACGATCGCGATCGGGGCGCGCCAGTTCGGAGCGGGCGCGAGGCGCGTGCGGGCGGCGGCGCCGCACTCCAGGCACCAGTCCTGGTCGGGGCCGACGCCGGCGCCGCAGCGGGGGCAGGCGATCGTGCCCGGCGGGGGACCCCCGCTCGGCGGTTCGGTGGGCGGTGTGCTCACTGCGCGTCGCGCGGAGGCGCGAGCGGGTCGCCGGACGTCGTCGCGGCAGACGGCGCGGGCGCGGCGGGCTCGGCGCTGGTGCCGTTGGCCGGGGGTGTGGCGCTGATCGGTTCGCTCCCGGCGTCCGCGACGCTCAGCGCCGGCGGGGCGGGCGCCGACGGCGCGTCGGGCGCCGTCGCGACGGCCGGCGCGGTCGGCGCGTTCGGGGCGGAGAGGATCGGCGGAGCCTCACCGATCTGCAGGCCGCAGTTCGAGCAGAAGTTCGCGTCGCTCGCCGTCAGTCCGCCGCAGCGCGGGCAGCTGGAGATGCCGGCCTCGCGGAGCTCCACGACCGGGCGCCCGTCGTCGAGGGCGGCCTCGAGGGCGCGCATCTCGCGATCGACGAGGCCGAGGGTCTGCAGCTTCGCCTCGACGAGGTCGAAGCGCTGCCGGCGGAACCGGCGCAGGTCGAAGACGAGGCCGCCGAGGTCGCGCAGGCCGAGCTCGTGGGCGCGCCGCAGGTACCGCAGGCGACGCCGCATCTGACCGCGCTCGCGAAAGCCCGGGCGCTCGCTGACGACCGGCTCGGCGCCAGCGGGCGCGTCGGTGGTCTGCGACTCGGCGGTATGGACGTCGGTGGGCTGCTCGCTCGGCAGGTCGGCAGGGGCCACCGCCTCCGGGGCGGGAGCCTGTGCTGCCGGCGCGTCGACGCCCGCCGTCGCGTCCTGCGGGTCCGGTGCGGATGGACCCTCGGGTGCGGTGGGGCTGGCGTTGCGCCGGCCGAGGATGCGCTGCTTGAGACCGGTCATGAAGGCAGGCGCGAAGGATCGCTCCCCTGCGCCTCGGCGCGAGTATATCGACGGGGTCCGGCGGCTCGATCCGTCCTGCGGACTCCACGATTTGCACGCACTTTCCGCGGCGAATCGTCGCGGTTACGCGGTATCGCCGTCACGGATCTCCGAGCAGCATCGGCCACGACATCACCAACACCGTGGAGGTTGCTCCGATGCTGTACCGACTGATGGGCCGAGGTCACTGGGCGCTGCTGCGTATGCGAGACGAGGCGGGGCAGGGGACGATCGAGTACGTCGGCCTGATGGTGCTGATGGCGACGCTGCTCACCGCGGTGGTGGCGGCGGGGAAGGGCGCCAACCTCCCGACCACGATCGCGACGGAGATCAAGGACCAGATCAGCAAGATCAGTGACTAGTGCCGGCTGCGCGGGGACGCGATGCGCGCAGCCACCGGTCCTGCCACCATGGCGCCCCGTGACCGCCTCAGCCTCCTCGCGCAGCTTCGGCCGAACGCCTGCCGACCCGCGTCCCGTGAAGATCGAGCCGGGCTTCGTGCCATCGGCCACCGGCTCGGTCCTCATCACCCAGGGCGAGACCCGCGTGATCTGCACCGCGTCCGCCCAGGACTCCGTGCCCCGCTGGATGGCCGGGCGAGGCACCGGCTGGGTGACGGCGGAGTACGCGATGCTGCCTGCGTCGACCGGTGACCGGAAGCCCCGCGACATCTCGCGCGGCAAGCAGGACGGCCGCGGGGTCGAGATCCAGCGCCTGATCGGGCGGTCCCTGCGCGGCGCCGTCGACTTCGCGATGCTCGGCGAGCGCACGATCTACCTCGACTGCGACGTCCTCACCGCCGACGGCGGCACGCGCTGCGCGTCGATCACGGGCGCGTACGTCGCGCTCGATCTCGCCTGCCGCGCCCTCATCGCCGACGGTCGGCTCGAGCGGTCTCCGCTCACAGGCGCGATCGCCGCGATCTCGTGCGGGGTCGTCGACGGCGTACCGCTCTGCGATCTGGACTACAACGAGGACTCCCGCGCCGAGGTCGACGCCAACGTCGTCATGACGGGAGACGGCGCGCTGATCGAGGTCCAGGCGACGGCGGAGCGCACGCCGCTCTCCCGCGCGCACCTCGACGAGCTCCTCGAGCTGGCCGCCGGCGGCATCGCCGTGCTGCGCGACGCTCAGGCCTCAGCCGTGGTGGACGCATGAGGCTCGTGCTGGCAACGCGCAATGCGCACAAGGCCGAGGAGTTCGCCACGATGCTCGCGCCGTACGCGGTGGACCCGCTGCCCGACGAGGTCGAGCTCCCGCCCGAGGACGGGACGACATTCGCCGAGAACGCGCTCGGAAAGGCCCGCGCCGCCGTGCAGGCGACCGGCCGGACCGCGATCGCCGACGACTCCGGCATCGAGTCCGCGGCCCTCGGCGGGCGTCCCGGCGTTCGTTCAGCCCGGTTCGCGGGCGAACACGCCACCGACGAGGAGAACCTCGCCAAGCTGCTGGCCGAGGCGCCGGCTGGCAGCGCGCTTGCGTACGTGTGCGCGCTCGCCCACGTCACGCCGGAGGGCGACGAGCTGGTCGTGGAGGGACGCTGCACGGGGACCCTCGCCGCGGAGCCGCGCGGCGACGGCGGGTTCGGCTACGACCCGGGGTTCCTGCCCGACGACCGCTCGGACGGCCGCACGATGGCCGAGATCTCCCCCGAGGAGAAGGCCGCGATCAGCCACCGCGGGCGGGCGGCCCGGGCCCTCCTGGCGGCGCTCAGGTCCGCAGGTTGATCGCCGCGGAAGCGGCAACCGCCAGCGCGAGCGCGCAGTACCCGTAGTACTCGGACAGCAGCAACAGCGCCGCGGTGATGACTGCGGCGGCGACGGTGGTGATCCAGGCGATGCGTCCGAGGTCCACGCGCACATCCTGCCGCATCCGCCAGCGGTGGTAGCGTCGGACCTCAATGACGAGCTTCGCCGACCGCCTGGCCGAGCGCGTCGCGGCGCGGTCGAGCCAGATCGTGCTCGGGCTGGATCCCGATCCGACGAAGCTGTGGCCGAGTGCGCTCGCCGCCGTCCCCGCGGATGGATCACCGGCCGAGCAGGCCGCGACCGCAGTCGCCGCGCATTGCACCGCGCTGATCGACGCCGCCGGCGACGCGTGCGTCGCGATCAAGCCCCAGCTCGCGTCGTTCGAGCGACTGGGCACGCTCGGCTGGGCCGCGCTGGAAACGGTCACCCGCTACGCCCACGCTGCCGGCCTGCTCGTGATCGCCGACGGCAAGCGGGGGGACATCGACGTGACGGCCCGCGCGTACGGCGAGGCGCTCTTCGGTCCCGTCGAGACGCCGTTCGGGGACCTTCCCGGCCTCGGAGTCGACGCCGCGACCGCGAACCCGCTCATGGGTCGCGACACGCTCGCGCCGCTGCTCGACGCCGCGCGGGACGCGGCGGGGGGCATCTTCGTGCTGGTCCGGACCTCGAACCCGGGCGCGGCGGACGTCGAGGACTTGCAGCTCGCGACGGGCGTTCCGCTCTGGGAGCGCCTCGCCGAGATCGTGGCCGAGGTCGGCGAGATCGGCGAGCACGGGCTGTCGGACGTCGGCGCCGTGTGCGGTGCGACGCACCCGGAGCATCTCGAGCGCCTGCGCGAGCTGATGCCCCGGGCGCCGTTCCTCCTCCCGGGCGTCGGTGCGCAGGGCGGCCGCGTCGAAGATCTGCTGCCCGCGTTTCGCCCGGGCCCCGCGGGCGGCCTCATCGCTGCGTCGCGCTCGATCGCGTCGGCGTACGAGGCTCGGGGAGGCGATCCGGCAAAGGCGGCTCACGCGGCCGCCGAGGAACTGCGCGCCACCGCATGGGCGCTGGTCTGAACCGGACCATCTGGGCGCCTCTGCCCGCCATCCCCAGCTTCGGGGTCGTATCCTCCCGCGGCGATGCGTACGCGAGGCTCCAGCCGCCTGTTGGCCCCGCTCGCCCTGGTGGCGTGCGTGGTTGCCGTGGGCGCAGTGGCAATGACCACCATGGGCGGGGATTCCTCTTCCACCACGCCGACGTCGTCCAAGGGCGAGAAGCAGTCGACCTCGACGACCTCCAAGGCGAAGAGCAAGGCGCGGACGTACACGGTGAAGTCCGACGACACGCTGTCTGTGATCGCCGAGAAGACCGGCGTGGACGTCACGGTCATCATCCGGCTCAACCCCGGAGTCGACCCGCAGAGCCTGCGGCCCGGGCAGAAGCTGAAGCTTCGCGAGTCATGACGAAGGCCCGGCCTCTTGGGCGGGCCGGGATCGTGCTCCTCGCGCTGATTGCCGGTCTCCTGGCGATCCCGGTCGCTCCCTCGCGGGCAGCCGACGGGCCGCCGTCGCTCACGGCGCGCTCGGCGATCGTTATCGAGGCGTCCACAGGCGACGTGGCGTACGCGAAGCGGGCCGGCGAGCGCCGCCAGATCGCGTCGACGACCAAGATGATGACCGCGCTCGTCTCGCGGTCCTCGCTGTCCCTGGGGCAGACGCTGCGCGCCGCGCCGTACGCCGCGCTCCCCGTCGAGTCGAAGATCGACCTACGCACGGGCGAGCCGATGCGCGTCTCGGACCTGCTCCGCGCGCTCATGATCGCCAGCGCGAACGACGCCGCGGTGACGCTGGCGGTCGGCTCGGCTGGATCGCGCAGCGCGTTCGTGAAGGACATGAACGCGCGCGCCGACGCGCTCGGCCTCGAGAACACGCACTTCGCCAACCCGGTGGGCCTGGACGACGCCCGCAACTACTCGACGGCATCGGACCTCGTGAAGCTCGCGGTCGCCGTGCGCGAGGACGCCTTCCTGCGCCGCATCATCAGCCTTCCGCGGGCGACCCTGGAGACCGGCGCCCGGCAGCGGACGATCATTAACCGCAACGGGCTCGTCCGGGCGGGCTTCGCGAACGGTGTGAAGACGGGCCACACGAACCGCGCGGGCTACCTCCTGGTCGGCTCCAAGACGCGCGACGGCATCACGGTCGTCAGCGCCGTCATGGGCGAGCCGAGCGAGGCGGCGCGGGACGCGGACTCGCGGGCGCTCCTGACCTGGGCCCTCAATCGTTACAGCCGCGACCGCGTGCTCGACCGCGGGCGCGTGGTGGCGACGGTTCCCATCCGCTACCGCGACACGCAGGTCGGAGTGATCCCCACCCGCGAGATCAGCCGCGTCGTTCCCGCCGGAGAGGGGCTCGAAGTCGCGATCCGCGGCGTCCCCGGCGAGGTCGACGGTCCGCTGCCCGCCGGGTCGCCGGCCGGCACGGCGGTCGTCACCCAGGGTGGGCGGGAGCTCGCCCGCGTCCAGCTCGTCACGGCCGAAGCGGTCCCCGAGGCCGGGGTGTGGCTGAAGTTTCAGGACTTCATGGACGGGAAATGGTGGCTAGTCGGGCTGACCGGACTGCTCCTGCTCGGTACGCTGTGCACGCTTGTGCTGCGCCGACGCGCGGCACAACGGCGCCACTTGGAAGCCGAGCGGCGCCGTGCCTCGCGCGATCGGGCGCGGGCGGCGCTGGAAGAGCAGAGCCCGGTTGCATGATCATCACCGTCACGCTCAACGCGGCCATCGACAAATCGCTCTCCGTGCCGAACTTCCGGCTCGGCCGACGGCATCGCACCGTCGAACAGACGACGCTCGCCGGCGGTAAGGGCGTCAACGTCGCGCGCACGCTGAAGACGCTTGGTCAGCCCGTGATCGCGACGGGCTTCGCCGGCGGCGCGACGGGCACCCGCATCGTCGAGCAGCTCACGAGCGAGTCGATCCTCAACGA
>JAEMSV010000055.1:0-10684 GCA_016462625.1 Solirubrobacteraceae bacterium | reverse complement strand
GCGCGACGGGCACCCGCATCGTCGAGCAGCTCACGAGCGAGTCGATCCTCAACGACTTCGTCCGCATCCGCGAGGAGTCGCGGACCAACACGGCGGTCCACGACCCGACGAACGGCGAGCAGACGGAGATCAACGAGCGCGGGCCGAAGGTCACCGCGAGCGAGGTCGAGCTCTTCCGCGACAAGCTGCTGTACCTCGCCCGGGGCGCCGACATCGTCGTGTTCGCCGGCTCGCTGCCGCCGGGGGTCGATCCGGACATCTACGCCGAGCTGATCCGTGACCTGCGCAGCATGAACGTCGTCACGATCGTCGACACCGACGGTGAGCCGCTGCGCCACGCCGTCCGGGCCGAGCCGACGATCGTCTCGCCGAACGTGCTCGAGGCCGAAGAACTTGTCGGCCACGAGTTCAACGACGACGAAGACCGCACGATCGCGGTGCGCGAGATGCGCCAGCTCGGCGCGCGCGAGGCGATCATGACCGTGCCCGACGGCTGCTTCGCCTTCGTCGAGGAAGAGGGCGAGCCGACGCTCCTCCGGGTGCGGATCGAGCCGCGCGAGCCGGTCGCCGCGGTCGGCGCGGGCGACGCGTTCCTCGCGGGCTACGTCGCCGCGCGATACGGAGGTCGCCCGACCGCGGACTGCCTGACGTTCGGCGTCGCCTGCGGTGCCGAGTCGACGCAGCGCCTCGGGGCCGGCCTGATCGACCCGCATAAGGTCGAGCGGCTGATTCCCGAGGTCGAGGTCACGCGCCTGGAGCGCGAGGCCGAGGTCTCCTAGGCCTCACCCGCGCTCGCCGGCCACCGACTCGGCGCCCGACGACGTCGGGCACGCCTTCGGCAGCGGGCCGGCCGCCGGGCACACGTTCCCGCCGCCATCCACCAGGAACCGGACGAGCTCCACCCGGTCGCCGCAGACCTCCGCGCGGGTCGCGGTCTGCGGAAGGCTCGGATCACCGGCGCAGGCCCGGGCGGTCGCGCGCACGACGTGGCGCCCCGCCGGCACCGTGAAGGTCACGTCCTCCGACCGTACGCCGCCCGCAGCCGTCGGGTTCTCCGGCACCCGGCGCTCCACCGCGGTGTCGTCGTCGACGTACCCCTCCAGCCGGTGTGCGTCTGCGAACAGCCCGCCCCGGAACCCGACGCGCAGCGTGATCGAGCGGCTCGCACCCAGCGCGCGCGGGCGCGACGACGAGTTCGGCGATGGGGGCCGCGGAGCGACCCGCACGGCAGCCGCGATCGGCGTGTCCGCCGAAGGCGAGCTCGCGGTCGGCCCGCACGCCCGGTCCGGGGCTGCCCCGAGCTGAGCCGCAGCACACGCCCGCACCGTCCAGCGGATCCGCGAGCCTGCGTCCGAGCCGCGCAGCAGCTCGGTCACGGGCAGGAACGGGTTGGTGGTCCGCGCGCAGCGTGCCGGACTCGCGCCGGCGATGCAGACGTTGTAGACCGCGGCGATCCGCCGCCAGGTGAAGCGCTCCGTCGAGGTGGGGGTGATCGTGTCGCCGGCCCGGGGTTGCAGGCTCTCCGGCGCGCGCGGCGGTCGGGGGAAGACCCCGCAGATCGCGCCGTAGCTGACGAGGTCGCCCACGCGGCCGAGCCGGTCGCCGCCGGCGGTCAGCCCGGTCACGGCCATCCCGGTCGGGCACGTCGACTCCCCATCGATCCGCTCGTCCTCCTCCACGGCGGTGACCGCCGAGCCGATGTCGTTGAGCAGCGGGTCGAGGTTGCCCGCGAACGAGCACTCCAGGCCGGCGCGGCGGATGTAGATCGGGTCGCTGCGCTCCGCGATCTCGGCCCAGACGCCCGTCGCGACGCCCGGCCGCTCGGTGCCCCGCAGCGGCTCGTCGAGCTTGCAGCGCTCGGTCCACTCGGGGGCCCTGACGTTGAACAGGCCGTCGCCGCCAAAGCGCTCCCCGAGCGTGTCTCCCGCGACGGGCGCCGTGAGGCCGCCGTCCTCGGTCATCGTCGCGCACAGGGGCTGGATCGCGCGAACGCCGTCCACACCGCCGCCGACGAGCGCGGTCTTCACGCTCGACCGTCCGCTGAACCCGACGACGTACCTGTCGATCCCGCCGCACGTGACGCGCAGCGGCCCGACGTCGTCGCCGGTCGCGCCGAGCTGCGGCAGGTCGTTGCCCTGCTGGGCCGCTCGGGCCTTGATGCCGTACACACGGATCGTGGTGCGCCGGCCGCGCAGGCCCCGCTCCACGGAGGTGACGACCGTCGGGCCCTTCGACGCGGACGAGGGAACGGTGACCCGGAGCGTCCTGCCCGCGCCCGCCTTCACCCGGTACGAAGTCGGGCGCCCGCGCGCGCCGCCCCGCGAGGCGGTGAGCCGACCGCGGCAGCCGAGGCGCTGGACGGCCTTCGGGCAGCGCAGCGTGACGCGCAGCGCGCTGCCGCCCGACGCGAAGCGTCCGGTGCCGAGCACGACGTTCGGCCGCTCCTTGACGGCGCCGCGCGCGCTCCGCTCACAGGCCTGGACGTCGCTGACCTTGTCGCGCAGGTCGAGGTCGAGCTTGTCGGCACCCGCGCCGCACTCCACCGTCGCGGGCTCGCCGTCGCGCGATGCGATCTCGTCGTCGCGCGGGGTGCCGACCGCGCCCTCCAGGCCGCTGAGGCTGTCCGTCCCGACGCTCGGAGCGAGGCTGGTGCCGACCCGCTTGACCGTCGCGCCGGCGTCGAGCCGCAGGAGGATCGAGGGGAGTGGGCCCGAGGCGGTCATGAGTCCGCGGTAGTCGACGCGGTCGGTACCCGGACCGCCGGCGATCGTGTCCGGGCCGGGGCTGCCGAGCAGCCGATCGTCACCCTCGTCGCCGGACAGCGCGTCTGCGCCCGGACCGCCGCCGATCGCGTCACGGCCCGCGCCCCCCGCGAGGCTGCCGCCACCCGGGCCGAGTCCGCCGGCGTCGTCGCCGGGGCCGAGGGTCAGCGTCGTCCGGTTGGCCGACTGGCGCACGCGGTCGTCGCCGGCGCCCATGTCGCCGGTCACGTCGAGACCGGCGGCCTCCAGCCGGTCTGGACCGTCGAGCAGCGAGACGGTGACGAGCCGGCTGCCGCCGACAGGGATCGGGCAGCGGACGATTCGAGGCTCGGCGAGGCACCCGGTCGTGGTGGTGATCGCGTCGAGCCGGTTCTCGACCCGGATCTCCGGTGCGGCTTCCGTTCCGCCGAGCGCGACGAACACCTGGTCGGGCCCGGACGAGCCGGTGATCCGCACACCCGCGGCGGGGTCGTAGACGATGTCGATCGGTGCGGCGCCGGCGACCGCCGGCATGCCGAGGACCGTCGCGAGCGCGGCGCAGGCCGCCACAGGCTTCCGCATGCGCGCACCCTACTGACGGCGGCGCGCCACATGTACGTCTGCTGCCGCTAAGCCGCGACCGTCTCCGCCGGCACCTCGACGCCCACGAACACCTGGCCGTCGCGCAGCTCGACTGCGTAGGTCGCGATCCGGTCCTCGCCGGGCCCTTCACCCGTCCGCAGATCGAAGCGGCGGTCATGCAGCGGGCAGGTCACGGCGTGGTCGCAGACGATGCCGTCGGCGAGCGGGCCGCCCTTGTGGGGGCAGACCGCATCGACGGCGTACCAGCCGCCGTCGGCGCGGAAGAGCGCGATGCGCTTCCCGTCGAGCGTGATGTTCCGGCCCTCTCCGGGCGGGACGTCGTCTTCGCGGCAGGCGAAGGTCATCGGCGGGCCTCCTCGGGCGGGCCGACCAGCGCAGGCTGGCCGTCCAGGTCGGTGAACTGGTTGTGGTGGTACGGCTTGTCGCGCTCGAGCCAGGGGTCGACCGTGGCGGCCTTCGCCAGGCGGAACCGTTCGCGCAGCGCCGCGCCCTTGTGCTCGTCCATGACGATCTCGCGGATCTCGTCGAGGCCGATGCGCGGCACGAAGTCGTACGTGCGCTCCTTGTAGTCCGCGTTCTCGCGGTAGTACTGCAGGAACGTCGTCGAGATGCGCATGGCCTCGGCCTTCGTCTCGACCGTGCAGAGGATGTCGGCCTCCCGGACGCACGCGCCCGCGGCACCGCCGATCCGGATCTGCCACGCGCCCTCGACCGCGACGATGCCGATGTCCTTGATCGTCGCCTCGGCGCAGTTGCGCGGGCAGCCCGACACGCCGCCCTTGACCTTGGCGGGGGTGTGCAGCCCTTCCCACAGGCGCTCGAGCTCGACGCCCAGGCCCATGGAGTCGCCCAGGCCGAAGCGACAGTGCTGCTCGCCGACGCAGGTCTTGACGGTGCGGACGGCCTTGGCGTAGGCGTAGCCCGACGGCATGTCGAGGTCGGCCCAGACCTTCGGCAGGTCCTCCTTGGTCACGCCGAGGAGATCGATGCGCTGACCGCCGGTGACCTTCACGAGCGGGATCTCGTACTTCTCGGCCACGTCGGCGATGCGGCGCAGCTCGCTCGGCGTCGTGACGCCGCCGCGCATCTTCGGGACGACGCTGAACGTGCCGTCCTTCTGGATGTTGCCGTGGACGCGGTCGTTGATGTACCGGGCGTGACGCTCCTCGCGGTGCAGGTTGTCATTGATCTCGGAGACGAGGTACGCGAGCGCGGGCTTGCAGGCGCCGCAGTCGCGGCCGGTGCCGCAGCATCCGGCGACCTCGCTGACCGACTTCAGGTCCTGGTCGCGGATCTGCGCGGCCAGTTCCTCTCGGGTCTGCTTGCGGCACGCGCAGAGGTAGTTCGGCTCCTCCTGCAGGCCGCCGGCGGCCATCGCGACGATGTCGATCACCGCAGGCTTGCACGAGCCGCAGCCGGTGCCCGCGCGGGTGCGGGCCATGACCTCACGGGGCGTGGCGCAGCCGTCCTCGGTCACCGCGTTGACGAGGTCGCCCTTGCAGACGCCGTTGCAGTTGCAGATCTGCGCGGAGTCCGGCAGGTCGGCCGGCCCAAGCGCGGAGGCGGCGGCGAGCGTGGCGAGAGGATCGTCGATCTCCTCGCCGGCGCGCACCGCCGCCACCAGCGCTTCGGCACCGCGCACGTCCCCGAGGAGGATGGCGCCGACTGCTCGCCCTGCCCGGACGCTCAGCTTTCGGTAGGTCCCGGTCGCGACGTCGCTGACGACCGCGGCCGTGTCGCCGTCGGCCTCACCGGCAGAGACGAGGTCGATACCGGCGACCTTCAGCTTGGCGCTGAGGATCGAGCCGGCGTACGCGGCGCTGCGCCCGAGCATCGTGTCGGCGGCGACGCGCGCCTGCTCGAGGATCGGCGCAACCAGGCCGTAGACCATGCCGCTGTGTTCGGCGCACTCGCCGACCGACCACACGCGCTCGTGGCTGGTGCGCATCGAGTCGGAGACCACGATGCCGCGGCTCGTCGCGATGCCCAGGGTGTTCGCGAGGGTCTTCTCGGGGCGGATCCCGATCGAGACGACGACGAGGTCGGCGGCCATCGACGACCCGTCCTTGAACGCCAGGCCCCGCGCACGGTCTCCGCCGGTGATCGCGTCGGTCGCGCTCTCGAGGCGGACCTTGATGTTCAGGTTCTCGAGGGCGGGCTCGAGCATCGCGGCGGAGACGGGGTCGAGCTGACGCTCCATGAGCCGGTCGACCAGGTGGATGACCGTGACGTCGCAGCCCTGGGCGGCGATGCCGCGTGCGGCTTCCAGCCCGAGGAGGCCGCCGCCGATGACCGCGGCGTGCGTCGCGGTGAGCGCGGACTGGCGGATCGCCTCGCAGTCGGCGGGATCGCGGAAGGGGTGGACGCCGGGGAGGCCGATGCCGGGAATGGGCGGGAGCAGCGGCTGCGAGCCGGTGGCCAGGACGAGCTTGTCGAACTCGAGGGTCTCGGCGCCGTCGAGGGTGAGCGTGCCCGCGTCGAGGTCGCCGCCCTCGACCCAGCGGCCGAGCATGACGTCCACGTCGTGGTCGGTGAACCACTCCTCCGGGCGCAGTGCGAGCGTCTCCGCGTCGCTCCCGTCGACGAGGATCTCCGAGAGGCGGATGCGGTCGTACGGCAGGGCGTCTTCGCCGCAGACCAGCGTGATGCGGACGTCCGGGTCCCGCTCCCGCAGGGCTTCGGCCACGGCCTGCCCGGCGATCCCGCCTCCGACGATG
Source organism: Solirubrobacteraceae bacterium (assembly GCA_016462625.1). The sequence goes on along the minus strand of JAEMSV010000055.1, from coordinate 4,623 downwards.
ACTACGCGTTCGCTCATGAGGCCATCGTGGCTGGTGCCGGTTTCGTCTCCGTCGCGGTTGTGTTTCCGTCGGATGAACGCTCGGCCAGGATCCGCTCTACCTCGGGCGCGCATCCCCCGCAGCCGGTGGACGCGCGCGTCGCGGCGCCGACCTGGGCGACGGTGCGGAGGTCGCGCGCGGCGATCGCCGTGGTGATCTCCCCGCGGGTGACGGCGTTGCAGGCGCAGATCGTGTCGGTGGCGCACGCCGGGACCGGCTCGACATCCGAGGACGGGTTCAGCAGCGCTTCGGGGACCGGGTCGCCGCTGCGCAGCAGCGCCGTCAGCTTCGTCGCGTCGCTCGTATCGCCGAGCAGCACCGCGCCCGCGAGCCGGTCGCCCTCCAGGACGAGCTTGCGGTAGACCCCTTTGCGGGTGTCCCGCTGGATGACCTCGTCGTGCCCCGCATCGAGATCGGTGTCGGCCACGCCGCCCGCATAGACCCCGACGCCACTGACCTTCAGCGTCGTCGCGATGATCGCGCCGTGGAACGCGCCGGGGTCACCGGCGACCCGCGCGCCGGCGACCCGTGACTGCTGGGCCAGTGGCGCCCATAGGCCGTACACGGTGCCGCGGTGCTGGACGCACTCGCCCGCGGCCCACACGCCGTCGGCGCTCGTGTGCATCTCGTCGTCGACGACGATCCCGCGGTCGACCTCGATCCCCGCTTCACGCGCGAGCGTCGTCTCGGGCCGGACGCCCACTGCGACCACGACCATGTCGGCGGGCAGCGTCCGATCGTCACTGAGCACGACGTGGTCGCGCTGGATCCTCGCGACCGACACGCCCAGCTCGAAGCCGAGGCCCTGGGCGGCGAGCGCACTCTTGAGCATGGCCGCGCCGTCGTCGTCGAGCTGGCGGCCCATCAGCCGCGGCGCGAGCTCCACCACCGTGACCCGTACGCCGCGTGAGCGCAGGCCGGCGGCGGCCTCTAGGCCGAGCAGGCCACCGCCGAGGACAACTGCCTGCGCGCCAGGCGTCGCCGCGGCCAAGGCGTCCGCGTCGCGCCAGGTGCGGAATACGCCGACGTGTGGGAGGTCCGCTCCCGGGATCGGCGGGACGAACGCGCGCGACCCGGTCGCGAGGACGAGCGCGTCGTACGGATGGGCGTGTCCGCTCTGGTCGGTGACCGTGCGGGCCTCGGTGTCGATGCTGTTCGCGGGCAGGCCACCCCGCAGATCGACCCCGCGGTCGTTGAACCAGGACGGCGGGCGCAGCTCGAGCTCGCCCGAGCCTGCGTCCCGCGCCAGGAGCTTTGAGAGCAGCACGCGGTTGTAGGGCGGCAGGACCTCCTCGCCGAGCATGGTGACTGCGAGGTCCGCATCACGCTTGAGGGCCTCCTCGACCACGGCCAGGCCGGCCATCCCGGTCCCGACGACGACCAGCCTCGACCGCGTGCGCGCCGGCGTCCGCGACGGACGCAGACCTGCGCCGCGGACGGGCTCGATCCGGACCGCGGCGGCCTTCAGCTCAGGCTGCTTGGACGTCGGGTCGACCGCCGGGATGGTCGTGTCGTTGACGATTCCCGCACCACCCTCGGCGTGCAGCGCGCCCCAGTGGAACGGCGCGAAGGCGACCCCGGCGGCGATCCCCTCGGTGACCTTCGCGCGGAGCACGACGAAGCCCCGGCGGGACACCACGCGCACGTCGTCTCCGTCGGCCACCCCCGCGGCGACCGCGTCGTCGGGATGCAGCTCGACGAACGGCTTCCCGGCGGCGGCGCGCAGCTTGGGCGACTTCCCGGTCCGGGTCATCGTGTGCCACTGGTCCGCGACGCGGCCGCTGGTCAGCAGGAGCGGATGCTCCGGCCCGACGGGGTCGGCCACGTCCTCGTGGGGGGTCGGGGCGAACCGCGCCCGCCCGTCGGGTGTCGGGAAGCGGTGCTCGGGATACAGGCGCTCGGGATTGGGGCCGTCGGGCGACGCCGGGGCCGGCCACTGCACCGAGCCCTCCATCCGCAGCCGCTCGTGGGACAGCCCGCTCATGTCGCAGACCTGGCCCGCGGTGCAGGCGACGAACTCGTCGAAGACCTCGGACGCTGACGCCCACGGCATCTGCGCGGCGAAGCCGAGCTGCCGTCCGGCCTCCGCGAAGATCTGCCAGTCCGGCCGCGCCGCGCCGGGCGGATCGGCCGCCCGGCGCACGAGCGCGACTCGACGCTCGGAGTTGGTCATGGCGCCGTCCTTCTCCGGCCACGCTGCGGCAGGCAGGACGGCGTGCGCCATCGACGAGGTCTCCGTCGGGTGGTACGCGTCCTGGACCACGACGAGCTCGGCGCGCGCCAGCGCCTCCCGGGCGCGCGCGGTGTTCGGCAGCGAGACGAGCGGGTTCGTCGCGACGACCCACACGGCCTTGACGCGGCCGTCGGCGAGCGCGTCGAAGAGGTCGATCGCGGCGAGTCCCGGGGACGGCGAGATCGAACCCGGAGGCAGGCCCCAGTGGTTCTCGATCGCGATGCGGTCCTCGGCGACCTCGACCTTCCGGTACCCGGGAAGGAGCTGCGCCAGGCCGCCGGTCTCCCGGCCGCCCATCGCGTTGGGCTGCCCCGTCAGCGAGAGCGGGCCGGCGCCGGGCCGTCCGATCTGCCCCGTGGCGAGGCACAGATTGATCAAGCCCCGGTTCTTCAGGGTCCCGACGGTCGACTGGTTCGCGCCCATCGACCACATCGCCATGGAGCCGCCGGCCGCCGCGAACTTGCGGGCGGCGAGCTCGATGTCCTCAGCGGGCACCCCGCAGACCTCCGCCGCCCGGGACGGCGGCCAGTCGCGTGCGACGGCGCGCGCCTGCTCCCACCCCGACGTACGCCGGGCGACGAAGTCCTCGTCGACGAGCCCGTCACGGTCGATCACGTGGAGCATCGCGCTGAGCAGCGGCAGGTCGGTGCCGGGCCGGACCGGCAGGTGCAGGTCGGCGCCGGTGGCCGTCGGCGTGGCGCGGGGATCCGCGCAGATGACGAAGGCGCCCTCGGCCTGACGGTCGCGGATCCGCGACCACACGATGGGATGGCAGGCCGCCGTGTTCGTGCCGAGCAGGAAGAAACAGTCCGCGAGCGCGATGTCCGCGTAGGACGGCGGCGGGCCGTCGCTGCCGAACGCGCCGGTGTAGCCGGCGACCGCCGAGGACATGCACAGGCGTGAGTTCGAGTCGACGTTGTTGGTCCCGAGCAGTCCCTTCGCCAGCTTGTTCACCGCGTAGTAGTCCTCGGTGAGCAGCTGCCCGGAGATGTAGAACGCGACCGCATCGGGGCCGTGTTCGTCGATGATCGTCCGCAGCTTGCCGGTGACCTTGCCGAGCACGTCGTCCCAGCCGCCCGGCTCGAGGCGGCCGTCGCGGACGTCGCGCCACATGGGGGCGACGGCGCGGTCCTGCGCGTCGACGGCCGAGACGAGCTCCAGCGGCTTGCGGCAGGTGCGGCCCCGGTTGACCGGGTGGATCGGGTCCCCCCGCACCCCGGTGAGGCGTCCGTCCGTCACCTCCGCGATCAGGCCGCAGCCGACCCCGCAATACGGGCATTGGGTCCTCACGGCCTGGGCGGTCATCGGGCTCAGATGGTGGGGCGAAGGGGTTTCCCCGACAGGTCGGTTCGATGAACGCTGTGTGAACAGTCGATCTTCCAGCCCCCGGAAATCCTGGGTATTCGACCGAGTGGACAGCCGGTTCCGACATCAGGGCGAAAGACGCTGCTCCCGCACGCGCCTACGGTCCAGCGAGCCGATGACGCCGAATACCGATTACGTCCTGCGCACAGTCGAGGAGCGCGGGGTGCGCTTCGTCCGGCTGTGGTTCACCGATGTGCTGGGACTGCTGAAGAGCTTCGCGATTCCCGTCTCCGAGCTCGACGCTGCGCTCGAGGAGGGCGTCGGGCTGGACGGCAGCGCGCTCGAAGGTGGTGCGCGCCTGCGTGAGCACGATGCGATCGCCCACCCGGATCCGTCGACGTTCCAGCTGCTCCCGTGGCGGCCCGACGCAGGCGTCGCGCGGATGTACTGCGACATCACTCGGCCGGATGGCGAGGCGTTCGCCGGCGATTCGCGCGCAGCGCTGCGCGGCGTCCTGGAGCAGGCGGCCGACCTCGGCTACACGATGCAGGTCGGCGCCGAGATCGAGTTCTTCCTCTTCGCCGGTCTGCCCGAGTCCGGGCCGCCGGTCCCGCTGGATGCCGGTGCGTACTTCGACCTGACCCCGCTCGACGTCGGCAGCGATTTCCGCCGCCGCACGATCGACTACCTGGAGACCATGGGCATCCCGGTGAAGGCCTCGCACCACGAGGTTGCGCCGTCGCAGCACGAGATCGCGCTCGAGCACACCGACGCGCTGTCGATGGCCGACTCGATCAGCACGTTCCGGCTGGCGGTCAAGGAGGTCGCCCACGAGCTGGATGCGTACGCGACGTTCATGCCGAAGCCCCTGGAGGAGCACTCGGGCTCGGGCATGCACATCCATCTCTCTCTGTTCAAGGGCGACCGCAACGCCTTCCACGACCCGGACCCCGAGACGCCGCTGTCGGAGACCGGCCGCCAGTTCCTCGCAGGGGTCCTCGCGCACGCGGGGGAGCTGACCGCCGTGACGAACCAGTGGGTGAACT
>JAEMSV010000165.1 GCA_016462625.1 Solirubrobacteraceae bacterium | reverse complement strand
CTTGAGCTTCTCCAGGCCTTCGCGGGTGAGGATGACGTCCTTCGGCATAAGCGCAAATCCCCCGCAATGGCGGGGGGACAGTCGGGGAAAAGGGTCCAGCGAGCGCGAGAGTGTAGCAGCGGGGTGGACGGGTCCCCGAGAGTGGTTAGGCCGCCGTGGAAACGGCCCGCAGCGGGGCCAGAACCGCCCGCGCCCCATCGACCGTATCCGTGCGCTGGAGCGCCTCCTGAAGCGCCTTGCCCTCACCGAGGCGCTCGACGTACCAGGGGTAGAACTTGCGCAGGTAGCGCCCGGCCCGGTCGGGGCCCAGGTGCTCGACGGCGCGGTCGAGCACCCAGTCGAGCTCGTCGAGGATCTCCTCGCGGCTCGGCTCACTGGGCGGGTCGGTCCCGTCGTCGAGCAGGCGGGCGAAGAGCCAGGGATTCCCGAGCCCCCCGCGCGCGAGCATGATCGCCTCGGCGCCGGTGAAGTCGAAGGCGTTGACGATCCATTCCGGCTCGTTCATGCCGCCCGACAGGATCACGGGCGCGGGGAGGCTCTCGACGAGTGCCTTGGCCAGCTCGAGGTCCGGAACGCCCTTGTGGTGCACCTGGGCGCTTCGGGGGTGGAAGCAGATCGCCGCGACGCCGGCCTCGTTGACCAGCCGGTGCGCGAGATCGAAGCCGTCGGTGTCGCCCTGCTTGACCGCGCTGCGGAGCTTGACGGTGACCGGCAGGCCACTGCCCTCGCGGGCCGCGGCGGCCACGGCGACGGCGGTGTCCGGGTCCTTGATGAGCGCCGCGCCCGCGCCGGTCTTGCAGACCTTGGGCACCGGGCAGCCCATGTTCAGGTCGATGATGTCCGCTCCGGCCGCCGCCACGGTGGCCGCGGCGCTGCGCATGACGTCGGGGTCCTGGCCGAACAGCTGCATCGAGGTCGGCCCGGCCGTGCCCGCGGTCCGCTCATCCGGATGGATGCGCAGCAGCTCGGTGCAGGTCTTCTCGTTGCCGTAGTGCACGGCGTGGCTGGAGATCATCTCGCTGACGGCCAGCCCCGCGCCGTAGCGCTTGGCCTGCAGGCGGACGAACCAGTTGCCGATCCCGGCGAGTGGCGCCAGGACGACCCGGTTGGGGATCTCGAGATCAGCCAGCTGCCAGCTGTCCGTCAGACGGCGCATGTCCCCCAGGGTAGGGCTCCGCCCAGGGTTCGGGCTCAACCTCGGCGGTCCCGATCACGAACGAGATCACGTGGTACCAGCCGGCGCAGATCGCGAACTCGAGGATCTGGGCGTCGGTGAAGTGCGTGCGCAGCCCCTCGAACGTGGAGTCCGTCAGCCGGCCGGTGTCGTGCAACTCGTCGGCGAGCCGCAGCACGAGCACCTCGTCCTCGCTCCAGCAGTCCACGCCGGAGCCGCCCTCGACCGTCGCGCGCAGCTGCTCATCGGTGAAGCCGAGCGGGCGCCCGAACGCCGCCGCGTGCACGCCCCACTCGTACTCGGCGCCGCAGCGGGCGCACGTGCGGTGGATGACGAGCTCGCGCAGTCGCGCCGGGACGCGGTCCGAGCCGAGGATGCCCGCGCCGAGCGGGCGCATCCGGGCCGTCAGCTCCTCGTGGACGGCCATGGTGCGGAAGAGCTTCAGGGGCTCGACGTCCGCGCCGGGCGGCATCCACTTGGCGAGCATCTCGGCGATGGAGGGCGCATACGGCGGGTCCAGCGGGGCGATCCGGGACATCAGCGGTAGACTCCTGCTTCGGAAACAAAAGCAACCTAGCGCTTCTGATTTCAAAGCACAACGACATCCCCCGCCCCGGCCGGCCCGTCCGGGGATCGACGACCGGCGAGCCGATCATGGCGCTGCTCGACCTGCTCGGCCGCCGCTGGGCGCTGCGCGTGATCTGGGAGCTCCGCGACGGTGAACCGGTGACCTTCCGCGGGCTGCAGGAGCGATGCGGCGGGATCTCCAGCTCCGTCCTGACCCAGCGGACCGCGGAGCTGCGCGAGGCGGGCGCGCTCGAGGACGCCGACGGCGGCTACCGGCTCACCCCCGAGGGCCACGAGCTGCTGAACGCCTACCCCCCGCTGGCCTCATGGGCCGAAAGATGGAAGGCGAGGGTTTCGGCCTCCGGACCTCGCAAGCTCGGTCCTTCGGACGACGTCAGACGTTCCGCTCGTGGATGAGGCGAAGGCCCGTCAGGGTCAGCAGATCGTCGGTCTGGTCGATCTGCGTCGTGTGCGGCACGATCGCCTTCGCCAGTCCGCCGGTGGCGATCGTTGGCGTCTCCGCCCCCAGCTCGCCGCGCAGCCGGCCCACGATCCCGTCAACCGCTGACGCGAAGCCGTAGATGATCCCGCTGCGGATCGCGTCCACCGTCGACTTGCCGATCAGCGCGCGCGGCTCGGCCAGATCGATCTTCGGCAGCTTGGCCCCGCGGGAGGTCAGCGCGTCCATCGAGATCTCCACGCCCGGGGCGATGATGCCGCCGAGGTACTCCCCCGCCGAGGACACCGCGTCGTAGGTGATCGCCGTGCCGAAGTCGACGACGATGCAGGGACCGCCCACCTTGGCGTGCGCAGCGACCGCGTTGACCAGGCGGTCGGCTCCGAGCTCGCGCGGGTTGTCCAGGCGGATCGGCATGCCGGTCTTCACGCCGGGCCCGACCACGACGGTGTCATGACCCAGGTAGCGCTCCCCGACCAGCGCCCACTCGGGGGCGAGCTCGGGGACCGTGGACGAGACGATCGACGCATCGAGATCCGCCAGGCCGACGCCGCGCAGCTCCAACAGGCTGCGCAGGGCGGCGCCCAGCTCGTCCGCGGTGGACTCGCGAACCGATGCGAAGCGCCAGTGCTCGACGAGCCGCTCACCGTCGAACGTTCCGAAGTGGGTCTGGGTGTTGCCGACGTCGACGACGAGAAGCACGGCGGCAAGCGTACGCGGCCGACCCGCGGACCGGGGTCACGGACGCGATTACGATGCCCCCATGGCCCCGCGTCTCTATCTCATCCACGGCTCGCACCCCTGCACCACCGTGGAGCTCGCGCTCCAGCGCAAAGGCATGGACTACCGCGTCGTCGAGCTGCTCCCGCCCATGCACGCCGCGGTCACGCGCGTGCTCTTCGGCGAGCGGACCGTGCCCGCGATCACGTTCGGCGGCGGCGACAGGGTCTCCGGCTCGCGCGCGATTCTGCGCCGGCTCGACGAGCTGCAGCCCGATCCGCCGCTGCTCCCCACCGACCCGCAGGCCCGCCAGCGCGCCCTCGACGCCGAGCAGTGGGGCGACGAGGTGTTCCAGGGTGCGGCCCGCCGCCTCCTCTGGCCGGCGCTCGAGCAGCAGAAGAGCGCGCTGCCGAGCTACCAGCGGGGGTCGCGGTACCCGTCGCTTCCCGCCCCGGTCATCCAGGCCGTCGCTCCGGCCATCCTGGCGGCCGAGATGCGGCTGAGCGCGACGAACTGGGGCGAAGCCCAGGCCGGTCTCCGCGCCCTGCCCGGCCAGCTCGATCACATCGACCACCTCCTCGCCGACGGCGTATTGAGCGCCGAGGAGCCGACGGCCGCCGACTTCCAGATTGCGCCGTCGGTCCGCCTGCTCATGACGATCGGGGACCTCCGGCCGCTGATCGAGGGCCGTCCGCTCGCCGCGTGGGCGCGCGCCGTGGCCCCTGAGCCGCCCGGCGCGATCGCGCCCGGTGTGTTCGAGATCGCGTCCTAGCCGCCGGGGACGGAGAGCGGCGGGCCTTCCCGCCGCACGCCCTCATCGAGTGGCAGCTCAGCGAGGGCGTCCGCCAGCCCGCGGCCGTCCGGCACCGCGAGGTCGAAGTCGAGCTCCAGCAGCGGGATCAGCACGAACCGCCGCGCGAGCACCTGCTCGTGCGGGAGCGACAGCCGCTCGTGCGCGAACTCCACGTCTCCGAGCAGCAGGACGTCGACGTCGATCGGCCGAGGCCCGTGGTGGACGTACCCGGGCTCACCGGCGAGCGTGCGGCCGTGGTCGCGCTCGACGGCCTTGCACGCATCGAGCAGGCCCAGCGGATCCAGGTCGGTCTCGATCCGCAGGCAGGCGTTGAGGAACGCGGGCTGGTCGAGCACCTCCCCCACCGGGTCGGTGTCGTAGGTCGACGATGACGCCACGACGCGCACACCGTGCGCGGGGAGCGCGTCCACGGCGGCCTGCAGCTGCGCTCGGCGGTCGCCGACGTTCGAACCCAGTCCGAGGTACCCGATCGTGCTGCTCATCGTCAGCCGAGGGGAATGAGCAGCGCAAGCTGACGCGACTGCGCGAGCAGCGTCCCGTCCGGCGCCCAGACCCACCCGTCCTCCTCGAAGAAGCCCTCCGACGACGTCTGCGTCTCGAAGCGGGTGAGGAGCAGCGAGTCCTCGCTCGCCGCCGGGACGTGGCGGAAGTGGATGGTCAGCTCGATGGTCGGGGCGGCCGACGGGTCCGTGATCCGGAAGAAGACGGCGGGAATCCACGCGTCGGTCGCGATCGCCAGCAGCAGCGCGTCGACCGGGCGCGGCTCGGGCAGGCGCATCCAGCCGCCCACGACCGCCTCGCCCTGCCCGGTGAACGGCTCGGGACCGGGCAGCGGATGCATGTCGAACCGGTGCGCGATCGGTGGCATCAGCTCGTGCTTGGGAAAGGGCTCGAGCTCGTCGACGGACGGGACGTCCGGCGCCGGCTGGGCGAAGTCGGCGACGGCGGGGCGCGGCGGACCGAACGCTGCGAGCGCCAGCACCATCGTCTTGCCGCCCTGCTCGACGCGGGCGCTAAGCGTCGTCATCGTCCGCCCGGCGCGCTCGGTGGCGACCGCGACGGTCCCCGCGCCGGGCTGCGGCGGGCGCATGAAATGCAGCGTCAGCGAGCGCGGCTGCCAGATGGGGTCGTCGAGCGCCAGCGACATCGCGTTGAGGACGAGCGCCGCCAGGTAGCCGCCGTTCGGCCCCGCGGGCGCGTTCCAGTCGGCGTCGAACTGCACCGCGTACTGCCCAGGAGCACCGTGGACGGGCTCCGCGGCGATCGCGCGGTCGAAGGCGGTGTCGAACGCCATCGCTACTCGTCGATCTCGCGCCAGACCTCGACGGCCACTTCGTCGACCGGGAGCGGGATCGGCGGCTCGGGCTTCGCACACTTCACCGAGACCGCCTGAACCTCGAAGTCCGAGAGGATCCGGTCGGCGATCGCGGTGCTCAGACGCTCCAGCGTCTTGTAGGACCGCTGCTGGGCGACCAGCGCCGCGAGCTGACAGACCTCGCCGTAGTCGACGGTGTCCTCGATGCGGTCGGTGACCGTGGCGTCGGTCCCGCCCAGCTCCATGCGGATGTCGAGGACGAGCCGCTGGCCGACCTCACGCTCCGCCTCGGTCACTCCGTGGTGGGTGTAGATCGAGAGTCCGACGATCTCAACGGTGACGACGGTCTCGGGCCCGGTGTCGCCGAAGTCTCCGTCGTCGTCGTCGAGGTCATCGCGCTCGTCGTCGAGATCGTCGTCGTCTGGCCCGGCGTCCATTGCCGCGCCAACGTAGCAGCAGCGACCGCGAGGGCATCCACCACCGGCGCGACGTCGTGCACCCGGAAGATGCGGGCGCCGCGCTCGAGGGCGAGCACATTCGTCGCGATCGTGCCCCCCAGCCTCGCGTCGCCGGGCGCCCGGCCGCTGATCCTGCCGAGGAAGGACTTGCGCGACGTTCCGATCAGGACCGGGTAGCCGAGGGCGACCACCTCGTCGAGACGCTCGAGCAGGGTCAGGTTGTGCGTGACGGTCTTGCCGAACCCGATTCCCGGGTCCAGGGCGATCCGCTCGAGCGCGATCCCCGCGTCGAGCGCGACCTCCGCCCGCCCCGCGAGGAACGCCCGGACGTCGTCGACGACGTCGTCGTAGTGCGGGTCGTCCTGCATCGTCCGCGGCTCGCCGCGCATGTGCACCAAGCAGACGTCACATCCGCGGTCGGCCACGAGCGCCGCCATGTCGGGGTCGCGCAGCGCGCTCACGTCGTTGACCAGCGTCGCGCCCGCGTCGAGGGCGGCCTCGGCCACGGAGGCCTTCATCGTGTCGATGGAGAGGCGCACCCCTTCGGCCGCGAGCGCTTCGATCACCGGGACCACGCGCCGGCGCTCCTCCTCCGCAGACACCGCGTCGGCCCCGGGGCGCGTCGACTCGCCGCCGATGTCGAGAATCGCGGCGCCGTCGGCGAGCAGCGCACGGCCGTGGGCCACCGCGGCGTCGGGATCGAGCCAGCGCCCGCCGTCGGAGAACGAGTCGGGCGTGACGTTGACGATCCCCATCACGATCGGGGCGAGCGCGCTCACCCCGCCATCGTAGGCGGGACGGCTACGGGGTCAGCGCGCTGACGCACACGAGGCCGACGATCATGCCGGCCACGGCGGTCAGCAGCACCGGCAGACCGGTGACGCCGAGCGCGAGCGCGTAGCCGCCGAGCGCGGTCGCGAACGTGGCGGCGACCGCCAGCCGAATGGCGGGATGCGCGTGGCGGGACCTGCCTGCGCGGGGGGACTGCATCGGGACCGTGACCTCCTGCCGAACTCC
>JAEMSV010000334.1 GCA_016462625.1 Solirubrobacteraceae bacterium | reverse complement strand
GCGACGTACCAGGCGGCGGACACGCGCTCACGGTCGTCGGGGTGGACGGCCTGCAGCCAGCCGCGGCCGAGGGCCTGGCCGGGCTTGAGCCCGGCGAGCTCGCACCAGGTCTCGTTGACGTAGAGCAGCTCGCCGTGGATGTCGGCGAGGAAGACACCGGCCGGCACGTTGGTCATCAGGCCGCGGTAGCGCTCCTCACTCGCGCGAAGACGTGACTCGGCGGCGCGGGCGTGCCGCACGGCGCGCAGCTGGTCGCGGCTCGTCGCCCGGACGAGGAGGGCCCCGGCGAGCGCGACGAACGTGACGCCGCCGGCGGCGATGAGCCGTGTGAGCTGGCTGCCGTCGACGGCCAGCACGGACAGCGAGACGACCATCGCCGCGACGAGCGCGGCGGCGCAGGCTCGACGGCGAGGACTCCAGGCGGGGATCGTAAGGTCGTCCATCCCTCGCGTTCATCGGAATTTGCGGGCCCCTCCTTGAGTGAGGCAGGTCCGGATGCACGAATGAGTGCGGGTCAGAGTGTCCAGCTGCGGTCACTCCCGATCAAGGCGCGTCGGCAGCATGTCGAAGCCCATCTCGTGTTCGACGTCGAGACTGCCCTCCGTGAGCTCGTCCGCACCGGCGGATCGGATCTCCACCTCCGCGCCTACACCCAGCCGCGCCTCCGGGTGAGCGGCGAGCTGCTCCCCCTCGAGGGGAGCGAGGCGCTCACGCCGGCCGACACCGAAGGCGCGGTGCGGCACATGCTTCGCGATCAGGCGAAGCTCGAGGAGTTCAACACCGACCACGAGGTCGACTTCTCGTTCGCGCTCTCCGGCGTGGCCCGCTTCCGCGTGAACGCCTTCCAGCAGCGCGGCACGGTCGCGATCGTCATTCGCGCGATCCCGTTCGACATCCGCACCCTCGACGAGCTGAACCTTCCCGGCGTCATGCGGGACATCGCCGACGAGGAGCGCGGGATCATCCTCGTCACCGGGACCACCGGCTCGGGCAAGTCGACGACGCTCGCGTCGATCATCGACCACATCAACCGCACGTACCCGAAGCACGTGGTCACCATCGAGGACCCGATCGAGTTCCTCCACAAGGACCACACCGCGCTGATCAACCAGCGCGAGGTCGGGATGGACACCCTCTCCTTCAAGCGCGCGCTCCGCCGCGTGCTGCGCCAGGACCCCGACGTGATCCTCATCGGCGAGATGCGCGACGAGGAGACGGTGCAGACTGCCCTCAGCGCCGCCGAGACGGGGCACCTCGTCCTGAGCACGCTGCACACCGTCGACGCGACGGAGACCATCAACCGCATCATCGACTTCTTCCCGCCGCACATGCACCAGCAGGCGCGGGCGATGGTCGCCGGAACGCTGAAGGCGATCATCTCGCAGCGCCTCGTCAAGACGGTCGACGGCGGTCGCGCGGCGACGTGCGAGATCCTGCGGATGACCGGCCGCGTGCGCGACATGATCCTCGACCCCGAGCAGACCGGGAAGCTCCCCGAGGTCATCGCCGAGGGGTCGTACTACGGGATGCAGACCTTCGACCAGGCCCTCTACGCGCACGTCAAGGCCGGGCGCGTCTCCACCGAGGTCGCGATGAAGGCCGCGTCGAGCCCGCACGACTTCAAGCTGCTGCTCGCCGCCGAAGGCCGGCGCGGCACGACCATGGACGACGTCGGCGAGGCCGAGATCGAGCGTGGCGATGCCGAGGCCGCTCCGGCCGTCGCGCCGGCGCCGGCGCTGGCGCCTGCGCCCGCCCAGGCGCCGTTCCAGGCGCCCGCACCGCCCGCCCCACTCG
>JAEMSV010000164.1 GCA_016462625.1 Solirubrobacteraceae bacterium | reverse complement strand
GGCTTGTCGACCAGGATCTTCAGGCCGCTGACGTCGAAGACCTCGTCGTCATCGCGCTGCTCGTCGAAGGCGAGTGCGTATTGGAACCCGGAGCACCCACCGCCGCGCACGCCCACCCGCAGGCCCGCGCCTTCTGTTGCATCGCCCTGGGAGTCCAGGAACTCGCGCACCTTCTCGGCGCCCTTGTCGGTGATGGTGATCATGATCGGATACGTCTCCGTCGGTTGCTCACGCCGTAGCTATACAAAGTGTAGCGAGCCGCTACCCTCGAATCGACATGCCGACCGCCGATGAGCTTCGCGACCGCATCCTGGCCGCGATCCCCGATGCCGACGTCGCCGTTCAGAGCGAGGACGACGTCCACTTCAGCGCGCAGGTGAAGGCCTCCGCCTTCGCCGGCAAGAGCCGCCTGGAGCAGCACCGAATGGTCTACGACGTGTTCGGAGAAGAGCTCGGCGGCTCGATCCACGCCCTCTCCCTGAAGACGGAGACCCCATGAGCGAGAACCCCCTGCGCGACGCGATCCAGGAGGCCATCACCGACAACGAGGTGATCCTCTTCATGAAGGGCACGCCGGAGGCGCCCGCATGCGGGTTCTCCGCCCGTGCCGCGGCGGCGCTCCAGTCGCTGGAGGTCCCGTTCAGCGCCGTCGACATCCTGCCCGACCAGCGGATCCGCCAAGAGCTCTCCGAGATCTCCAAGTGGCCGACGATCCCGCAGCTGTTCGTCCGCGGTGAGCTGATCGGCGGCTCGGACATCATCGCCGAGATGTACGAGTCCGGCGAGCTGGCCGGCGTCCTCGGCGTCGACCAGCCGTCCGATGATCCGGAGCCCGCCGACGCCTCGGCGCCGCTTCAGATCGAGAACCGCCTGAACTGACTGAGGCTCCCGCCGCCCACCCCCGCTACCGCACCGTGACCGGGGTCCGCGCCTGCCCACTGAGGCGCAGCTGCGGGTCCCGGTACAGCTCGGTGCCGTCGTCGGGCTCCGCGTCCTCGGGATCCTCGGACTCCAGGTCCTCCTCCGAGGGGAAGGACAGCGTCAGGCCGTCGTACCGCCCCAGGTCCTCGAACGCCTCGGCCAGCTCGTTGGGCGTGTCCGGCCCACCGCTGCCGGAGCCCTCCGAGAGCCCGAACAGGCTGCCGAGCTCGGCGAAGAGCTCGTCCTCGCCGCCGGACAGCTCGGCGCCGGGGCCGGTCACCGTGAGCAGGCGGGACCCGCGCGGCGCGCTGCGGGGCACGCGGAAGCGGATGCGCTTCGTCGTGACGCGCCCGCTCGTCGCACGGCGCAGGCGCAGCCGGAGCGTGTAGGTCCGGCCGCGGCGGACCGTCGACGGCGCGTCGACCGAATCCACGAACGACTGGGTCGTCCCCCGCCGCAGGCGCAGCGCGATCTGCAGGTCGGTCGGCTCGATCGGCGCGAACTCGTAGCTGTCGAGCAGACCGGCGGCGGACGTGAGGTCCGACATCACCGGCGAGGCGATGCCCATCGCCGGCGTGCCTGCGCCCATCACGTAGCGGTTGCAGAACCGCAGCTCGCGCTTGACCTGCTTGACCCGGAGGCGCACGCACATCTCACCGCTGCTGCGCCCCGGCGTGCCGCCCTTCAGCACCGTCGAGGCCAGCGTGCCCGCGGTTGCCGTGGAGACGATGCCGAACGCCGACACGCCGCTCGGCTGCCCGACCGTCGACTCGTCGGCGATGCGTGCCGTCAGCGTCTGGTTGCGGCCGGTCTGCAGATCCTGGGCAAGCACCCGCATCGGGTAGCTCGGCGGGGCGATGCCGGTCGTGCCGGTGATCGCGCTGACGCCGTCGCCGCTGACGATGCCGGCGTCCGCGACCGGCTCGCCGAGCTTGTACGTCGACAGCTCCGCGGTCCCGACCGGGTTGAAGATGATGGAGGAGATCCTCGCGGTCTGCATGAACAGCGCCCGGCGCCCCGCCCCGTCGAACGGGTGGCCGAAGGCCCAGGTCTTCGCGCCGTCGGTGTAGGCGACGGTGCCCAGCGCGCCGAGTCCGACCTGTCCGCTCGAGAGCCCGGCGAACACGGCGGAGCCGGGAACGAAGGGCGTCGGCGTGCCGCCGAGAGCGGGGGCCTGGCGCGGCCGCGCGCCGGTGGTGATCAGCTGGCGGCCAGCCTTCTTCGCCGCTGCGCGCAGCGTGCTCGCGACGGGCCCGCTGATGCCCGCGAGCGTGAGCGGGCCTGCCAGCGGTGTCGCGCCCGTGACGGCGACGACGGGTGCCTTGGGCGCAGTCCGCGGGCGCACCAGCGGCGGGTCGATCGGCTCGGCGAGGATCGGCTCGATCGGGGTGGCCAGCAGGACCTTCCCCCCGTACTCCCCGATGCCCTCGCTGATCGCGCCGGCGATCGCGAACGAGCCGTCCGCACGCGGGCACCGGACGGGCGAGCCGGAGAAGCCCGGACCGACGCCGGTCTCGTCGACCGCGGGGCCGGAGACGCGGATCAGGATCCGCGACATGTCGGGCTGCGGGCCGACGATGACGTCGAGGACCTCGGCGTTGAAGGTGGTGACCGACTCACCGCGGATGACCGACGCGGCCTGGCAGACCGAACCGGTGCGAACTTCGCTGAGTGGCATGAACGGCTCACCGGCGAGCGCCGGGGCGGCCGGGAGCGACAGGAGAAGGCCGGCGCTCAGCGCCGCGGCAAGGGTGTGACGCATGGGACGCGCGAAACTACCAGGCGGTTCGCACCGTCCTGTCGAGTCCTGGGAATAGCATCGACGCATGTCGCATGCTCCGACTTCCACCGGGCGCCAGGTCGCGGCCCTGCGCTGGGACGGCGAACGCCTGCAGCTGCTCGACCAGACCCTGCTTCCCGCGGAGGAGCGGTGGCTCACCCTCACGGGCGCCCAGGACACCGCGGACGCCATCGCCCGGCTCGCCGTGCGCGGCGCCCCGAACATCGGCATCGCCGCGGCCTACGGCCTCGCGATGGCCGTGACGACGGACCCGTCGCCCGGCGCCACGCGGGAGGCCGCGGCCATCCTGTCGGGCGCGCGGCCGACCGCCATCAACCTCTCGCGCGCCGTCGATCGCGTCCACTCGGCCGCCGCCGGTGCCATCGGCGAGCTCGGCGAGCGCGCCGCGCCCGCGGCGGCCCGGGCGGAGGCCGAGGCCCTGCACGGCGAGGAGTACCTCGCGGCGGGCGAGATCGCGCGCCACGGCGCGGATCTCCTGCGCGGGCGGCGCCGCATCCTCACCCACTGCAACACCGGTGCGCTCGCCGCGGCGGGCGCGGGCACCGCGCTCGGCGTGATCGCGGAGCTGGCCAGCCGCGACCCGGAGGTCCGGGTCCTCGCGTGCGAGACCCGCCCGCTGCTGCAGGGCGCCCGGCTGACGGCGTGGGAGCTCCAGCGGGCCGACATCGGGTTCGAGCTGGTCGTCGACGGCGCGGCCGCCGGACTGATCCGCGCGGGCGAGGTCGATGCCGTGATCGTCGGCGCCGACCGCATCGCGGCGAACGGCGACACCGCGAACAAGGTCGGCACGTACGCACACGCGCTCGCGGCAGCGGCGGCGCAGATCCCGTTCGTCGTCGCCGCCCCGACCTCCACGATCGACCTCTCGACCTCCGATGGCACGACCATCCCCGTCGAGGAGCGCGGGGCCGACGAGGTCACCGGGATCGGCGGCGGCATGATCGCCCCGGTGGGCGTCGCGGTGCGCAACCCGGCCTTCGATGTCACGCCGGCCGCGCTCATCGGCGCGGTCGTCACGGAGAAGGGCGTCGCACGGGCGCCCTACGCCGAGAGCCTCGCGGACCTCGGATAGCTACCGGTCGAGGACGCCGGTGACGATGCCCGTGGCGCGCCGCAGCCCGTAGCCCGCGGCGCGCAGGAGCGTCGGCTGGCGGGTCCCGGGCGGTGCCAGGACGCGGGCCTCACGCTCGCGGTACCACTCGACCGTCGCCTCGAGCGTGTCCTCATGGTGGGAGGGCGTCCAGCCGAGCTCTCGCTTGGCCTTCGTCGAGCGCACCGCCCACCAGAGGCCCGCGATCCGCACCTCCTGGACGGTCACCGGCGGCCGCGCAGGGAGCGCTTCGCCGGCCGCCGCCATCGCCAGCGCCACCGGCTTGGCCAGCTTGATCGCAGGTGGCTCGACGCCGGTGATCCGCCCGAGATCGGCGAAGAGGCGGTCCAGCGTGAAGTTCCGGTTGCCGAGCAGATAGCGCTCGCCCACGGCACCGACCTGGTCGGCCAGCAGGTGGCCGCGAGCCACGTCCTCGACGTCCACGACGTTCAACGCCCCGTCCAGGTACGCCGGGATCTCGCGCCGCATGAAGCGCCGCACCAGCTCGGTCGAGGAGCGGCGCACGTCACCGCGGCCGAACACGTGGGTCGGGTTGACGATGACCACCGGCAGCCCGCGGGCGGCCGCACGGAGGGCCTCGGCCTCCCCCTCGCGCTTGCTGTCGACGAAGTTGATGCCTTGCGCCTCGGCCGGGAACGGCTGGCGCTCATCGGTCGTCTCGCCCCACGGCGCCGGCCCGACCGCCGCCATCGACGAGGTGTGCACGACGCGCTGCACGTCCGCGCGCAGCGCCTCTTCGTAGAGGACACGGGGCGCCTCGACGTTTGCGCTGAACAGCGCCTCGCGCGGCGCCCGCAGCGACGCGGTGCCCGCCACGTGGAAGATCCGGTCGACGTCGCGCAGGGCGCGCCGCACGGCTCGGCGATCGCGCAGATCGCAGCGGACGCGGTCGGCCTCGATCTCCGCGATCCCCATCAGCGGTGAGCCCTCCCGCACCGTCAAGCGCAGCGTGTCCCCCCGCTCCTGGAGCAGACGCGCGACGTGCGATCCGATCAGGCCCGTGGCCCCGGTGACCAGCGTGACCGACATGCGCGCACTCTAATGGCGCGGTCGGCCGCGGAATCCGTCCACGCCGGCGGCGAGGATGCCGGTGTGGAGACGACCCCCGCCCGCACGGACCCGATGGCGCCAAAGGTCATCCTGCGGTCCGTCCTCATCATCCTGGCGGTCGTCCTGTCGCTGTACCTGATCGTCCAGCTGCGCACGCCGTTGACCTGGCTGATCATCGCGGCGTTCATCGCGGTCCCGCTGGCGACGCTCGTCGGGCGCCTGGAGCAGTTCATCCCCCGCTGGGCGGCGATCCTCGTCGTGTACGTCGCGTTGATCCTCACGCCGATCGGGCTGGGAGCGATCCTCGTGCCGCCGCTCGTCAACGAGGGCAACCACCTCATCAACGACCTCCCCGGCTACTCGCGGGACGTCACGAAGTTCGTCCAGGAGAACGACCAGCTCCGGCAGCTGGAAGAGGACTACGACATCACCTCGAAGCTCGAGGAGGAGGCGTCGCAGCTCCCGAGCCGGATCGGGGACGCCGCAACGATCCTGCAGGACGTCGGCTTCGGGCTCATCAACTCGCTGTTCGCGATCCTGACGATCCTCATCCTCAGCGTGTTCATGGTCTCCAGCGGGCCGATGTGGGTGCGAAAGATCATCGAGCTGCAACCTCCCGAGCGCGCGGAGCAGGTCGACCGCGTGCTCCACCGCATCGCCGCGGCCGTCGGCGGCTACTTCGCGGGCGCGATCGCCGTCGCGTTCGTCGCCGGCATCGCGAACTTCATCGCGATGACGATCCTCGGCGTGCCGTTCGCCGGCCCGCTCGCGGTCATGGCCGGCCTCGCGTCGCTGATCCCGATGGTCGGCGCGACGATCGCGGCCGTCCTGATCGGCCTGGTCACGCTGTTCACCGACTTCCCCACGACGACGATCATCTGGGTGATCTGGGCGATCCTCTACCAGCAGTTCGAGAACCACCTGATCCAGCCGCAGATCCAGAAGCGCACGGTGAACGTCTCGCCGTTCATCACGATCGTCGCGGTGCTGCTCGGAGGGACGCTGCTCGGGATCCTCGGGGCGCTGCTGGCCATCCCCATCGCCGCGTCCATCCAGATCCTCATCGGCGAGTGGTGGGCCTCGCGCCAGAAGAGCCAGCTGCCGCCACGCGGTGAGGACGGCCCCGCCCTGCCGGTCGGAGGCGGCGCGGCCGCACCCTCAGCCGACGACGTCGACCCGCCCCCGCTCGGGGAACCGCCACCAGCGCCCGCCTAACGCAGCGCGCGGCGCTCGCCGTGGTACCACGGCAGCAGCAGCCGCTCGGCCAGCAGCACGGCACCGAACAGCGCCATCCCGATGACCGCCAGCACCGCGATCGTGGCGAACATGTCGGCCGTCGCGACTTGGTTGTTGAAGGTGAGGATCAGGTAGCCGAGCCCCTCGCTCGAGCCGACCCACTCGCCGAACACCGCCCCGACGACCGCCAGCGCGGCGGCGACCTTCAGCCCGCTGAAGACGGACGGGAGCGCGGCGGGCAGCTGGGCCACCCGGAAGCGCTGCCAGCGCCCGGCGCCGAACGTGCGCAGCAGGTGCAGCAGATCCGGCTCGGCGACCTTCAGCCCGTCGATCGTGCTCACCGAGATCGGGAAGAACGCGACCAGCGCGATCACCATCACCTTGGGCCGCAGGTCGAAGCCCGTCCAGATCACGAAGATCGGCGCGA
>JAEMSV010000163.1 GCA_016462625.1 Solirubrobacteraceae bacterium | reverse complement strand
CGCTCCTGTACCTGCAGTCGTTCGGCAACCCGCGCAAGTTCGCGCGGATCGCGCGCCGAATGGGCCGGACGATGCCGGTGCTGACGGTGAAGGGCGGCCGCACCCCGCCGAACGTCGACGCCGAGGCCTCCTCGACCGGCGCGCTCCTCGCCGGATCCGACGTCACCGTCGACACGCTCTGCCGGCAGGTCGGTGTCGTACGGGCCTCGAGCCTGGACGAGGTGCTCGACGTCGCGAAGATCTTCGTCGGCACCCACCTGCCGACCGGCCCGCGGGTGGCGATCCTGACGAACTCGCGCGGCCCGGCGCTGGTGTGCGCGGACGCGTGCCTCGACGGTGACCTCGAAGTCTCGCAGCTGGTCGACATCTACTCGAACGCCGGGGCGCGCGAGATCCGCCGCGCCGTGAAGGCCCTCGTCGACGACGAGGAGGTCGAGGCCCTGATCGCGATCTGCTCCCCGTCGCTCGTGACGACCGCGGTCGACGCCGCGACGGCGATCGCGGCCGGAGTCGCCGCGGCCAAGCGCGAGATCCCCGTGCTCGCGGCCTTCCCCGCGACGGCCGCGCCGCCGGAGGAGCTGCACACCGGACCGGCGCGGATCGCGTCGTTCACGTTCCCCGAGGCGGCGGCGCGCGCGCTGGGCCGCGCGGTGCAGTACGCCACGTGGCGGTCGCGTCCCGTCCAGCCACCGGCCACGGTCCCCGCCGATGCCGACGCCGCCGCCGCGCTCATCTCCCGCGTGCTGGCCGACGGACGCGGCTGGCTGCACCCCGACGAGACCGAGCGCCTGTGCGAGACGTATGGCCTGCCGCTCGTCCCGGGCCTCGTGACCGACACGCCGGAGCAGGCGGTCGGCGCGGCTGAGGCCCTCGGGTTCCCGGTGGCCGTGAAGGCGATGGCGCCTGAGCCGCCGTACCAGACCGACGTCGACGCGATCGCGCTCGGCCTCGACTCCGCGGCTGGAGTCATGGCCGCGGGAGCGCGCATCCAGGCGCGGGCGGCGGCCGCCGACAAGGAGGGAACGCGGCTGCTCGTCCAGCAGATGGTCCCCCAGGGCGTGCGGATGCTCGTCGGCGTGGTCGGCGACCCGCTGTTCGGCCCACTGCTGGTCACCGGCGCGGGCGGAGTCGAGGCTGAGCTCGTCCGCGACGTCGCGGTGCGGCTGACCCCGGTCTCCCGCGACGACGTGCGAACGATGATCCGCGAACTGCGCACGTTCCCGCGGCTCGACGGGTTCCGGGGCGCACCGAAGGCCGACGTGGCCGCGCTCGAGGACATCCTGATCCGCGTCGGCGCGCTGGCCGAGGCGCACCCGGAGATCGCCGAGCTCGACTGCAACCCGGTGATCGTGACGCCGGACGGCGCGTCGATCGTGGACATCCGGATCCGCGTCGCGCCGGCCCAGCCGCTCGCGCCGCTGCCGTCGACCGCGGCGCCTTAGCCGCTTTCCTGTTCGGCGACGGCGCGCGCCGCCGCCTTGGAGCTGCGCACGGTCCGGCGCAGCAGCTCGGCGCCCAGGACCGCCGTCGCGATGAGCAATGCCGCCGCCGCGATGCCCTGTGGGGACGTCAGATCGGTGATCGAGTCCCCGAGCGCGGCGTACGCGAGCGCGCGCGGCGCCGCGCCGATCGCCGTGCCGAGGAGGATCTGCCAGAGCGAGACGCTCACGGCGCCCGCGGCGTACGCCACCGCGGCGTCCGACAGCCCCGGGACGAGTCGCGCGGTGATGATCGTTGCCACGCCCTGACGGTCGAGCCACGCCTCCAGCGCGACAACGCGGCGACCGCCGAACTCGCGCGCGCCGTCACGGCCCGCGTGGCGGCCGATGAGCAGCGCGAGGGCGGACGTCGTCAGCGCGCTGGCGAGCGTCGCCGCAAAGCCGACCCACGTGCCGAACAGCGCGCCGGCGGTCGCCGCGAGCAGCGGGCCGGGGACCAGCACCAGGGCGAGCAACCCCGAGATCGGGACGAAGGCCAACGGCGCGAGCGGGCCCGCGGCGTCGACGACGCCGCGGACGTCGTCCTTCTCCAGCACCCCGCCGACCGGCCCGAAGACGAGCCACAGCACAGCGAGCCCGACGACGAGCGTCGCCAGCCGCGCCCGCGCCCCGGCCATCAGCCCAGCAGCCGAGCCAGGTCGTCCGTGAACGTCGGGTAGGAGACGGCGGCCGCCTCCATCCCCCGGACCTTCACGCCCTCGCGGGAGGCGAGGCCGGCGATCGCGCCGAGCATCGCGATGCGGTGGTCGCCCGCGGCGTCGATCTCGCCACCGCGCAGCCCGCCAGTGCCCCGCACGATGAAGCCGTCGTCGGTGGCCTCGAGATCGCCGCCGAGGCCGTTGAGCCCGTCGACGACCGTCGCAATGCGGTCGCTCTCCTTGACCTTCAGCTCCTCGGCGCCGCGCACGATCGTCTCGCCCTCGGCGAAGCAGCCGAGGAGGGCCACCAGCGGGAGCTCGTCGATGGCGAGCGGGACCTCCTCGGCCTCGACCGTCGTGCCCTCCAGCGGACTGGCCGCCACGTCGAGATCGCTAATCGGCTCGTGGCCGGGGATCTCCTCGCCGGTCGGGTCCTCGAGGTCACCGAGCACCACGCCGCCCATCCGCAGCAGGATGCGCACGAACCCGATCCGGGTCCAGTTCACGTTGACGTTCTTGACGAGAAGGCGCGCGTTCGGCACCAGCACGCCGGCGGCCAGCCAGAACGCCGCGCTCGACGCGTCGCCGGGAACGACGAGCGACTCCGCCTCGAGCTCATCTGCGGCGGAGACGGTCACGTGGCGCCCGGCCCGGTGCAGCTCCACGCCCATCCGGCGCAGCATCCGCTCGGTGTGGTCGCGGCTGGGCTGCGGCTCGATGACGGTGGTCTGCCCCTCCGCCGCCACACCGGCGAGCAACAGGCACGATTTCACCTGCGCGCTGGCGACCGGCATGTCGTAGCTCGTCCCGTGCAGCCGCTGCCCGTGGACGGTGAACGGAGCGAAGCGATCATGGGTCGCCTCGATCACGGCACCCATCTGCCGCAGCGGGACGGCGACCCGGTCGATCGGCCGGCGGCGGATCGAGGCGTCGCCGTCGAAGGTGAAGGAGCGGCCGTCCTGCGCCGCCAGCCAGCCGGGGAGAAGCCGCATCAGCGTGCCCGCGTTCCCGACGTCGATGACGCCGTCGGGCTCGCTGGGGTCGCGCAGGCCGACGCCGCGCACGACGACCTGGGCACCCCGCTCCTCGACGAGCGCACCGAGCGAGCGGACGGCGTTCAGCGTCGAGATCGTGTCCTCGGCCATGAGGTAGCCGGTGATCGCCACGGGCTCGGACGCCATGGCGCCGAAGATCGCGGCGCGGTGGCTGATCGACTTGTCCGGAGGCGCGACGACCGTCCCGCGGAGGCGGGTGGCCGGCGCGAACGTCACGTCGGTCACGTCGTCACCGGGTAGCCCAGGTCCCCGATGAGCTCCGCGGCGCGGCCGGCCTGCTCGCTGGTGCACCAGAGGGCGACGACGCCGTTGCGGTTGTCGGGGCTTGGGGAGAGCGCCATGTCGGAGATGTTGATGCCGGCCCGACCGAGGGTGAGCGCCAGTTCGGCGACCACGCCGGGCTTGTTCGGCACGGCGACGCGCAGCTCGCGCGTGGCGCCGCCGACCAGCCCGGCCTCCAGCAGGCGGTGCCGCTCGTCGGCCACCGCGCCCTGCCAGGCCTCCAGCTCGGAGGGGGTGTCAAGGATCGCACGCACACGCGACAGCCGGGCGATGGCGTCGTCGATCTGCGCCCCGAGGGCCTCGCGGTTGGCGTGGTAGATGTCGCCCCACATCCGCGGGTTCGCCCCGGCGACCCGTGTGGCATCGCGGAAGCTCGGCCCGGTCGACGGGATCGTCTCCTCGTTCCCGAGCGCCCCAGCGGTCTGGGCGACCATGATGTTCGCCAGGACATGCGGCAGGTGGCTGACCGCCGCGAGGACGCGGTCGTGCACGTCGGCGTCGATGGCCTGAGGCCGCGCGCCGAGTGAGGTCAGGAAGCGGTGCAGCCGCTCGAACAGCATCCCGCCGGAGGCGCCGGTCGGCGTGAGGTACCAGGTGGCGTCGTCGAAGAGGTCGGCGCGCGCGTGTTCGACCCCCGCGACCTCGGCGCCCGCGAGCGGGTGGCCGCCGATGAAGCGCTCGTCGGCGCCGTGGGCGGTCACGACCGGATGCTTGACGGAGCCCACGTCCGTGACGACCGCGTCAGCGGGCGCCGCGGCCAAGGCTGCGCCGACGGCATCGGGCAGCGCGCCGACGGGCGCGGCCACCACGACCAGGTCGGTGCCCGCCACCGCTTCTTCGATCGTTGCGGCGCCGGCGTCGATCGCACCCTTCGCGATCGCCCGGTCGGCGACCGCGGGGTCACGGTCCCAGCCGACGACCTCGGCCCCGAGCCGCTGACGCGCAGCGAGTCCCAGGGACCCGCCGATCAGCCCGACGCCGAGGACCGCGAGTCTCACGCCATCACTGCGCTGATCTGCTTGCCGGCCACGGCCGCCGCGCGCTCGACCTGCTCGAGGTACGCCGGGAAATCCTCGAGGCGCAGCTGCTGCGGGCCGTCGCAGATCGCCTCGTCGGGATCGGGGTGCACCTCGACGATGATGCCGTCCGCGCCGACCGCGGCCGCCGCCAGCGAGAGCGACGGCACGAGGTCGCGCCGCCCGGCCGCGTGGCTCGGGTCGACGATGATCGGGAGGTGGGTCATCTCCTTGAGCACGGGGACGGCCATGAGGTCGAGCGTGAAGCGGTATGCCGGCTCGTACGTGCGGATGCCGCGCTCGCACAGGAGGACCTTCTCGTTGCCCTCCTTGAGGATGTACTCCGCCGCCATGACGAGCTCCTCGAGCGTCGCCGAGAGGCCCCGCTTGATGATCGCCGGCGTGCCGCTGCGACCGATCTCCGAGAGCAGCGTGTAGTTCTGCATGTTCCGCGCGCCGACCTGGATGACGTCGGCGACCTCGCAGACGGCCTCGACATCGCGCACGTCCATCAACTCGGTGACGATCGGCAGCCCGGTTCGGTCCTTGGCCTCCTGCAGCAGGCGCAGCCCCTCTTGACCGAGACCCTGGAAGCTGTACGGACTCGTCCTCGGCTTGTACGCGCCGCCGCGGAACATCGTCGCCCCGGCCGCCAGCATCGCGTCGGCAGTCGTGAGCAGCTGATCGCGCGACTCGACCGTGCAGGGCCCGGCGATCATCGCGAAGTGCTCGCCGCCGATCCGGCGGCCCGCGATGTCGATGCTCTCGGTCTTCATTGCCTCTCAGTTCCTTTCAACCATGCGTCGCCCCGATCGGTCCTGCTGGGGTGTCACGGCGCTCGGCCTGAGAAGAAGATCGGGAGCTATGGGAAAGAGAACTGCGGGAACCGCCGGCCGAGCGCCTAGATAAATCGATAGGCGCGCCAGGTCCACTGCGCGGCGATGCTGCTGCGAAAAGCGCGGTGGGAGCTGGCCGGGGTCATGCGGCGTTCGAGTCTAGAGGACGTCGCGCAGGGCGTCGAGGAAACGCCGGTTGTGCGCGGGCGTCCCGTACGTGACGCGCAGCGCGCCGTCACGGCCGAGCGCCGCGCCGGAGCGGACGATGACGCCGCGCTCGGCGAGGCCCGCGATCACCTCGGACTCGTCGGCGGTCTCGGGCAGGTGCAGCCAGCAGAAGTTCGCCTGCGAGGCGGCGACGGCGATCCCGAGCTCCTTCAGGCCCTCCTCAATCTCGACGCGGGCGACGATCGCGCGCTCGACCCGCTCCGTGACGGCGTCCTGGTGCTTGAGCGCCTCGACGGCCGCGGCCTGCGCGGGGATGTTCAGGTAGAACGGCTGGCGGACCTGGTTGACCGCCGTGACGAACTCCTCGCTGGCGCTCAGCGCGAAGCCGACCCGCAGCCCCGCGAGGCCGTAGATCTTGCTGAACGTGCGCAGCAGGACGAGGTTGCTGTGGCCCTTGAGGAGGTCGAGGGACGCGTCCGGGTCCTCGATGGTGGAGAACTCGATGTACGCCTCGTCGAGGATCACGCAGACGTGCTTGGGCACCTTCGCGATGAAATCGGCGATCTGCTGGAGGGGGAGCGCCGTCGACGTCGGGTTGTTCGGGTTGCAGACGATGACCAAGCGCGTGGCGGCGGTGATCTCCTCGAGCATCGCGTCGAGGTCGTGCTCGTCGCGGTCGTTGAGGGGGACGCGGATGCCACGGGCGCCGCTGGCGGCCTCGAGGTGCGGGTAGACGCTGAACGACGGCCAGGCGTAGACGAGCTCGGCGCCCGGCTCGAGCAGCGCGTCGCCGGCGGCGAGCAGGATGTCGCAGGAGCCGTTGCCGAGCGCGATGCGCAGCTGCGGCACGTCGTAGCGGTCGGACAGCGCGCGGCGCAGGTCGGCGTAGCTCGGGTCGGGATAGCGGTTCAGGCCGGTGAGCGCGCGCTGGACGGCGTCCATGACCGCAGGGAGCGGCGGGTCGGGCGACTCGTTGGAGGCGAGCAGCGCGACGTCGTCGGGCAGCGAGTAGCCGCCGGCGATCGGGTAGCTCGGGATGCGGTTGATGCGGTCGTTGAACTCGATGGCCAT
>JAEMSV010000162.1 GCA_016462625.1 Solirubrobacteraceae bacterium | reverse complement strand
GTTGATGGGAGTCGCCGGAGACCTTTTGCGCGCCGTCGCTGGTCAGGGTGATCGCGCGCCCGGGTGCTGCGACCTCAGCATCGCGAACGGCGTTGGCCGCGACCTCGGCGACGTCCACGGTCGTGAAAGTGTTGTCGTGCGTCTCGTCCAGGCGCGCGAGCGTCAGCATGTCCTCGACGAGCACGCCCATGCGCGCGGCCTCCTGCTCGATGCGCTCCATCGAGCGGCCGACTTCTTCCTCATCCTGAGTCGCGCCGAGGCGATAGAGCTCGGAGTAGCCGCGGATCGAGACAAGTGGCGTGCGCAGTTCGTGCGAAGCGTCGGCAAGGAACTGGCGCAGGCGGCTCTCGCTCGCCTCGCGCTCCTTGAAGGCGCCCTCCAGGCGGTGCAGCATCCGGTTCAGTGCCAGGCCGAGCCTTCCGATCTCGGATCGCTCGTCAGCCGGCTCGACGCGGTGCGAGAGGTCTCCACCGGCGATCGCGTCAGCGGTCTTGCCCATGCGGTCGAGCGGACGCAGTCCGATGCCGACGAGCAGCCAGGCCGCGATGCCGAGGACGAGCAGCACGGCGACTATCACGATGACCTCGACGAGCAGCAG
Source organism: Solirubrobacteraceae bacterium (assembly GCA_016462625.1). The sequence continues at coordinate 5,969 of JAEMSV010000162.1, read as the reverse complement.
TCGATTGATCGTTGCCGCCGTGTCCGCCATCGGAATCGCCACGACAACCGAATTGCCGGTCGGCAGCGGTCGGGCGGAGGCGCGAAACTCGGTCCCGCCGTTCTTCGATTCGATCGTCTTCGGCTGCTTGGTGAGCGCGACTCCTGTGAAATCCGGGACGGCGTAGTCGTCGCTGTCGCGAAATCCGAAGAGGCACTCCGCGACGACGGCGCCGCTCGTGTTGGTGATCGCCCCGTACGTGCCGGGCGGCAGCGCGAATCCGACGCCTTCGCCGCCTTCGGGGCGACGCGGTCCACGACCCTCGCCACCTTCCTCGAGGCCCTGCATGAGATCGGCATCCTGCGGTGCCGATCCGGCGCAGTTGCTGCCTTCCGTCTGCTGGGCAAGCACGAGCTGCCCGACGACGCCGACGAATCCGGTCTGGACCTGGCGATCGAGCCGGTCATACAGAAACGAGCGCTGCTCGGCGAAAGTGACCGCCGCGAGCACGATCAGACCGGCGAGCGCCACGGCGAGCAGGATCGCGACCAGGCGGCCACGCAGGGAACGCATCGCTAGGCCTTACCCGAAGTCGCCTTCGGGCGCAGCGCGTAACCGATGCCGCGAACGGTCTGGATCAACGGCTCGCCCTCTGAATCGACCTTCTTGCGCAGGTAGCTGACATAGGTCTCGAGCACGCGCGCATCGCCGTCGAAGTCGTACTCCCAGACGTGGTCGAGGATCTGCTGGCGCGTCAGCACGCGCCGCGGGTTGAGCATGAAGTAGTGGAGCAGGCGGAACTCGGTGGCGGTGAGCTCGATCCCGCGGCCTGCGCGCGTGACCTCGCGCGTCGCCTCGTCGAGCTCGAGATCCTCGAAGGTCAGGCGGTCCTCGTCGTCGCCGTCGGCCTGTCCGGTGCGGCGCAGGATCAGGCGGACGCGGGCGACGAGCTCTTCGAGACTGAAAGGCTTGGTGATGTAGTCGTCCCCGCCGATCGTCAGACCACGGACCTTGTCCTCGGTCGAGTCACGGGCCGTCAGGAAGATGATCGGGGTGCGCCCACGTGTTGCGCCCAGGCGCTCGGCGACCTCGAAGCCCTCGATGTCCGGGAGCATGATGTCGAGCAGCATCAGATGTGGCTTGAAGGTGTGCACCGCCTTGATCGCGTCGATGCCGTTGTCGGCGGACTCGACTTCAAAACCCTGGAACTTCAGGGCCATCGTGATCACATCGACGATGTTCGGCTCGTCATCGACGACGAGAATGCGCGCGCCGGTGGTGGCGTCGCTTGTGTTCACTTCTATCGGGGGCATGAGGCGATTATCGGTCAGAAACCTGAGAGTTTCCTGTGAACGCCTTGAGTATTGCGTCAGCCGCCTCCTCCACGGGATGGCTTCCTCACGAAAACACCGAGGAACCGCTGACCGTCAGTCGGCGCCGGGTGCGTCCAGCGCTTCCCGGTCGGTCTTCGCCCAGGTGCGCTGATCGGTCAGCTGGCGGAAGGTCGAGCGCAGCAGGACCGGCCAGATGAGCCAGGTGTAGAACGCGTAGACCTGCGCGATGAAGAAACCGGTCACGTAACCCTTCCAGCCGCGCGGGGCACCGGCCGCGATGCAGCCCATGATCACGCCGCCGAATCCGAGCACGTAGAAGAAGGCGATCTGGTAGAGCGCGTCGGTGTCGTAGATCCCGGCCTGCCCGGTGATCAGCAGGTAGGCGGCGACCAGCATCGAGATCCCGATGATCGACTGCCAGACCGGCATCAGGATGTAGAGCATGGTCTCGAACCGCGCGACCGCCGACCGCGGAGAGCGCAGCACCGTGCCGAGCAGCGCCATCGCCTGGAGGTTTCCCTGAGACCAGCGCGTGCGCTGGCGCAGCAACGGGCGCAGCGTGGAGAGTCCCTGTTGATCGACCGTCGCGCGCAGGTCCTGTCGCCCGAGCCAGCCCTTGCCGAGCAGGCGCAGGCCGAGGTCCTGATCCTCGGTCAGCTTGTCGCGCCACGGGCCGGTCTCGTCGGCGACGTCATCCAGCGCTGAGAGCCGGTTGAACTGTCCGTTGCCGCCCATGCCCGCGGTGCCCCAGCCGTTGCGGCCGCTCTGGAACAAGGCTCCGTAGACACCGAACTCGACGTCCTGGAACCACGCCAGCAGCTTCTTGCGGTTGTAGATCCGCACCTGCGACTGGACGCCTCCGACCTTCGGGTCGGCGAAGTGGCCGACGACCCAGGACGGCGCGTCGGTGTGCAGGCGCCCGTCGGCGTCGACGATCGCGACGATCACCTGCGCTGGATCGACGTCGGGAAGCAGCTCGCCGAGTTGCCGGTACGCCCAGTTGAGGGCGGCGGCCTTGCCGGTCTGTGCGTCGGGTGACTCGCGATGCAGTGGAATCAGCGCGGGATCCGAGAACGAAGCGAGAATCCGCGGCGTCGAGTCCTCGGAGCCGTCGTCGATCACGACGATGCGTTTGTTCTTCACCGCGACCCCGAGCAGGCGCTGGACCGAATCGGCGATCGTGACCTCTTCGTTCAGCGCCGGCACCATGAAGACCCAGGTGTATTCGTCGGTCAGCGGCTGGTTCTGCTGCGGCGCGTGACGGCGCGAGTTCTGGCCACGGATGAAGAGGATCACCGTCCAGATGAACATCAGGACGATCGTCACCAGCGCGAAGGTGAGGATCCCGCGCCACGGCTCATCGAGGCCGTCGAAGGGGAGTGCCAGGGCTAGAGGGGCCAGGATGCCGCGTCCGAGGGCTCGTGTGAATCGGCCAGCAGGTCCTCAAGTCCGTGCTCGTACTCGTCGGGCACGTCGGGCACGCGAATGCCGGTCGCGTCAGCGAGCTCACCGCGACTGAAGCCGTGTCCGAACGGCACCGGCGGATTCTTCCCGGTCAGGAGGTATTCGAGCGCCTGCACGATGCGTGCGGCCGCGAAGCCGTCGCCGTACGGGTTGGGCGCTTCGGCGATCTTGGTGTAGTACGCATCGTCCTCGAGCAGCTTCGCGCCCTCGGCCTCGATCACATCCGGGTTGGTGCCGACGAGGATCAGCGTTCCGGCGTCAACGCCCTCGCCGCGTTCGGTGCTGTCGCGCGCGACGAGCACGGGCTTGTTCAGTGAGGGTGCCTCCTCCTGGATGCCTCCGGAGTCGGTGATCACGATCGAACTGCGGCCGATCAGTCGTGCAAAAGAGGTGTATTCGAGCGGCTCGGTCAGCAGAACGTTGTCGAACATCACCAACGGCTCGCCGAGCTCGTGGCGCACGCGCGGGTTCGGGTGCAGGGGGACGACGAACTTCACTTCCGGGAACCGATGGGCGAGCTTGCGGATTCCTGCGGCGATGTTCGCGAGGCCCGCGCCCCAGTTCTCACGCCGATGGGCGGTGACGAGCACGATGCGATCGTCACTCTGGTGCAGCGCCTCGACCGCCGGGTCGATGTATGGCGAATCGAGCGTCGAGGCCCAGCGCAGGGCGTCGATCCCGGTGTTGCCGGTGACGAAGATCTGACCGACCTCGACGTTCTCGCGGACGAGGTTCTCGAGGTTCTCGAACGTGGGCGCGAAGTTCAGGGCGGCGATGCAGGTGATCACCTGGCGATTCAGTTCTTCGGGGAACGGGCTCATGATGCTGCCGCCAGTGCGCAGCCCGGCTTCAACGTGCAGCACCGGAATCTGCAGGTGAAAGCTCGCGAGCGCGGCGGCCATCGCCGAGGAGGTGTCGCCGTGCACGATCACCGCTGCCGGGTAGTTGCCGTTGAGGATCGCCTGGGCGACCTCCTGGTCGCCAGGGTGCGGACCGAACCACTCGAGGCAGAAGTCGTTGAAGCGGCGCATCGTCGTGGTGACGCGTTCGGTCAGGCTGGCACGCTCGGTGCCGGCCCAGAGATGGACGTGGGTGCCGACCCCAGCCTCCTCGAAAATCTCCTCGACCATGTGGTGGTGCTGGCCCGTCGAGACGACGACCGGCTGGAACGTGTCGGAATCGCGCAGGGCGATGATCACCGGAACAAGCTTGATCGCTTCCGGGCGCGTGCCGACGACGATCGGGATGATGATCTTTGGGTGGTCCTCATCGTCCGCATCGGGAAAACGCAGCGGGTTCTTCGGCAGCAGGTGATCGGATTGGGCGTCGGAGTGCATTCGTGCAGTATCGGTCACCAGGGCAGCGGAAGTTGAATGCGATGACCGTGGTTGCAGCGGCGGCCGGTAGATTGCCCGCGAGCTGCTTGTGAACACGACGACACAGATCGGCCGCGTCAACGCGACGCGCTACGTCACCCCGCTGCGCGAGGGCGGGTCGATGCCCGGCCTGATGGAAGCCGATGACGACGGCCTCTACGTGGTCAAGTACCGCGGCGCCGGCCAAGGCACTCTGGCGCTCGCCTCAGAACTGATTGCCGCCGCCGTCGCCGCCGCGATCGGTGTGCGCGTGCCGCGGCTGATGTTCGTCGAGGTCGACCCGGCACTGGGCATCGCCGAGCCCGACCCGGAGATCCAGGAGTTGATCGTCGCGAGTCCGGGGACCAACCTCGGCAGCGACTTCCTGCCCGGGGCGATGACCTACTCGCCGGCCGACGATCGTCAGCCGCCGGCAGAGGAGGCCGCCGCGATCGTCTGGCTCGACGCCTTTCTCACCAACGTCGATCGCAGCGCGCAGAACCCGAACCTCCTGATCTGGCATGGCGACCTGTGGGCTATCGATCATGGCGCTGCGCTCTACCGCCAGCACGCCGGACTCGATCCGGCGCAGGCGACAACCGCGTTCGCGCCGATCGCCGAGCACGTACTGCTGCCGCACGCGAGTTCGGTCATCGAGGCCGGCGAGCGTCTGGCTCCGCTGGTCGACGATTCCGTGATCGAGTCCGCGGTCGCCAGCGTTCCCGAGGACTGGTTCACGGTCAGGCCACCCGAGGTTTACGTTGAGTACCTGGTCGCGCGCGTCGCCGCATCCGCGCAGTTCAGTGAGGAGGCGGAGCATGCCCGAGCCCGCTAGCGCTTTCTCCTACGCGATCATTCGCGTCGTTCCCGACATCGAGCGCGGCGAGTTCATCAACGCCGGCGTGCTGCTGTTCGCGCGCCAACACGACTTTCTCGCAGCGCGCGTGCAACTCGACAAGGATCGTCTGGGCGCGCTCTGCCCGGACGCCGACGCCGCCGACATCGAGGCCGCGCTGCGGGCCTTCGTGCGCGTGGCCGACGGCGACGCGGCTGCGGGTCCGATGGCGGCGCTGCCAAAGAGCGAGCGCTTCGGCTGGCTGGCGGCGCCGTCGAGCACGGTCGTTCAGTGTTCGCCGACGCACACCGGCCTGTGCACCGACCCGCAGCAGGCGCTCGACGAGTTGTTCGACGACCTCGTCACCTAGCCCCGGCTGGACACCTGGACAATCGCAGCGGTTTGAATCTGTGCGAACGAAGACTCATGCGGACCCGTTCTGGGTCTAGATTGCAGGCATGTCACACGCACCCGCCAGGGCAAAGATGCCCAAAGACGTATTCGAGAAGGAACTCAAGAAGCTTCAGCGTGAGCTGGTCATCCAGCAGCGCTACATGATTGCCACCGGCAAGCGGGCCGTTGTGATCTTTGAAGGCCGCGACGCGGCTGGAAAAGGCGGCGTGATCAAACGGATAAGTGAACGCGTCTCTCCTCGGCACACTCGTGTGGTCGCGCTCGGAACCCCCACCGAGCGCGAACGCACGCAGTGGTATTTCCAGCGCTACGCGGAGCATCTGCCCTCCGCGGGCGAGATGGTGCTCTTCGACCGCTCGTGGTACAACCGCGCCGGCGTCGAGCGCGTGATGGGCTTCTGCACCGACGACGAGTACAAGGAGTTCCTCAGGTCGGCCCCGGAGTTTGAGCGCATGCTCGTGCGCAGCGGTATTCAGGTCATCAAGTACTGGTTCTCCGTCAGCCCGGACGTTCAGGAGGAGCGCTTCCAGGCTCGCGTGCACGACCCGATGCGCCAGTGGAAGCTCTCGCCGATGGACGTCGAGTCGC
>JAEMSV010000333.1 GCA_016462625.1 Solirubrobacteraceae bacterium | reverse complement strand
TTCGACGGCAGCATGGGCGCCACGCTCGAGGCGTTCGATCTCTCGCTCGAGGACGACTACAAGCTTCCCGGCCGGGCGCACGAGGTCCTCGTGCTCAACCGGCCCGACGTCATCGAGAACCTGCACGTCTCAATGGTCGACGCGGGCGCGCAGGTCGTCGAGACCGACACCTTCCAGGCCAGCCGCCTGAAGCTCGACGAGTGGGGTCTGGCCGACCACACCCTGGAGATCAACCAGAAGGCCGCCGAGATCGCCCGCAAGGCGGTCGGCGAGGACCTCTTCGTCGCCGGTTCGATCGGCCCGACGGGCTACCTGCCCGCGTCCGACGACCCGACCCTGGGCCAGCTCCGCTTCCGCGAGCTCGTCGAGATCTTCCGCGAGCAGTCGTTCGGCCTGCTCAAGGGCGGCGTCGACCTCCTGATCATCGAGACCGCGCAGGACATCCTCGAGGTCAAGGCCGCCGTCTTCGGCGCGCGTGAGGCGTTCAAGGAGACCGGCATCACGGTGCCGATCCAGACGTCCGTCTCGCTGCTGCCCAACGGCGGCAAGATGCTGCTCGGCACGGACATCGACGCCGTGCTCACGACGCTCGAGGCGCTGAAGGTCGACGTCATCGGCCTGAACTGCTCCACCGGCCCCGAGGACATGCGCGACGCGATCCGCTTCCTCGGCGAGAACTCGCCGATCCCGGTGCACTGCATCCCGAACGCGGGCCTGCCGATCCAGGGCCCCGACGGCGAGACCGTCTTCCCCGAGACGCCCGAGCATCTGGCCACGAGCCTCGGCGAGTTCGTCGAGCGCTACGGCGTGTCGATCGTCGGCGGCTGCTGCGGCACCACCGTCGACCACATCGCCGCGATGGCCGAGCGCGTCAAGGGCATCACGCCCGGCGAGCGCCCCGCCCCGCGCCCCCCGCGCGTGTCGAGCATGATCGCCGCCGCGCCGCTGGTGCAGGAACCGTCCCCGACGATCGTCGGCGAGCGCGTCAACTCCCAGGGCTCGCGCAAGGCCAAGGAGATGCTGCTGGCCGACGACTACGACGGGCTGCAGCAGATCGCCGAGGACCAGGTCGAGGGCGGCGCGCACGTGCTGGACCTCTGCGTGGCGCTCACCGAGCGCCAGGACGAGGACGAGCAGATGCGCCAGGTCGCCAAGCGCGTCTCGCTGACGCAGCCGGCGCCGATCCAGATCGACTCGACCGAGCCCGACGTCATCGCGACCGCCCTGGACCAGATCCCGGGCCGCGCGATCGTCAACTCGATCAACCTCGAGGCCGGCCGCGACAAGGCCGACGTCGTCGTCCCGCTCGCCGTCGAGCACGGCGCGGCGCTGATCGCGCTGACGATCGACGAGGTCGGCATGGCGAAGACCGCGGAGCGCAAGGTCGAGATCGCCAAGCGCCTGGTCGAGATCTGCTGCGACGAGCACGGGCTCGACCGCGAGCTGCTGATCTTCGACGTCCTCACGTTCACGCTCACCACCGGTGACGAGGAGTGGCGCCCGTCGGCCGTCGAGACGATCAACGGCATCCGCGACGTCAAGGCCGCGCTCCCGGGCGTGAAGACGTCGCTCGGCGTCTCGAACGTCTCCTTCGGCGTCGGCGTGCCGGCCCGCTCGGTCCTGAACTCCGTCTTCCTGCACCACTGCGTGGAGGCCGGGCTCGACCTGGCGATGGTCAACCCGAACCACATCACGCCGTACGGCGAGATCTCCGAGGAGGAGCGCAAGCTCGCCGACGACCTCGTGTTCAACCGCTCCGACGACGCGCTCGAGAAGTTCATCGCGCACTTCGAGGGCAAGGGCGAGGAGGACGCCG
>JAEMSV010000161.1 GCA_016462625.1 Solirubrobacteraceae bacterium | reverse complement strand
TACGACAGGGCGATGCCCGAGTCGATCGCGAGCTGCACGGAGCCGCCGATGCGGTCCGTCTCGTCCGCGTGCGTGATCGTCAGCCCGCTCGGCTTGAGCACGCGCAGGGCCTCCAAGCCGTCACGCGCCACGTCGAGGGACTGGGTCGCCGACGTGCACAGGTGCACCTCGTCGGTCTTCAGGCGGCCGAGCTGCCGCCCGAGCGCCTTGATCTCCGCCGCGTCACGCGGGGAGACCGCGGGGGTGTCGAGCAGGACGATGCGGGAGCCCCGCAGCCGCTCGATCGTGGCCGTCGCATCGGCGTCGTCCACCGGCGCGTACACCTCGACACCACTGCCCTCCAGCGTGGCGCGAAGCGACGCTCCGGCGTCGGTCGAGCGGATCGCGACACAGGCGACCCGCACGCCGGCCTCGGCGTAGGCGCGGGCGATGCCCGCGACGACGCTCGTCTTGCCCGAGCCGCCGGCGCCGACGAACGCGGCGACGCCCGGCGTGCCCGCAGGGCGCGTCGGGATCCAGCGGGCCACCTCGCGGGTCACCAGCGCCGAGAGGCGGGCGCCCGGCGAGAACGGCACGCGGTGCGTGACGACCTGGTCGACGATCTGCTGCGCGAAGCCCGCCGTCATGCCGCGGTCCGACAGCGTCTCGATGACGCGCTCGGCACGGGCAGGGCGCGATTCCGGAGTCTCGATCGGCATCGGCGCGGGCACAGGCTGCGCGACCGGCACCGGGGCCTGGGCGACCTGCTCGGGCGCGGCCTCGGCGGCCGGGATCGCGTCGACCTGCGGAGACGTGGTCACGGTGACCCCGCGCGTGCGACTCGTCCCGGCGGCACCCTCCATCGTGGCCATCGCGGTCTCGACCGGAGCCGGAGCGGGCGCCGTCGCGGCGGGCGCGGGCGGCTCATAGGCCTCCACGGGCGCGACGGTCGGCGCCGTGGCCTCGGCTCCGGCGGTCCCCGCCAGGATGTCGTCCACGGTCAGGCCGCCGGCGCCGCCGACGGTTGTGTACGGCTGCTCAGCTTGCGCCTGCGCGGCGTCGGCCAGCTGCGCGGAGAAGCCGGAAGGCGCCGAAGCACCCGCCGCCTCGGCGAGCATCGCCTCGGCCACGGAGGACGTCGCAGCGGGCGTCGCGGCAGGCATCGGCTCAGGCCCGACGGCCGGCCCGTCGGTGGCCTCGAAGCGGCCGCTCTTCGATTCCGCTGCAATCGCGTGACCCGACCGGGCCTCGACCTCGACGATCCGCTTCTGGAAGAAGCCACCGACTCCCCCCTTGAGGCCCTCGCGCTGGCGCACGACGATCGCGTCGTCGCCCAGCTCCTCACGGATCTTCGGCAGGATCTCGTCCAGCGAATTGCCTTCGTACGTGCGGGTCTTGAGGTCCGTCATGCGGTCACGACTCCGATGGTCTCGACGTTGATCCCGGGCGCAATCTCGTTATACGCGCACACGGAGAGCTGGGGCACCGCTTGCTCGAGCAGGCGGCGGAGATGGCGACGCACACGGCTGCTGCAGAGCAACACCGGGCGACGGCCGAGGCTGAATGCCTCCTCGGCCTGGATGGACAGGGCCTGGACCAGCGCCTGAGCGCGGGACGGCTCCATGGCGAGGTACTCGCCGTCGGGAGTCTGGGCGATGGCTTCGGAGACTTCCTGCTCCACCGCGGGGTCGAGGGCGATCGCGCGCAGGCGCGCGTCCTCTTCAAGATGGCGGCCGACGATCGCGCGGCCAAGGGTCTGGCGGGCGTACTCGGCGAGCAGCGCCGGATCGCGCGTGACACGGGCGCGGTCGCCGATCGTCTCGACGATCGCGCCGAGGTCGCGGATCGACACGCCCTCGTGCAGGAGCGCCTGGAGCACCCGCTGGACCTCGCCGAAGGACAGGAGATCCGGGATGACCTCCTCGACGACGGCAGCGTTGGATTCCTTGAGCCCCTCGATGAGCTCCTTGACGTCCTGGCGCGTCATGAGGTCGGCGACGTGCGCCCGGATCGTCTCCGTCAGGTGCGTCACGAGGACGGATTCGGCGTCGACCACCGTGTACCCCCTCGCCTCCGCCTCGGCGCGTGCGGCCTCGGGAATCCACAGCGCGGGGAGCCCGTACGCCGGTTCGCGCGTCGGGATGCCGGCGAGCTGACCGACGGCGTCGCCCGGGTCGAGGGCGAGCTGGTGCCCGGCCATGACCGTGCCGCGCGCCACCTCGGCGCCGCGAACGCGCAGGGCGTACTCGTGCGATCCGAGACCGACCTCGTCGTGGATCCGCACCGACGGGATGATCGTCCCGAGCTCCGCCGCGATCTGTCGGCGCACGTTGCTGACACGCGTGAGAAGCGTCCCACCGCTGTCGGCGTCCACGAGCGGGACCAGGCCGAAGCCGATCGCGAGCTCGAGCGGATCGACCGCGAGCGCACCGCGCGGGTCCTCGGACTTCGCCCGCGGCGGAGGCAGCGCCGCGGCGGCCTGCTCGGCCTCGAGCTGCGCGGCCTCCTCGGCCTGATGGCGCTTGTTCAGGGTCCAGCCGACGGCGAAGAACGCACCGCCGACGACCAGGAACGGAAGCTTCGGCAGGGCCGGCACGAGCGCGAACGCCATGATCACGGCGCCGGCGACCATCGGGGCCTTGCGCTGCCTGACGAGCTGGCTGGCGAGGTCGGAGCCGAGGTCGTCACCGGAGTCCGCGGCGCGGGTGACGATGATGCCCATCCCCACGCTGATCAGCAGCGCCGGGATCTGGGCGGCCAGGCCGTCGCCGATCGTCAGCAAGGAGAAGTGCTGGACGGCCTCGCCGAACGGCATCCCCTGCTGCATCACGCCGATGATGATGCCGCCGACGATGTTGATCAGCGTGATGAGGATCGCCGCCATCGCGTCGCCCTTGATGAACTTCGAGGCACCGTCCATCGAGCCGAAGAAGTCGGCCTCGCGCTGGATGTCGTCGCGACGCGTGCGGGCCTCGTCCTCGGTGATCTGGCCGTTGTTCAGGTCGGCGTCGATCGCCATCTGCTTGCCCGGCATGGCGTCGAGGGTGAAGCGCGCCCCGACCTCCGCGACACGGCCGGCGCCGGCAGTGATCACCATGAACTGGATGATCACCAGGACGATGAAGACGACGATGCCGACGACGATGTTGCCGCCGACGACGAAGTTGCCGAACGCCTCGACGACGTGACCGGCATCGCCGTGGAGCAGGATCAGTCGCGTGACGCTGATGTTGATCGCCAGGCGGAAGAGCGTGGTGAGGAGCAGCAGGGACGGGAACGCGCTGAAGTCCAGGGCGCGCGGCACGTAGAGCGTCGTGATGACCGTCGCGAGCGCGACGGAGATGTTGATCGTGATGAAGATGTCCAGCAGGAACGGCGGGAGCGGCACGATCATCATCACGACGACCAGCACCACCAGCAGGGCCGCGATGAGGTCGGTGTACTTGCTTATCCGCTTCAGCAGGTTGTTCATGCGGCACTCCTCATCGGGCGGGTGCGGTAGACGAAGGCCAGCACCTGCGCGACGGCCTGAAAGAAGTCTTCGGGGATGGCCTGGCCGATATCGACCGAGGCGTGCAGACCACGCGCGAGCGGCGGGTCGGGGATGACGGGGACGCCGTGCTCCTTGGCGAGCTCCCGGATCCTCAGCGCGACGAGGTCTTGCCCCTTCGCGACGACCTCCGGGGACAGCATCCCGGCGGTGTACTTCAGCGCGACGGAGAAGTGCGTCGGGTTCGTGACGACGACGTCCGCGTTGGGGACGTCCGCCATCATGCGCGCCCGCGAGAGCTCCATGGCGCGGCGCTTCTGAGCCATTTTGACCTCGGCCGGAAGCGACATGTTCTTGGCCTCGTCCTTGACCTCCTGCTTGTCCATCTTCAGGGACTTGGTGTGGCGGTACTTCTGGTAGATGAAGTCGACGATCCCGAGGAGGATGAACGCGACCGCGACGTTGCGCGCGATCTTCATCGTCATGTCGATCATGAGCTTGCCGAGCTCGACGGGGCCGACGCCGATCATCGAGATCACCTGCGGCATCGCGGGCACGACGACCATGAGCGCGGGGATCGCGACGAAGCAGATCTTCAGCACGGACTTGATGCCCTCGACCGCGGCGTTCGGCCCGAAGACCTGCTTGGCGCCGTTGATCGGGTTCAGCTTCTTCGGGTCCGGCATCGCGGCCTTGGGCGTGATCTTGAAGCCGATCTGCCCGACCAGCGCGACGAACGCGGCGATGCAGCAGGCCAGCGCGATCGGCCAGATGGACTGCACGACGTGCATCCCGGCCTCGCTCACGATCGGCCCGATGCCCTCGCGGGTGACGATCTGCGGCGTCGCGGCACGCATCAGCGTGTGCTCCATGGTGTCGGCCATCAGCTCGATGATCCGCGGGCCCGTGATACCGACGGTCATGATGCCGACGAGCGTCACGATCGCGCCCGTGAGGTCCTGCGAGCGCGCGACCTGACCCTTCTGCCGCGCCTCGTCGACCTTCTTGGGTGTCGGTGCTTCTGTCTTCTCACCGGCCATGGCTCACGCGACCTTGATCGTGCGCAGGGCGTCGGCGACGGAGGACTGCAGGTTCCCGTCCATCCACTCGGCGACGTAGGGGAACGTCATGCCGAGGAGGACCAGGCCGACACCGATCTTCACGGTGAAGCCGACGGAGAAGACGTTGAGCTGCGGGGCGACGCGGCTGACCATGCCGAAGGCGGCGTCGGTGATGACCATCGCGAGGAAGATCGGGCCGGCGACCTCGATCGCCGAGACGAAGATCTGGCAGAACGCGTCGAGCGCGCCCTCGACCATCGCGTCGATCGACGGCATCTGCTCGATGGAGACGATGTCGTAGGTCCGCGCGAGCCCCTGGATCATCCACTCGTCGCCACCGATCGCGATGAAGATCGCGACCGCGACCATCGTGTACATCTGCGAGATCAGCGCGGAGTTGTTGCCCGTGATCGGGTCGACGAGCGAGCCGAACGAGAAGCCGACCGTGAAGTCCAGGAACGTGCCGGCGGTCTGCACCGCGGCGAAGAAGCAGGCGAGCACGAACGCGTAGGAGAAGCCGACGAGCAGCTCCTTGCCCATCAGCGTCACGATCCCGGACACCGACTCCGGCACGTGCATCCCCTTGGTGACGACCGGCGCCAGGCCGATGGTCAGGGCGACGGCCGCGATGCCGCGCACGCGCGGCGGCATCGAGCGGGAGCTGAAGAACGGCGCGACGAGGAACAGCGGCACGATGCGTGCCATCACGGCGAAGAATCCGAGCACCTGCTGCTCGCCGAACTGCTTGAGGAGCATGTCCAGGGCGCTCATCCGACAAACCTCGGAATCTGCTCCCACAGGTCACGTGTGTAGGCGACGAGCTGGTTCAGGATCCACGGGCCGGCGATGACGAGCACCGCGGCCGTCGCGGCGAGCTTCGGCACGAACGACAGCGTCTGCTCCTGGATCTGCGTGATCGCCTGGAAGATCGAGATGATCACGCCGACGACGAGGCCGACGATGAGGATCGGCGCCGCGATGCGGATCGTGAGCTCGAGGGCCGACGTGGTGAGATCGAGGACGACGTCCTGATTCATTTGAAGCTCTCCACGAGGGCCGCCGTGATCAGGTTCCAGCCGTCGACGAGGACGAACAGCAGGATCTTGAACGGCAGCGAGATGAAGACCGGCGGCAGCATCATCATGCCCATCGACATGAGGGTGGATGCGACCACCAGGTCGATGATCAGGAACGGCAGGAAGATCAGGAATCCGATCTGGAACGCCGTCTTGAGCTCGCTGATGATGAAGGCAGGGATCAGGACGTAGGTCGGGATGTCCTTGCGGGTCCGGGGCCGCTCGACGTCGCCGAGCTTCACGAACAGGGCGAGGTCGCGCTCACGGGTCTGCTTGAACATGAACTCGCGCATCGGCTTCTCCGCGCGCTCGATGGCCTGGACCTGCGTGATCTTCTTGTCCATCAGCGGGTCGATCGCGGTGGTCTTGATCTCCTTGAAGGTCGGCGCCATCACGAAGATCGTCAGGAACAGCGCGATGCCGACCAGCACCTGGTTCGGCGGGGCGGTCGGCGTGCCGAGGCCCGTGCGGATGAAGCCCAGGACCACGAGGATCCGGGTGAAGCCCGTGACGCAGAAGAGGATCGCCGGCAGCAGGGCGATCCCCGCCATGACGACGAGGATTTCTACGGCGTTGCCGCCATCCCCGGTCATGAGCGCACCGTCTTCTCTTTGAGCTGACCGAGGAGCGCCTGGAGCGTGACGGGCTTGGCCGCGGTAGCGCCGGCCTTCGGGCGCAGCACCGGGAGGAAGTCGCGGATCGACGGGGTGCTCGTGGTGAGCTCGCGCGCCTCGCCTTCGATGACCTCGCCGTCGGTGTCGATCTCGGGCATGTCCAGGAGCCCGGCGGCGATCGCCTCGGCCTCGGTGTAGGAGCGGATCGGCGTGATCGCGTGCTCGGCGACGCCGACGAGGATCACTTCGTGGCCGGCGCGGACGAGGTGCAGCGCGCGGTTCGGGCCCAAGCCGAGGGATGCGACGGTCATGAGGCCATCGCCCTTCGCGGTCTCCTCGCGGCTGGCCTTGACCTGCTTGAGGACCCAGTAGACGCCGTAGATGACGAGCAGGACGATCGCCAGGCCGACGATCGTGCGGACGAGGCTTCCGCTGC
>JAEMSV010000332.1 GCA_016462625.1 Solirubrobacteraceae bacterium | reverse complement strand
CGCATGCTCCTGGCCGAGACCTTCACCGCGATCGTCGAGTCGCTGCCCGACGACTGGACCGATCTCGAGCTGGACCTCCGGATCCTCGACGAGGAGCGGTACATCGACGCCGCCACCTACCTCGTCACCTGCAACGCGCAGCCGTACTCGCGCCACAGCTGGCACTGGAAGCTCCTCGTGGCCCACCGCTTTGGCCACGCCGCGGCGGCGCCGTCGGTCGCGAACGCGCTGAAGCTGCTCGACGACGCCGGCATCGAGGGCGAGGTCGTGCTGCGTGAGTCGCGCGTGGGCCGCGCCGAGGTCGTCCAGATGTGGGGGCGCCCGGAGTCGGTGCGCCAGGAGTTCAAGCAGCTGCGGGCGCAGTAGCGACGCAACCGCGTCGTCGCGCCCGGAGCGCGGGATAGCATCGCCGCGTTCCGCTGTCCCCAGAAGGAGCGCGCATGGAAGATCGTGGCTGGCCCGCATACGTCGTCGAGTTCGTCGGCACGTTCATTCTCGTCTTCGCGATCTGCATTGCGGTCGTGGCCAACGGCAAGGGTGGAATCGGGTTCACCGATTGGGTGACCATCGGACTCGTGCACGCCTTCGCCCTGGCGGCGCTCGTCGCGGCCTTCGGCGGCACGTCGGGCGGGCACTTCAACCCGGCCGTGACGACCACGATGCTCGCACTGCGCAAGATCACGCCGATCGACGGCCTGATCTACATCCTCGTCCAGCTCGCGGGCGCGACCGCCGCGGCGCTGGTCCTGAAGATCACGCTCAACGGCGGCGAGGGCGTCGTCATCAACCCCGCCGACGCGGCGAACTACGGCGCGCCCTCGTTCGAGGGCAACCGGCTGATCGATGGCGCGCTCCCCGCGTTCATCCTCGAGGGCATCGGCGTCTTCATCCTGCTCACGGCGATCATGGGCACCGCGGTCAACGTGCGGGCCAACCAGGCCTGGACGCCGCTCATCATCGGCCTCACGCTCGGCCTGGCGAACCTGATGATCGCGCCGATGACCGGCGGCGCCCTGAACCCGGCACGCGCGTTCGGCCCGGCGCTGGTGGGCGGCGCCTTCGACGGCTTCGGCTCGTGGCTCTTCGTGTACGCGATCGGCCCGATCGTCGGTGGCCTGCTCGCGGGGATCTTCTACATGGGCGCCGTGCTGCGCCCGCAGGAGGCCGAGTTCGGCGGCCGGCTGGTCGACACCGACGTGCCCCCCGCCCGTGCGGAGGGCGCGATCGAGTCGGCTCTCGAGGGGCCGGGTGAGCGGCCGGAGGACAAGCTCAGCTAGCGCCAGCCGAGCGCCGGCGCGACATACCGGAGGATGTTCTCGATCACCGCGGCGTTGTACTCGACGCCGAGCTGGTTCGGCACGGTCAGCAGGAGCGTGTCCGCCGCGGCGATCCCCTCGTCCTCGCGCAGCTGCTCGACGAGCACGTCGGGCTCCGCGGCGTATGAACGGCCGAACGCCGCCCGCTTCGTCGGCTCGATCATCCCGAACGAGTCCTGCGAGTCGCCTTCGCGGCCGAAGTACGCCCGGTCCAGGTCGGAGACGAGCGCGAAGATGCTGCGGCTGACCGAGACGCGCGGCTCGCGCTCGTGCCCGGCTTCCTTCCAGGCAGCGCGGTAGGCGTCGATCTGCTTGCGCTGCTGGATGTGGAAGGGCTCACCGCTCTCGTCGAAGACAAGCGTCGAGCTCATGAGGTTCATGCCCTGCTGCGCGGTCCACTCGACCGTCGGGGTACTGGCTGCTCCCCACCAGATCCGGTCGCGCAGCCCCTCGGAGTGCGGTTCGACGCGCAAGAGGCCGGGCGGGTTGGGGAACATCGGCCGCGGGTTGGGC
>JAEMSV010000054.1 GCA_016462625.1 Solirubrobacteraceae bacterium | reverse complement strand
TGGGGGACGGCGACGGACTCTATACGTTCGACCCCCGACTCAGACGTCTGCCCGGATGGGCCCAATCCCCCGCCGTTGCTGGGAAATCGGACCGCTGAGGACGGGATTAGATTTCGGGGCGCGAACGGCGTTCACGCCGAAAAACTGACGCGCGGTGTCTTGCGTCTGTAGGGTCGCGCCACGTTCAAGGGTCTTCGGGGGAGGACAATCATGAGGAAGTCACGCGGCGTGCGCGCGTTCGCGCTCGCAGGTCTCACAGTCGCCTGTCTGGCGGGCGGCACCGCTCCGGCGCTTGCGGAGGACATCACGCCGGAGAACACCGGTGAGGGGCAGTCGCTCGCGGCCGCCACCGGTCTGCCGATTCCGGCCGCCGCGGTGCCGAAGGCGCCCGGGTCGGGGTCGTGGTCGTTCGTCGTGAGTCCGAGCACCAGCGGTCTCTCGTTCAAGGCCACCGCCGGGTACGCGCGGCTGTCCGGCGTCATCCGCTGGAATCGCAGCTACTCGTTCACCGCCGGGCTCGAGAATCTGCCGTTCAACGGCGGGCGCATCGGGGCCGGCGGCACGATCACAGGAAGCGACATCTTCAAGCCGATCCCGGTGTCGGGCATCACCGGTGAGCTGACAGGGCCGATCGAGATCATTCCCGGCGTCTCGATCCTCGGCGGCGCGGTCAGCTGGACCGCCAAGGGCATCGGGTTCAGCGGCGGGCTGAAGCTCGACTGCACGACGGGGTCGCTCACCGCGACCGCGAGCGCGCTGATCCTCAATGAGCGGAACTTCGAGCTGTCGGCCGAAGGCCTCGCGACGCCGTGCACGCTCGGCCGCGCCGGCGTGTTCGACGGCCGCCCGTTCCACGCGGATATCTCGGTGGACGACGGGCAGGTCTCGCTCGACGCGGGCATCGAGATCAGCAAGCTCACGCTGTTCACGACCAAGGTCGGGTCGAGCACCGTCACGACCGCTCTGAGCAACGTCGCCGGCTCGATCACGAGCCCCGATGGCAAGAGCCTCGCGCTCGCGTTCAAGGGCACGGGCGGCGTGGACGTGCGGACGAGCCCGCTGCCGACGGTGCGGCTGAAGGCCACGGTCTCCGGCGCGTTCGCGTTCCGGGGCGCGTCGATCGAATCCATCTCCGTGAAGCTCTCGGGCGTGTCGATCAACGGCTCGACGCTCCTGCCGACGCTCGGGCTAACGACGCGACTGATCAACGACACGAACACGGCGTTCACGACGCCGTAGGGGTCAGGCGGCGCGGTTGGGCAGCGCGGCCGTGAGGGCGCGCTGCACCTGCTGGATCGTGACGACCCCGCGCAGGCGCCCGTCGGGATCCACCGCCATCAGCGCCCCGAGCTGGCGGAGCTCGGGGTTGCCGAGCAGGGACTCCAGCGGCTCGTCGGCGCGGACCCGCCAGGTGGCGGCGTCCTCGTCGAGGAGCTCGCCCGCGGCGAGCATGGGCTGGCCGGCCGCGACGGCGCCGTCGACGCGCTCGGAGCGCAGCAGGCCGAGGAACGTCCCCGCGGCGTCGGTGACCGGGAACCACGCCCAGCGGTAGCGCAGGAACCACTCGTCCTGCGCTCGGAGGGCCGGGACGTCGGCTGGGATGGTCACGGGCTCGCGATCCATGATGTCCTCGACCGTGATCCCGTCGAGCCGCTCCGTGAACGCGGTGCCGACGACGGCGCTGCGTGCCGCCGATGCGAGGAACCAGCCGAGGACGGCGAGCCAGATGCCCCCGAACGGGTCGTTGTAGACGAAGGCCATCGCCAGGCCGAGGCCGATCATCAGGTAGGCGAGCCCCTGCCCGGTGTATCCCGCGGCGCGGGTGGCCTTGTTCCGGTCGCCGGTCACCTTCCACACGAGCGCGCGCGCGAGGCGGCCGCCGTCCAGCGGGAACGCGGGGATGAGGTTGAAGATGAGCAGGAACGCGTTGACCGCGCCGAGGTATCCGACGAGCGCCTCGCCGCTCGACGCGCCCGGATCGGCGCCGAACGTCAGCGCCTCGCCCGCGGCGCTCGGGGAATCGAGGATCGCCAGGAGCACGACGCAGACGAGCGTGATGATCAGCGTCACCGCCGGCCCGGCGCCGGCGACGCGGAACTCCTCGCCGGGGGAGTTGGTGTCGCGGCTCATCTTCGCCACGCCGCCGAAGAACCACAGGTCGATGCCGACGACATCGATCCCCTCGCGGCGCGCGACGAGCGCGTGGCCGAGCTCGTGCAGCGTCAATGAGACGAAGAACAGGACCGCGGCGGAGACGGCGAGCAGGAACCCGGTGGTGGTGTCGCCTGAGATGTCCGCGAAGTAGCTGCTGAGCAGCCAGATCAGCAGGAACAGGACGAAGAACCAGCTGAAGCTGGCGCCGATCCGGATCCCGAAGAGCCGGACGAGCTGGATGGAGGAGCCGCCGCCCATGGATCCATCGTCGCAGGTGGGGGCGGCGGGGCCCGGTCGTCTGGCCGTGAACGGGATTCACGAATGTCCTTCAGGCGCGAATGTACGTTGTACGGCATGCGCTCTCGCCCAGTCCGAACCCTTCTTGTCTCAGGGGCCATAGCCTGCGTCGCGGTGGTTGCGGCGGCGGCCCCCACGCAGGCGGCTCTGCCGAAGCTGCCACCAGTGCTTGCGCAGCTCCAGCCGAACCTGCTCACCGGCGTGCGGATGAGCCCGGGGCGCGTTCCGGTCGACGCCGCGGGTGCCCCGGTCGGCGCGTCGCTCGTCTTCCGCCTGTCCAAGCCGGCCGACGTGAGCTTCGGGGTCCACGATGTGTTGTCCGGCAAAGGGGTAGGCAGCGCCTACATCCCCGTGCCCAGCCCGCTCATTCAGTACATCCTCCCGGCCGGTCCGGGCCGGGTTCCGATCGTCACGTCCCCGGAGGGCGAGCTTCCCACGACGTTCGGCCTCCAGTTCCTCGGCGCCCTGCGGCCGGGCCGGCTGTACGCCCTGGTCGCGACCGCCTCGTACTGCAGCTGCGCCCTGCGCGACCAGGGGGGTCCGAACTACCACGGCCTGCCCCAGGTGTCGACGTTCACGACCTCGAAGGCCGCCACGCCGCCGCCGACGACCTAGACCCCCAGCGCCCGGGCGCGGAGCGCGAGCTCCAGCTCGAAGCGCGCGTCCGGGTCGTCGAGGGTCTCGCCGAGGAGTTCGCGCAGCTGCCCCATCCGGTAGCGCACCGTCTGGGGATGGATGTGGAGCATCAACGCGACGGTCGGACGGTGGCCGGCGGCTGCCAGCCACGCAAGCAGTGTGTCCTGCAGACGTGTCGCGGCCGCCGGGCGCAGGGTCGCGAACGGCGCGAGCCGCGCGCGGGCCAGCTCCTCGAGCTCGAGCTCCGCGGCGCCCAGGGCGACCGCCGCGAGGTGGTCGTCGCTGCTCCACGGCCCGTCGCCGAGCACCCCGCGGCCGCCGAGGCGCAGGCAGCGCCGTGCCAGCAGCAACGAGCGATGCGCCTCGGCCGGTTCGACCCCGGTGCCGATCCCGGCGGGGGCCTTTGCCTCGGCGAGCACGGTCCGCAGCTCGGTGGCGCGTCCGGGCCCGTCGGGATCCGGCCAGATGACCACGACCTCGAGGTCGGTCCCGTAGCCGGCGACCAGCGCGCGGGGGCCGAGCTGCCGCGCGACGCGCAGGGCGGCGGCCTCGTCGGCGACGACGGCGACCGCGAGGCGGTCGGGGACCTGCCAGCCGGCCTCCCGCGCGGCGTCCGCGAGTGCGGCGACGTCCTGGGGCTGCGCGAGCAGCGCGTGCACCGCGGCGCGGCGCCGGCGCGCGCGCTCGCCGGCCTGCTCGGCCTGCGCGCCCGCGTAGCCCTCGACGGTCAGGTCGGCGAGGCGATCGATGTAGAGGAACAGCGCCTCCGCCAGCTGCTGCACTTCGGCGGGCTCGCAGCCGCCCGAGCTGGCCACCCGTCCCAGCGACTGCCACGAGATCCGCGTCCCGACGCGGTAAGCCGACTGGAGCGCCTCGAGGCTGCGTCCCGCCCGCTGCTCGGCCGCGCCGAGCCGGCGGACGACGTCGTGCATCTGCGTGATGTCCGCGGTCGGGTCCTCGACGAGGTCGACGAACCGCCGCAGCGACTGGTCCACGCCCAGCTGGATCCCCTGGGCGAACTCGCCGCGCAGCGGGCGCCGGTAGGCGGGGACCGCCTCCACGATCGCTTCGACGATCTCCGCAGACAACGCCGGCAGTGCCTCGCGCATCGCGGGCGCCAGACGCGCCGGAAGCTCGGGCCACGCGGCCTCAGAGACAGACATTTGTCACCTAGAGTACAAATTCTTGCGGAAGTACTGGCCAAATATGGCGAAGAATTGACACCCTGACGAGGAATACGGTCTGGTTATGACCCGAGCCGCCCGTTACGTGAACATCGGCGCCGTCGTCGTCCCCTTCCTCTGCGTGATCGGGGCGATCTTCCTCTTCTGGAACGACGGCGTGAGCACCCTCGACCTGGTGATCATGGTCGGGTGTTACCTGCCCACCGGCTTCGGCATCACGGTCGGCTACCACCGCCTGCTCACGCATCGCGCGTTCGAGACGACGAGGGGCCTTAAATACACGTGGGCGATCCTCGGCTCGCTCGCCCTCGAGGGCCCGGTCATCGCGTGGGTCGCCGATCACCGCAAGCACCACGCCTTCACCGACACCGACGGGGACCCGCATTCGCCCCACGGGCACGGCGAAGGCGTGTCGGGCGTCATCAAGGGCCTGTTCCACGCGCACGTCGGCTGGCTCTGGCTCGAGCATGGCCGGGCGGACTGGAACCGCTACGCCAAGGACCTCATGGAGGACCCGGGCATGAAGAAGATCAACAAGCTGTTCCCGCTCTGGGCGTTCCTGACCTACCTCATCCCCGCGGCGCTCGGCTTCATCTTCGGTGGCTTCACGCTCTCCGCGGCGCTCACCGCGCTCCTGTGGGGCGGCTTCGTCCGCGTCTTCTTCGTCCACCACGTGACCTGGTCGATCAACTCGATCTGCCACGTGTTCGGCGACCGGCGGTTCGCCGTCGACGAGAACGACCTCTCCACGAACGTGGCGTGGCTCGCGATCCCCTCGATGGGCGAGGCGTGGCATCACAACCACCACGCGTTCCCGCGCTCGGCCCATCACGGGCTGAAGCGGCGCGAGATCGACCTGTCCGGTCTCCTGATCGACGGGATGGAGAAGGTCGGCCTCGCGTGGAACGTCACGCGGATCGATCCGGAACGCCAAGAGGCCAAGCTCATCGCCAACGGCGCCCAGCCCACCTCGCGCCCCCGCGTTGCTGACCAATCGGTCAAGAACGAGGCGCCGGAGCCGGAGCGCGAGACCGCCGGGGTTTGACGCGCAGCCGCTCGCCAGGACGGAAATCCGTATGAACGATTTCCTCAGACACGCGGTCTACGTGTACCGTCTCTGCGTATGAGTAGGCGT
The DNA here is from genome assembly GCA_016462625.1 of Solirubrobacteraceae bacterium. The sequence goes on along the minus strand of JAEMSV010000054.1, from coordinate 20,907 downwards.
GCGGAGAGAAACCTCATGGTGGCGGGGGTCACCGTGCCATTCCTGGCGTTCATCGTGGCGGTGGTGCTGCTGTGGAACAACGGGGTCGGCTGGCTCGACCTCGGGATCATGGTCTGCTTCTACATCTTCGGCCAGCTGGGCATCACGATCGGCTACCACCGGATGCTCACGCACAAGTCGTTCGAGCCGAAGACGCCCGTGAAGGTCTTCTGGGCCGTCGCCGCGAGCTTCGCGGTGCAGGGCACGCCCGCGGCCTGGGTCGCCGACCATCGCCGGCACCACGCGTACACGGACGTCGAGGGTGACCCGCACAGCCCGCACCTGCACGGGCATGGCTTCTGGGGCAGCGCGCGCGGCCTGTGGCACGCGCATGTCGGCTGGCTCATCGAGGACGGCCAGGGGATCGACGAGCAGCGCTTCGCGCCGGACATCCTCGAGGACAAGTGGCTGAACCGCGTCGGCCGGTACTACGGCCTGATCTTCATCTGCACGCTCGCGTTCCCCGCGGCGATCGGTTTCATCATCGGCGGCACATGGACCGCCGCGCTGACCGCGCTGCTCTGGGGCGGCTTCGTCCGGATCTTCCTCGCGCACCACTTCACCTGGTCGGTGAACTCGATCTGCCACGTGTTCGGCAACCGCCCGTTCGCCGTCGAGGAGACCGACCTGGCGACGAACTTCGGCTGGCTTGCGATTCCGTCGATGGGCGAGGCGTGGCACCACAACCACCACGCGTTCCCGCGCTCGGCCTACCACGGGCTGCGGTGGTACCAGATCGATCCCTCGAAGTACGTGATCAAGGCGATGGAGAAGCTCGGCCTCGTCACGAACGTCATCACGATCTCCGAGGAGCGCCAGGAGCAGAAGCTGCTGGCCAATGGGGCAGAGCGGCCGGCGCCGCGCCACCGCCCGAGCATCAAGGACGAGTCCGCGACAGCGTTCACGTCGCCGGATCGCGTCGTCGGGCTCGATACCTCCGCGCGCTAGCCGTCCAACCGGACGGCAGGGGAAGACGGCCCTGCACTAGCCTCCGCGACGCGGGTGGGCGGGACCCCACTCAGTCCTACTGGCGTCGAAGGAACTTCCCCCCATGTCGAAGATCAAGGTGCAGAACCCCGTCGTCGAGCTCGACGGCGACGAGATGACCCGGATCATCTGGTCCTTCATCAAGGAACAGCTGATCCTTCCGTACCTGGATGTGGACCTGAAGTACTACGACCTCGGCATCGAGAAGCGCGACGAGACCAACGACCAGATCACGGTCGACGCCGCGAACGCCATCAAGGAGTACGGCGTCGGCGTGAAGTGCGCGACGATCACGCCCGACGAGGCGCGCGTCGAGGAGTTCGGCCTGAAGGAGATGTACCGCTCGCCGAACGGCACGATCCGCAACATCCTCGGCGGCGTCATCTTCCGCGAGCCGATCGTCATCTCGAACGTCCCGCGCCTCGTGCCCGGCTGGACGAAGCCGATCATCATCGGCCGTCACGCGTTCGGCGACCAGTACCGCGCCACCGACCTCGTCGTCCCGGGCGAGGGCAAGCTGACCCTGACGTACACGCCCACGAACGGCGACGAGCCGATCGAGCTGCACGTCCACGACTTCCCCGGTGGCGGCATCGCGATGGCGATGTACAACCACGACGACTCGATCCGCGACTTCGCGCGCGCGTCGATGCGCTACGGCCTGGACCGCGGGTTCCCCGTGTACCTGAGCACGAAGAACACGATCATGAAGAAGTACGACGGCCGCTTCAAGGACCTGTTCGCTGAGGTCTTCGAGGCCGAGTTCAAGGCCGACTTCGACGCCGCCGGCATCACCTACGAGCACCGCCTCATCGACGACATGGTCGCCGCGGCGCTGAAGTGGGAGGGCGACTACGTCTGGGCCTGCAAGAACTACGACGGCGACGTCCAGTCCGACACCGTCGCCCAGGGCTTCGGCTCGCTGGGCCTCATGACCTCGGTCCTGATGACGCCGGACGGCAAGACGGTCGAGGCCGAGGCCGCGCACGGCACGGTCACGCGCCACTACCGCCAGCACCAGCAGGGCAAGCCGACGTCGACGAACCCGATCGCGTCGATCTTCGCCTGGACGCGCGGCCTGGCCGCCCGCGGGCGGATGGACGGGACGCCGGACGTCCAGAACTTCGCCGACACGCTGGAGCGCGTCTGCATCGAGACGGTCGAGAGCGGGAAGATGACGAAGGACCTCGCGCTGCTGATCGGACCCGACCAGCCCTTCCAGACGACGCAGGAGTTCCTCGCGTCGATCGACGAGAATCTGCAGAAGGCCGCGGCCTAACCGCCGTCGCCCATTCCCTCAGAACCCCAGGAGACACCCTCTATGGCTTCCCCCGTCACCGTCACGGTCACCGGCGCCGCCGGGCAGATCGGCTACGCGCTGCTCTTCCGCATCGCCTCCGGCCAGCTGCTCGGCCCGAACACCCCCGTCAAGCTCAAGCTGCTCGAGATCGAGCCCGCGCTGAAGGCTGCTGAGGGCACCGCGATGGAGCTCGTCGACTGCGCCTTCCCGCTGCTCGAGGGCATCGACATCACGGCTGACCTCAAGGAGGGCTTCGACGGCACCAACGTCGCCCTGCTCGTCGGCGCCCGTCCGCGGACGAAGGGCATGGAGCGCGCCGACCTCCTCGAGGCCAACGGCGGCATCTTCAAGCCCCAGGGCGCTGCGATCAACGACAACGCCGCGGACGACATCAAGGTCCTGGTCGTCGGCAACCCGGCCAACACGAACGCGCTCATCGCACAGTCGGCCGCGCCGGATGTGCCCAAGGAGCGCTTCACCGCGATGACGCGCCTGGACCAGAATCGCGCCTACGCGCAGCTGTCGAGCAAGCTCGGCGTGCCGGTCACCGCAATCGAGAAGCTCGCGATCTGGGGCAACCACTCGCCGACGATGTTCCCCGACCTCTTCAACGCGACGGTCAACGGCAAGAACGCTGCCGCCGAGGTCGACGATCTCGCCTGGTACGAGAACGAGTACCTCCCGCGCGTCGGCAAGCGTGGCGCGGAGATCATCGAGGCGCGTGGCGCCTCGTCGGCCGCGTCGGCTGCTTCCGCTGCGATCGACCACGTCTACGACTGGGTCAACGGCACCGACGGCGGCTGGGTCTCCATGGCCGTGCCGAGCGATGGCTCCTACGGCGTCGCCGAGGGCATCATCTCCTCGTTCCCCGTCACCACCGCGAACGGCGAGTACTCGATCGTCCAGGGCCTGGAGATCAACGAGTTCGCACAGTCGAAGATCGACGCCACGGTCGCCGAGCTCGTCGGCGAGCGCGACGCGGTGAAGGACCTCGGCCTCGTCTAGCGCCCCTTCGGCGCTCGGCGTCAGATCGACGTTGCCATAGCGACGTCGATCTGACGCTCGTCGCGCTGGGGGGTTACTTCAGCGCGCCATAGAGGATGTGGACCGTCTCGACCTGGGACGGGCCGGCCGGTGACGCCTCGTAGATCGCGGTGTCCGTCTTGCCGTCACCGTCGACGTCGCCCACGGTCTGCAGCGTGCGCCAGTCGTAGTAGTTCCCCGTGGGGCCGGGGCTCTCCGTCGAACCGGCGGGCGGCAGGATCTTCAGCGCGGTCGTCCCCAGGTCGTTGACGCCGACGACGCCGGTCAGCGGGCGGCCCCCGACGGCATAGACGGGCGTCGACTGCCAGTAGGGCGCGTTGACGTTGACGGGCGGCTGCCGGAACGCGATCTCGTCCCGGCCGTCGCCGGTGAGGTCCGGGACGCCGACGACCTCCGCGAAGCCTGCGGTCGTGGTCAGCCGCAGGTGCGGTGTGCCGGCCTTGGTCGCGTCGATGTCGGTCGTCCGCGGACCGCCGGGGAACACGTACAGGCCCTGCTGGAGGTACTTGAAGTTCTGCTCCGTCTCGACGGCGAAGTCATCGGTGCCGTCCCCGTTCGTGTCGCCGACGCCCCAGATGCGTGCGGCGCTCCCGGCGTAGGTGCCGACGGCACTGAGGAAGCGGCCGTCCCCGAGGAAGACGCTGAACCCGGCGCCGGTCGCGGCGAGACGCGTGATGTCGACATCGGATGTGCTCGCCTTGCCCTTCACGACGCAGGCCCGATAGTTCCGCGGCCCGGTGGCGGGATAGCTGCTGCCGCTCTCGCCGCCGATGCCGATGTCGTCCTTGCCGTCGCCGGTCACGTCACCGAGGACCTGCACGTCTTCCTGGTTCGGATAACTGCTGCATGGCCCGGGGGAGGGGTACGGGAACGGGATGTGGAACCCGGGGCCGGTCCGGCTCGGCGGCTTGGTCGCGCTGCCGAAGGCGGCGAAGAGGTCGCTGCCGTTGTCGAGGAGGTAGTCGCGGATGCCGTCGCCGTTGAAATCGCCGGTGCGCGTCCCGCGCGGGTCGACGGGCCGGTCCGGGGTCCAGACCGCGCCCTGCTGCGGCGTGAGCGTCCGGCGATCGATCGTGCCCGCCGTCGCCTTCCCGTAGATGACGACGGTGCTCGACGTGCCGTCTGGGGACGACCGGGAGTCGGAGATGTCGTCCTTGCCGTCGCCGTTGATATCGCCGGCGGGGTAGGCGGACTGCAGGTTCAGGACGTAATAGCCGTTGCTGCCGATGTTGTTGAGGTCCACCGGCGTCGAGCGGCGACCGCCGAAGACCATGATCGCCGCGAGGGTCTCGTTGCGAGCGACCATGACCATGACGTCGTCCTTGCCGTCGCCGTTGACGTCACCGGCGGGGTAGATGTTCACGGTCGTCCAGGGCTCGGAGAGCTTCAGCCGCAGCGCGGGCGCGCTCGCGAGCTGCACGGTCGCGGTCGGGGCAGCGCTCGCCGGCGCGGCAGCAGCCAGGCCGAGCGCGGCGGTCAGGGTGAACAGCGCCAATGGTCTCATGACCGTGCACCGTACGGCTACCTCGGCGCTGTGTGGTGAAGCCGGTTCAGGCGGCGTCCTTGGCGTGCCAGCCGCGGCCCTTCTTCTCCACCAGCCCGTCCTGCTCGAGCCCGGGAAGGACCCGGTACAGGTAATTCTGCTTGATGCCCATCTGCTCGGCGAGCTCGGGGATCCCGATGCCGGGGTTGGCCTTGACGAGCTCCAGCGCCTGGGTCCCGCGCGTGCCGCTGCCCTTTGGCCGGCCGCGGCGCCCGGAGCCGCCGCCGTGGCTACGCCGCCGTGACGGGGACGAGGACGGCGCCGCCGCGCCCAGTCCGTCAAGCGCGCGCTGGGCGGCCTCGAGCTTCTCGTACTCCTCCACGAGCGGCCGCAGCTCCTCCAAGCGCGCCGCGATCTCCTGCTTCTTCTCCTCCAGAAAATCTGTCATGGAAGTTACTGTACAAATTTCACTTCACTGTTCCAGCAGTTGCTTGAGTTTTTGCAGTGACGCCTTGGCCTCGTGCTCGGGGATCCCCCCGATGAGCGCCTTGCTGGCCACGGCGCCGAGCGGACCCAGCGGAGTCTTGAACTCGTTCTTGTACGTGACGCGCGTCCCGCCGTCGGGCAGCTCCTCGAGGCGGTACTCGATGAACGCCTTCGAGCGCGCGGGGCCCTTGCCCTCCCAGCAGGCGAAGGAGGGGACCCGCACCTCCTGGAGCACCCAGTGCACGTGGAAGGGGATGCCGCGCAGGGCGAAGGTCTGGGCCATTTTGAAGCCGGGGCGGAGCGGTCCGGAGTCGACGTCGCCGACCTCGCGGACGATCGTCACCCACTCCTTCGTGCGCTGGGCGTCGAGCATGACGTCCCAGACGGTCTGCGGCGGGGCCGCGATGTCGATGGTGGTGCTGACGGCGGACATGGCTAGCGGGCTGCGAGCTCCTCTTCGTGCTCCCACTCGCGCAGCGCCCGCTCGATGGCGGCGTCCAGCGTGTGGGTGCGGACACCGAGCAGAGCTGCGGCGTCGTGGTCGGGACGGGGCAGGAGATCCTCCGCCAGGCTCTCCATCAGGGGGCCGATGAAGCCGGCGTCCTCGCCGGCGATCGCAGCCGCGACGGGCGCGGCGATCGCCGTCGCGGACAGCGGCAGCGGCAGGACCGGGCGGCCGAGGATCAGCGCCTCGCGGATCCGATCGATGAACTCGGCGTACGTGACGGTGTCCGGGCCCGCGACGTCGAGCGACAGCGTGGCGCCGTCGGCGTGCGGGGTGGAGGCCGCGGCGACGAGGGTCGCGAGGATGTCACGCTCGTCGACCGGGCGGGTGCGGTGGGCCCGCCACACGGGGAGCGGGGTCAGCGGGACGCGCTCGAGCAGCCGGACGAGGAACCGGAACGATCGCGAGCGCGCGCCGACCACCACCGCCGCGCGCAGGCCGACGCCCTCGGGGAAGCGGCCGAGCAGCACCTCCTCGACGGCGACGCGGCTGGCGAGGTGCTGGGACGTGCCCTTCTCCGGCACCGGCCCGCCGAGGTAGACGACCCGGCGCACCCCGGCGCGCTCCGCCGCGTCGGCGAACAGCGTGGCGCTCCGCCGCTCGCGCTCGGCGAAGCCGTTGGCGGTGCCCTCCATGGAGTGGATGAGGAAGTACGCGACGTCGACGTCGGTGAGGGCCTCGTCGAGGCCGTCGCCGGTCAGGGCGTCGCCCTGGACGACCGGGACGTCGACGCTGACCCGGCGCGGGTCGCGGGCGAAACCGCGCAGCTCGTGGCCGGCCGCGCGGAGGGGGTCGACGAGCGCCGCCCCGAGGTAGCCGCTCACGCCGGTCAGGAGGATCCGCATGCAGCCGCTGAGTCTAGGCGTCGGAGGCCTCTGGGATCGTCCGGGTCATGGAGCTGATCCGCCGGCTGGAGGCCACCGCGCGCGACCGACTGGACCCGGCGGTCCACGCGTACTTCGCGGGTGGGGCCGGCGATGAACAGACGCTCGCCGAGAACGACCGCGCGTGGCGGCGCTGGTGGCTGCGCCCACGCACGATGGTCGACGTCAGCGCGATCGACATGGCGGTCGACCTGCTCGGGCGCCGCCACACCGCGCCGATCGTGATCGCGCCCATGGCCGCCCAGCGCCTCCTACATCCCGACGGCGAGCTCGCGGCGGCCCAGGCTGCGGCGGCCGCCGGGCTCGTGTACACGCTCTCGACCCGCGCGACCGCCGACGTGGGGGAGGTCTGCCGGGCCGCCGGCGACGGCGGGGTCTGGTTCCAGCTCTACGTCCAGCGCGACCGCGCGGCGACGGAGGAGGCACTGCGGCACGCCGTCCGCAGCGGGGTGGAGGCGCTCGTCCTCACGGTCGACCTCCCGGTCGGCGGCCGCCGCGAACGTGAGCGCGCCTTCCCGGACATCGAGCTGCCCGAGGGCGTCACGCTCGCCACCCACACCGGGCGGCCGGCGGAGTCGACGATCAAGCCGCTGGGCGGCTGGGACCCGGCGCTGACCTGGCCCGACGTCGGCTGGCTGCGCGACGTCACCGACGGGCTGCCCGTGCTCGTCAAGGGCATCCTCACGGCCGAGGACGCCGAGGCGGCGGTTGAAGCGGGCGTGGCGGGCGTCATCGTCTCGAACCACGGGGCGCGTCAGCTCGACGGCGTCGTCCCGACGGCGATGGCGCTCGAGGAGGTCGCGGGCGCGGTGGAGGGGCGCGTGCCCATCCTGGTCGACGGCGGCATCCGTGACGGCGGCGACGTCGTGCGCGCGCTGGCCCTGGGTGCTGATGCCGTGCTCATCGGCCGGCCTGTCGCGTGGGCGCTGGCCGCCGGCGGTCAGGAAGGGGTCGAGAACCTGCTCCGGGCGCTGACCGAGGACGTCGAGCGGGCGCTCGCCCTGACCGGCTGCCCGGACGCTCGTGCGGTTCCGCGCGAGCGCGTGCGCATGGGCATCGTCTAGTCCCTCAGTCTGCTTCCTGCACAACCGGCCAAGAGATTTTTCCGGCGTTTGCGGGGTCGCCTGCGCGAGACATGCGCGATTTGCGGGAATGGCGCCTTCGGGCCCCTTGAACGCCCCTCCCGGCCGTGGTCTTATGCCGCCTCCCACGCAGTCGAAGACGAGGTGCAGCGAACGGATGATGGCCACGCGGACGAAGACGAAGGTGACGTGCGAGGAGTGCTTCTTCCGCAAGAACGGCCTGTGTGCATTGACGGTGGAGGAGCCCTGCGCGACCTTCCGCCCGGACCATCCCGAGGGGCTGCGGCCGCCGAGCCAGATGCGCTTCACCTTTCGCCAGGAGCGCCGGACACGCGCCGCCTGGGCCTTCCCGAGCGCCCAGGAGCAGGCCGCGCTCCACGGCTAGCGCTTCGCGGGCTTGACGCTCAGCGTCAGCGTTGTGGGCAGACCTGAGGTCGGCGTCGCCCGCACCGCGATCTTCACGCGCTTGGCCTTCTGGGTCTTCACGCTCGACACGCGGACTGCGCCCTTCCTCAGCGTGAGCGTCACCGTCCGGGCGCCCCGGCTGCCGAGGTTGAGCGTCAGGGTCCGCTTGCCGGCCTTCAGCGCGCTGCGGCCCCGCTTCGTGCCCTTCACGGTGGCGAGCTTCCGGGCGCGCTTCGCATCGATGCGGTAGCCCTTCGGGAGTGTCACCCGCACCGTCTTCAGCGCCGCGTCTCCGGCCTTGGCGGTCAGCTGCAGAATCGGCGCGCCACCCCGCAGGCGGCGGACCTTCATGGTGATCTTCGCCCCGCCGGTCCCGGCGCGGCAGCCCTCGACGCCGGGCTCGACCACGACGGTGCGCTTGGCGCCCGAGTGGGCGCGCATCGAGGCGTCGACCTTGGGCGCGCTGCCGGTGCAGAGGTCGCGTGCGGTGGCGATCGCGCCCCGCAGGCCGCCCACCAGCTTGAGCGAGAAGTCGTCGAGCGGCACGTCGGGCACGCCGTCGAAGACGACCTTCGTGCGGCCCTTGGCGAACTGGACCTTGCCGCGCATGTCGATGCGCGCGGCGCCGTCGAGCCGGACGAACAGCTCGGGCAGCGGGCTGCCCGGCGCCATCACGAGGTTGACCGGGCCGCGAAGCTGCTCGGGGAGGGCCGGCGTCGTCGCCGAGGCCTCACCGATCTTCGACTTGGCCGGGCACGCGCCCGCTTGGGCCGTGGCGAGCGGGCACGCGTTGCGCAGGCGCTCGGAGTCCGGAGCGACGCCTTCGGGCAGCAGCAGCGAGACCTCCTGCGTGTTGGCCTGCCCGGCACCGAGTGAGAGCACCGAGGTGATCGCGGGATGGCCGTTCTTCTTGATCTCGCCGTCGAAGGACATGCGCATGCGCGGGGCGTACTGAAGCTCGCCGCACCCCGTCACGGCGTACGGCGCGCTGGCGTTGACCGTCGCGCCCAGGTCGCTGGTGAGCGTGCCGCTCAGCGTCAGCGGCGCGCAGCTCGTCGGGTTGACGAGGAACCCGTCGCGATCGATGGTCAGGTCGATCTGGCGCAGGTCCAGCGGGATGCCCTGGATCCGGCGCGGGATGTCTCCGGCGACGACGTCGATGCCGGCGCCGCCCTCCCGGAGCTTCAGCTCCATCGGGACGGAGACCCGCCCGAGCGCGAGCGGGCCGACCTGCGCGTCGATGACGAGGGCCAGGCCCGCGAGCCCCCCGGAGGTCGGCGGCGTGAGGAACAGCTCGCCCGGAAGGGTCAGCGGTGCTGAGCCGGTGCCCACGGTCGCGCTGGCCGAGCCGACCTTCGTCGCGGCGGAGCACGACGCGGCCCGTGCGTCGGCCGTCGGGCACTGGGGCAGGCCGACGAGCTTGCCCATCAGACCGTTGGGCAGCGAGAGGGTCGCGCCGGCGATTCGGGCATCCCCGTCGGACCGGGCGATGGTCGCCTTGAGCGCCGTCGTCACGCCGGCCTTGGCCGGGCTGGCGGACAGCGCGAGGGTCGGTGCGAACCGCGCCGGGTCGCCGCACCCCGTTGCGATCCTCAGGGTCGCTCCGGGCGTCGCCGCGGCGGTGCCGCTCCAGGGTACGAGCGACGTCCCCATCGTGAAGTCGCCGCAGGCACGTGGCGTGCGCAGGATGGCGTTCGGGCCTCCGCGCAGGCGCATCGTCATGGTCCGGAAGGGGACCTGCGGGATGCCGTTGAGCTGGGTGACCACCCGGCCCGTCGCAGGGTCCGCGGTGACGCCGCCGGTGAGCTTGACGCGCGCGTCGTCGGCCACCGCGCTGCGCTGGGCGACGATCAGCAGGCGCATGAGCTGGGTGGGCTGGGACGGGTCGGCCTTCCCGAGGAAGACCGAGCCGGTGAGCGTGCCGAGCTGCGGGTTGACGATCGAGACGTCGCCCACGGCGGAGTCTGCCGGGCAGGCTGCGGGCGCCCCCGAGCCGGTGCCGAACTGCGCGTCGTCGCAGGAGCCCAGCCCGGCCGACGCGGCCGCGGGGTTGATCTCCATGCCCTCGGGCAGCGTGATCGTCGCGCTCTTGGCATGGGACTGGACTCGCGGCGTCGCGGTGTCGGGGATGGTGAGGGTGACGTCCGTCTGCGCGGGTGAGTCCGGGGTCGCCGGGGTCGCGGAGACCGCGGCCGACGGCGCGAACGGGACCGACCCGCACGCGTTGGGCGTGTAGGACTTCGTCGCCTCGCGCGTGGCGGCGGCGTACGACGTCACCTCGACGCGCGTGGTTGCCGCGACGCACGAGGTCGGGGCGCTGATGAAGGGCTTGCCGGCCGGGTTGCTCCCGAGCAGCGTCATCGCCATCCGGTTCATGCGGATGTCGAGGCCGGAGTGCTGGCGGGGAAGGCCGTCCAGGATCGCCTGCAGTCCGTAGTCGGCGGGCCGCAGCCGGATGGAGGCCTGCAGGAAGATCTTGCCGAGGATTCCGCCGAGCGGGCGCAGGACGATGCCCATCCGGGCGGCCTCCGTACCCTGCGGCGGCAGGTTGTAGATCTCGCCGGGGACGCTGAGCGGGATCTCGACGATCACCGTCGCGTCGACGTCGGCGTCGACATCACCGAGCTTCGTCGCGCTCGCGCAGTTGTCGGCGTTGAGATTGGCGGCGGTGCAGCGGGCGATGTTCTGCACATCGCCCAGCAGGCCCGCCGGCAGGTCGATGACCATCTTCTTCGCGTCGTCCGAGCTGGGACTGACGGTCATGTTGAAGGCGACCGTGAAGTCCGGGCGCGTCGCGGCGCCCGCGTTGGACGCCGTCGTCGTCAGCGTCGTTGGCGTGACGGTCGCCTGCGCGGTGCCGGCGAGCGACAGGGCGGCCGTGAGCGCGGCGGCCGCGGTGAGCAGGCGTCGGGAGAGGACCATCGGCACGGTGATCGGCTAGCGGGCCGCGACCCTGACGCGCAGCGACTGGGTGCGCGGCGCACCCGACACCGGCGTGAGCTTGACCTTGATGTTCACGGTCTTGCTCTTGCGCAGCTTGCCGGCCTTCGCCTTGAGCACCCCTCGGCGCAGCGTCATCGTCGCGGTCCGGGCGCCGGTCGACGGCAGCTTCAGCGTGAACGCCGAGGCCTTCCAGGCGACGGTCTTCTTCGTCAGCTTCAGGGTCTTGCCCTTCGGGTTCTTCGCCGAGAGGCCCGTCTTCTTCGGGGCGGCCTTGCGGTCGACCGTCAGGCCCTTCGGCAGCGTCACGACGACCGAGCGCAGCGCGGTCGCGCCGCCCGTCGCGGTCACCTTCAGCGTCGGCTTGCCGCTCTTCAAGCCGGCGAGCTTGACGGTGGCCGACGGCTTCTTGGCGGACGCGTCGTCCCCGCAGTCGGCGGACGGCGGGGTCGTCTGGTTCGTGCGGACCGCGCCGGTGTGCGAGGTGACGACGGTGGTCATCGTCGGCGCGTCGCACAGGGCGCTGCTGAGCTGCAGTGCGCCGCTCGCCCCGCCCGAGAGGCTGAGGTCGAACTGCGACAGCGGCACGTCCGGGATCCCCTCGAACGTCGCGATCAGGCGGTTGCCGGCCCCGAGCTGGATGTTGCCCATGAGGCTCACCGAGACCAGCCCATTCAGGCGAACGCCCAGGTCGGGGAGCGCCGAGCCGGCCTTCTTGACGAGCGTCACCGGGCCGCTCAGCACGCCGGGCAGTGCCGGGCTGATGGCCTTGGCCGAGCCGATCGTCGCCTTCGCCGGGCAGGCGTTGGCGTCGTAGGTCTCACGCGGGCAGGTGTTGCTCAGCGCGGCGATGTCAGCGCCGATGCCGACGGGCATCGTGAGGGCGACCTTCTTGACGTTGCCGTGGCCGAGCGGCACCTTCAGACGCGCCTCGATGCCGGGCTTGCTGTTTTTCGTCAGGTCGCCGGAGAAGTCGACCTGCATCGTCGGCGCGAACGGGAGGTTCGAGCATCCCGTCGTCGCCAGCGCGGCGCTCGCCCCGGCGGTGGCGCCGAGGTCCGACGTCAGCGAGGCGCTCGCGGGGGCGGAGCCGCAGCTCGTGCCGTTGAACATGAAGCCGTCGCGATCGATCTTCAGCGCGATGCTGCGGAGGGTGAGCGGCACGCCCTGCAGGCGCGTCGGCAGGTCCTCGGAGGCGATGTCGATGCCGGTCGCGTTCGGGCGGACGACGATCTTCATCATCACGACCGGGCGGCCGAGGTCGATCGGGCCGGCCTTCGCCGTGACCATGACCGCCAGGCCGGCGATGGCGCCGTCGTATCCGTCGGTGAGGTAGACGTCGCCGGGCAGCGTGATGGTGCTGCCACCGCTGCCACTGACGGTGCTCGCCGAGCCGACCCGCGAGGACTGCGGGCAGTTGCCCGAGCGTGCCGCGGCGACGCCGCAGTGCGGGACCGCCTCGATCCGGCCGAGCAGGCCGTCGGGCATCGAGACCGCCACGCGGGAGAGCCGCGCGTCGCCGTCGGGGCGGCTGATCGTCGTCGTCAGGGTGGTGTCCGCGCCGGCCTGCGACGGGACGTTCGCCAGATCGACCGCCGGGCGGAACCGGTTCGGGTCATGGCAGTCGTCCGTGAGCGAGAGGTTCGCGCTGGGCGAGGCGCCGGTTCCGCCGCCGTACGGCGTCAGCGAGCTGCCGGCCGCGAAGGCGCCGCAGCTGCGCGGCGTGCTCAGGACGGCCCGGCTGCCTCCCTGCAGCTCGAGCTTGAACTGCGAGAACGGGGTCTGCGGGAGGTTCGAGAAGGTGGTGGTGATCTGGCCGTTGGCCGGGTCGACCGTGACGTCTCCGATGAGCTTGATGCGCACGCCGTCGTCGGAGCTGTTCTCCGCGACCACGAACATCCGCATGAGCTTGCCCGCAGGCGGATCACCGAAGTAGACGTTGCCGCCGAGGGTCCCGACGAGGGCGGACGTCACGCTCGACGTGCCGATCTTCGAGGCGGCGGGGCAGTTGGCCGGCTCGAGGTTCGCCGTGCCGAACTGGGCCGCCGTGCAGCCGACGAGACCCTCGCCGGCTCCCGGATTGATCTCGACGCCCGCCGGCAGCTGCACCGTGACGTCCTTGATCTGCTTCTGGCCCGAGGACGGCATGTTCACCGCGAGGGTCATCGCGGCGGCGGCGTCCGACGCGGCCGGCGAGGCGCTCACGGCGAGCGTCGGCGTGAACGTCAGCGAGGCGCAGCCCGTCGCCTGGTAGGCGGTGTCCACGCTCGAGCTCGAGCCCTGGTCGCTGCCGAGCGTCGTCTTGATCGCCGTCGCATCACAGACCGCGCGGTTGGTGAGGAAGCCGGCCCTGTTGACCTGCATCGAGATCTGGCGGACCAGCAGCGGGACGCCCTTGAGGTAGGTCGGGACGTCGCCCTCGATGTCGAGGCCGCTGTCGTCGGGCCGCATGACGATCTTCAGCTGGATGACCGCCTTGCCGAGATTCACGGGGCCGACGACCGCGTTCTCCACGAGCGCCAGGCCGGCGATCGCACCGTCGGGCGGGGCGGTCAGGTAGGCCTTGCCGCTGAGGTTCACGGTCGAGCCGCTGTCGCCGCTCTGGGTCGACAGGGTGCCGACCTCGCTGGCCGCTGTGCAGTTGCCGGCGGCGGCGGTGGCCAGCGGGCATTGCGTCACCGAGGTGAGGTTGCCCAGCAGACCAGGCGGCATCGCGACCTTGACCTTCGAGATGCGCGCGTCGCCGTTGGGCCGGGTGACGGACATCGCGAGCGTCGTCGAGGCGCCCGCGCCGGTTGCGCCCACCGTGGTGCTGATGGTGGGGGTGAAGCGCTTGGCGTCGCAGTTCGTGTTCGTGACGGTGAACGACGCGGTGGGCGTCTTCGTCGCCGTCGCGCTGTGCGGAACCAGCGATGAGGTGGTTCCGGCGGCCCCGCAGGCGTGCGGGGTGCGCAGTGGCGCTGTCGTGCCGCCGTTGAACGCCAGCGTCATCGCCGTGAACTGGATCGGCGGGAGGTTGGTCAGGCGCGTCACGACGCGGCCGGTGTTCGGGTCGAGGTTGACGTCGCCGGTGAACTTCAGGCGCACGTTGCCGCCCGCGGCCGTGATGTAGAGCTGCAGGATGTCGGTGGCGTTCGTCGGCTCGCCGAAGTACGCGTAGCCGGTCAGCGTGCCGACGGCCGGCGTCGTGATGCTGACGGTGCCCAGGCGCGACGCCACCGGACAGGTGTCGGGATCGAGGACGGTGCGGGCGAACTGCGCCGCGGTGCAGTACGACAGCGCCGTCGCTGAGAACGGGTTGAGCTCGACGCCCTGCGGCAGGTTCAGCGTGATGTCCTTCACGGCCGACTGGCTCGACGGGATCGTGACGCCGAGCGTCATGGCGGTCGCGGTGTCGGCCGTCGTGGAGGTCGGCGTCAGCGACACCGCGGGCGCGAAGCCGAGGGCGTTGCAGTTCGTCGGCTGGTAGGCGGTCGTCGGGCTCGAGTCCGAGCCCTGGTCGGGCGTGAGCTTCGCGACGATGGTCTTCGCGGTGCAGCTCGAGCTGTTGATCATGAACGGGACGGCGGTGTTGCCGGCGGTCCGGTCGATCGTCAGCTTGATCTGCCGCAGGAGCAGCGGCACGCCCTGCAGGCGGGTCGGGATGGAGTCGGCGACGATCCGCAGCGAGTAGTCGGTGCCGTCCATGACGATCTTCATCGGGACGATGACGTTGCCGAGGTTCACGGGGCCGACGATGGCCGGCACCTTCATCGAGAGTCCGGCGACCGCGCCGGCGGGCGCGTCCGTCAGGTAGAGCTGGCCGTTCAGCGTCGCCTGGTCGGAGCTGCTGTCCCCCGACGCAGTCTCCACCACGCCGATCTGCGCGGCGCTGGTGCAGTTGCCGGCGGCCGCGGTGGCGGTCGCGCACGGGGTGACGCTCGTGAGCTTGCCCACGAGGCCGGGCGGCATCGCGACGTCGGCCTTCGTGAAGCGCGCGTCGCCCTGCGGGCGCGTCATCACGATGGTCGCGTTCGTCCCGGCGCCGGCGCTGGCGTTCGACATGGTCTGGCTGATCGACGGCGCGAAGCGCGTGGCGCTGTGGCAGTCGCCGGTGATGCTGAGGTTGGAACTGGGCGTCGCGACCGACGGGGTCCCGTCGCCATACGCCGTCATGGTCGAGGCCATGGCGTGCGAGGCGCAGGACCGCGGCGAGCGCAGCATCGGATGGGCCCCGCCGTTGAACGTCATCTTGAAGTTCGTGAACGGGGTCTGCGGGATGTTGTCGAACGTCGCGGTGATCTGGCCGTTCGTGTCGTTGATCGCGAGGTCGCCGACCAGCTTCACGCGGACGCCCGCCAGGGACACCGAGACGAACAGGCGCGTGATCTCGCTCGAGCTGGCGCCCAGGTCGCCGAAGTAGACGTTGCCCGTGAGCGTGCCGCCACCGCCGAGCGTGGCGAGCAGCGGCGAGGTGATGTTCGCCGTGCCGATGATCGAGGTGTTCGCGCAGGTCTCCGCGGCGTTGGACGACACGTTGAACTGCGCGCTCGTGCACGTGGTGATCGGGCTCGCGCCGGGCGGATTGAACTCCACTCCGGCCGGCAGCGTCATCACGACCTTCTTGGCCTGCGCCTTGACGCGGCCCGAGGCGGGGACCGGGTCCGACACGTTGACGTCGACGGTCACGGCCGACGCCGTGTCCATGCTGGCCGACGCCGAACTGATCGCCGTGGTGGGCGCAAACGGCAGCGCGTCGCACGCGGTGGTCGTAAAGCCGCTGTTGCCCGAGCCACCCGTGAGCAGCGTGTCGACGAGGGAGCCGACGGTGCTCAGCAGGCTTGCGGACGCCTTCTGGGTCTGGCAGGTCGTCGGCGTGTTGATGAACGGCTTGCCGTTGACCGTGCCGTACAGCGTCATGTCCATGCCGGTGAGGTTGAACGTGACCGTGCTGCCAGTCGGAAAGATGAGGCCGCCGATCCCGCCGCCGTGTGCGACCCTCGCGGAGGTCGGCATGGTCGCGATCGTCGCCCGCAGGCCGCCCTGGTCGGCGGCGCCGTTGGTGCCGTCGCGCAGGGTGACCACGGCCGTGACGAAGAGGTCTGCTGCCTGCACGCCCAGAAGCTCGGCGGGGTGCAGAAAGATCCCCATGCGCACGACCTCGCCGGGGTTGACGGGGGCCATCCGGTAGATCGAACCGTCCGCCGTGCCGGGGAGGAGCCCGAGGCTCAGCAGCTCCACCATGATGCCCGCGCTGACGTCGCCGATCTTGCTCGAGGCGGCACAGGTGTTCGCGTTAAACGAGGTCGTGGTGCAGACCGTCGGAGCGCTGACGTCGGCCAGGAGGCCGGGCGGGAAGTCGATCTGCAGCCCGTTGGTGTCGCCGCCGGACATGGATGCCGACAGGGAGACGTTCGTGCGGGCGCCCGCCTGTGCATCCACCGCGGACAGGGAGAGGCCATCGATGTTGACCGCTTGCGCGGGGGCGGCCACGACGCAGCACGCCGCGACTGCGGCAGCTGCTGCGATCACCACCGCCCGAAGGCGGATGAACGTTCCTGTGGCCCCGTGCATGTTCCAAGCTCCCCCTGCGCCCGTCCATGGACGCTCGGACTACCCATCGGATGCCCAAGAGCTGGACCTGAGCGAATAACCGGATATCGACGAATTGAGGATGTGGGTAGAGTCGATCTGGTAACGACCGGGAGTCTTCGAGCTTCACCGTGCGCATCACCGTCTTGGGAAAGTCACCCGCCTGGCAGGACGCCGGAGGGGCATGTAGCGGCTACCTCGTCCAGGAGGACGGCACCACCGTGCTGCTCGACTGCGGCAACGGCGTGTTCAGCAAGCTGCGCGCCTATTCGGACTACGTCGACATCGACGCGGTGGTGGTCTCGCACATGCACGCAGACCATTTCCTCGATCTCGTGCCCTTCTCGTACGCGCTGATCTACGCGCCCAAGCAGCAGCCGGTCCCGGTGGATCGCTGGCCCGGGACGGACACGCCGGCGCGGCCGCATCTGCTGGTGCCGCCGGGTGGACGGGCGGTGCTGCGGCAGGTCGTCGGGGCCTGGGGCGCCGAGGATCTGGTCGAGCAGGCGTTCCGCGTGGAGGAGTACGAGCCGGCCGACGAGTTCACGTTCGGCACGATGAACGTCCGCTTCCACCCGGTGCCGCACTACCTGCCGACCAACGCGGTGGACGTCACGTCATCGAACGGCGGCGGACGCTTCACCTTCGGCGCGGACCACCGGCCGTCGGCCGAGCTCGCCGACTTCGCGCGCGGCACGGACCTGCTCATGCTCGAGGCGACGCTCCCGCGGCCCGAGCGCAACGGCGTTCGCGGACATCTCACGCCCGGCGAGGCCGGCGAGCACGGCCAGATCGCGGGCGCGGGCCGGCTCGTCCTCACCCACATCTCCGACGAGATGGACGAGGCGTGGGCCTCGGAGGAAGCGGCCAAGAGCTTCGGTGCACCTGTCCATGTCGCGCACGAAGGCGACGTCTACGAGGTGTAGCCGAGACCGCCACCGGTATAGGATGGCGCGGACGCTAGCGAGCGATTGAGGTGAGGTTGATGGCGAAGAAGGCCCAGGGGCCGGCAACGGCAGCGGATGCGCTGGCTGCGGTGCAGGAGAACCCGTACGTCCAGCGGTTCGTCGAGGATGAGGACCTGCGCGACAACGTGCGGGTCGCGTTCGAGTCCGCCCGCGACGCCTACGGGCGCCTGTCGAACGGCAAGTCGACGCAGAAGGTGCTCTTCGACGACAAGAAGTTCCACAAGAACGTCACGAAGGCTGCGGACGCGCTGAAGGAAGCGGGCACAGCGCTGAAGGACGGTCCGAAGAAGAAGCGCTCCGGCGGCATCGGCCGTCTGCTGCTGCTCGCCATCCTCGGGACGCTGATCGCGCTCGTCGTGAGCGAGGATCTGCGGAACAAGGTCCTGGATCTGCTGTTCGGTGCCGAGGAGGAGTTCGAGTACACCTCGACGACCACTCCGGCGCCGGCGCCCGAGCCCGCTGCCGCGGGTTCCTGAGCGACCAGCTCCAGCCCCAGAACAACTGCGCGGAAGGCGTCCCCACGGGGGCGCCTTCTGTCTTTCTGGCCAGCCAGCCAGTAGGGTTTCCGGTTCATGGAGGCGGTGACCAACGGACGCAAGGACCTTCCCGGGGAGAAGGCCGAGCGCATCATCGAGGCGATGCGCCAGTCGGTCGCCCGGCGCGGCGTCGCAGGGTCCACGTTCGACCACGTCGCACGTGAGGCGGGGGTCTCCCGTGGCCTGCTGCACTACTACTTCGGCACGAAGGAACGGCTCCTCGTCGAGGTCGTGCGCCGCGAAGCCGACCTGCGGCTGGACACGCTCGACCAGCAGCTCGCCGAGGCCACCGACGCCGACGGCTTCCTGCGACTGCTGACCGCGAACGTCGACGAGATGCTCCGCTCGGACCCGACGTTCATGACGCTGAGCTTCGAGCTGTTCACCCTCGCGCACCGCAACGAGGAGGTGGCCGCCGGCTACCGCGATCTCGTCGAACGCACGCGCTCGCACCTCGCCGCCGTCCTGCGCGCGAAGGAAGAGGAGGGCGTCCTGCATCTGACGGCCGATCCCGAATCCGTAGCCGACGTGCTCTTCAGCCTCGGCGACGGCCTGTCGATGCGCGTCCTGGCCGAGCCGGAGCGCGACTTCGGGCCGGCGATCATCGCGGCGGTCCGCAGCGTGCGCGGCCTGCTCAACGACGCGTAGTCGACGACGCGTAGAGTTCGCGTCGATGGGGCCGACGTCCACCCGGCCGCGTGGGCGCACCGTCCGCGTGGTCCTCATTTCGCTCGCGGGCGTGATCGTCGTCCTGCTGTTCGCCTCGCAACTCCTGCTGCCGACGCTGGCCTCTCGCCGACTCGCGGACAATCTGGAGCGGTTCGGGCCGCGCCCCGACGTGAAGGTCTCCGCGTTCCCCGCCCTCAAGCTGCTGACCGGCCAGGCCGACCGCGTGACGATCCACGGCACGACTGCGCGGATCGCTCCGGGCCCGCTGCTCGATCAGTTCTCCGACCGGGGTGACGCCGACGAGGTCGACCTGCGGGTCGACGCGCTGCAGGTCGGCCTGCTCGATCTCACCGACGTCCACGTGACGAAGAACGGCGACGACGTCACGAGCGCGGCGACCGTCACGCTGAGCGACCTCCAGCAGTCCCTGCGCCAGCTGGCGAACCTGCGGGTCGCCGCGGACGACACGGGCGAGGGGATCCTGCTCGAGGGCGAGGTCCGGCTGTTCGGGCGCGCGATCGGCGGCGCCGCGCGCGTCCGGGCGGACGAAGGGAAGATCGTGGTGGGGATCGAGGGCCTGCCGCTGGGCACGATCACGGTGTTCGACGACGACCGGTTGCGGGTCACGGACGTGGACGCGCGGGAGGTCCCGGGCGGCTACCGGCTGTCGTTGACCGGCGTGCTCACCGACGCCGCCGGCTAGTCCCGCGCTAGCCGAACAGGCGCGGCAGCTTCACGAGCGCCCGCAGGTCGCCCTTGGGCCGCAGCTTGCGGCGCAGCAGCAGGCTGCGCGGGTCCGTGCGGCCGGCGATGACGTCGACCCAGTCGTCGAAGGCGACGTCGAGGGTGAGCGTCGGCTTGTCCGCCCGCCCCTGGTGCGCGGCCGTCGAGCCGTTGTCGAGCTGCACGTACCACGGCGTCGCATCCGAGAACGACCACTGGATCGTGCTGCCCGGCGGCAGCACGTCGGTGCGTGCGCTGCGGGCGATCTCCTCGAAGAGCAGCTGCATCGGGTACTCGTCGCGCGAGGCCTCGCCGTCCCGCGGCCCGATGTAGCCGGCCGCGTACATCGTGACGGCCCGCTCGGCCCGCTCGCGCGGCGTCGTGGCCGGGTCCCAGGGGATCTCGGTGCCGAGGTCGTCGATCGGGAGGCCGATCGCGCGGAGCTTCGCCTCGTTCGAGCGGGCGGCCTCCTCGACGAGGTCCTCGATCTCGAAGCCCCAGGCCGACGTGAACGCGCGGTCCATACCCGGCGGAATGCTCACGCCGATGCCCCACGCGGCGCACTCGGCGATCGTCTCGAGGATCGCCGGGCAGATCGTCTCGGGATCCTCCTGGTGCAGGTCGGCGAGCAGGCGGACGCCGAACGCGATGTGGCGCTGCTCGTCCATCGCGACCTGTCGCATGCCCTCGCGGAAGCCGGGGAGGATGTCCATCTCCTCCAGCCGGTCCTCGATGATGTGCTGCCCAGGCTGGGCCATCGAGGCCTCGACGATGACGTGGTAGAGCGTCACGGCCTTGGCGAGCTGCAGCTTCGAGCGGTCGGCGCGCAGCTCGTCGGCCATGCGGTCGAGCCGGGCGAACAGCATCCGGTGGCCCCACGACAGCTGCGGCTCGGTGGCCGCCAGCGACCCGCCGGGGGTCCCGTCGCCCACGCCGATGACCTCGTCCATGAAGCGGTGGAAGAAGACGGAGTGGCGCGCCTCGTCGACCTGCTGCGTCGTGAGGAAGTAGGTCTGCTCCTCGGTCGGGGCGGCATCGATGTAGGGCGAGAGGTTGTCGGCGACGGAGTCCTCCCCGTGGAAGAAGAGCGTGAAGAACCAGAGCATGCCCCGGCGCTGCTCCTCGGTCAGCCGCTCGTGCCAATCGATGCGGTCCTGACTGAAGTCGATCTGCGTCGCGGACCAGTTGCCCGCCTCCCACCGCGCGTACAGATCGGTGTACGAGATCTGCTCGGTCGCGCTCGGAATCGCCGTCGCCATCGCGTGTTCTTCCCCCTCGCCCCCGG
>JAEMSV010000331.1 GCA_016462625.1 Solirubrobacteraceae bacterium | reverse complement strand
CTGGGGCACACGTCGGTCGTCTACATGGCCGAGGCGCAGGCGCACTACGCGATGCAGGTGCTCAAGCACCTCGACGCGACCGGCGCCGCGGCGGCCGAGCCGCGCCCCGAGGCGCAGCGGGAGTGGGCCGACGAGATCCAGCGCCGGTGCGCGACCACCGTGTGGATCAAGGGCGGCTGCGCGAGCTGGTACCTCGACGACCGCGGCCAGCTGACGACGCTGTGGCCCGATCAGACCTTCCGGTTCCGCGCCGAGCTCGATCGCGTCCGCCCGGACGAGCTCACCCTGATGTAGACGCTTGCCGCGTTCCGGGGCGACCGCTACGTTGGATCGTGGCAGCGAAGCCGACCGGAGGGAATCGCCATGGCCACGACCGAATCGAAGGCCGTCTCATCCGCGGAGCTCCAGGAGCTCGCGCGCAAGCACCTCTGGCTGCACTTCAGCCGGATGGGCGCGTACGACGCCGAGCACGAGATTCCGATCATCGTCAAGGGCGAGGGCTGCTACGTCTGGGACGACAAGGGCAATCGCTACTTCGACGGCCTCTCCGCGCTGTTCTGCGTGAACATCGGGCACGGTCGCCAGGAGGTCGCCCAGGCCGGCGCCGACCAAGCGGGCGAGCTCGAGTTCATCACGAACTGGTCGTATGCCCACCCACAGGCGATCACGCTCGCCGCGCGCATCGCCAGCCTCGCGCCGGGCGATCTCAACCGGGTCTTCTTCACGTCGGGCGGCGGCGAGGCCGTCGAGACTGCCATCAAGGCCTCGCGCCAGTACTGGAAGCTCGTCGGCAAGCCGAACAAGACGAAGATCGTCGCGCGCGAGGTCGCCTACCACGGCACCACGCTGGGCGCGCTGACGGCCACCGGCATCACCGATCTGCGCCAGCCGTTCGAGCCGCTCACGCCGGGGGGCGTGCACGTCGCCAACACGAACCTCTACCGGCTGCCGTACCACATGCGCCCGGAGGATCTGGCGGAGACGGTCAAGCACAAGATCGAGTTCGAGGGCCCCGACACCGTTGCCGCCGTGATCATGGAACCGGTCCAGAACGCGGGCGGCTGCTTCACGCCGCCGGAGGGCTACTTCCAGCGCGTCCGCGAGATCTGCGACGAGTACGACGTCCTGCTGATCAGCGACGAGGTCATCTGCAGCTGGGGCCGCCTCGGCGAGTTCTTCGGCTGCCAGCGCCTCGGCTACCAGCCGGACATCATCACGACCGCGAAGGGCATCACGTCCGCCTACGCGCCCATGGGCGCGATGATCGCGTCGGACAAGGTCTTCGCGCCGTTCACGGAGGACGGCACGTCCTTCCTGCATGGCTTCACCTTCGCCGGCCATCCGATCGCATGTGCGGTCTCTCACGCGAACATCGACGTCTTCGAGAACGAGGGGCTGCTCGAGCACGTCAAGGCGACCGAGCCGGTCTTCCGGGACATGATGGAGTCGCTGCGCGACATCCCGATCGTGGGCGACGTGCGCGGCATGGGGTTCTTCCAGGCCGTCGAGCTGGTCAAGGACCGCGAGACCAAGGAGTCGTTCAGCGACGAGGAGTCCGAGTGGCTCCTGCGCGGCTTCCTCTCCGGCGAGCTGTACAGGCGCGGCCTGATCTGCCGCGCCGACGACCGCGGCGACCCGGTCATCCAGCTGGCGCCGCCGCTGACCACCACCGCCGAGCAGTTCGGCGAGATCCACGACATCCTCCGGCCCGTGCTCGAGGAGGCGTCGCGACGCCTCGGCCTCAAGGGCTGACGGCACGGCGCCGATCCTGCCTCCATGAAGGTCGGCGTCCCCACCGAGATCAAGACCGACGAGTACCGCGTCGCGCTGACGCCCGCGGGCGT
>JAEMSV010000160.1 GCA_016462625.1 Solirubrobacteraceae bacterium | reverse complement strand
TCGCCCTATGGCAGTCCGACTCAGGCTTACACGCGTCGGTGGACGCAAGAACCCCATCTGGCGGGTCGTCGTCGCCGACCAGCGCTCCCCGCGCGACGGTCGCGTGATCGAGACGATCGGCCAGTACAACGCGCAGACGAACCCGTCGACGATCAAGATCGACGCGGAGCGCGCGCAGTACTGGATCGAGCGCGGCGCGCAGCCGACGCAGCAGGTCAAGCACCTGCTCAAGATCCAGAAGAAGCAGCAGGCGGCCACCGCCGAAGCATGAGCGACGCCGGCGCGGGTTCGCGTGACCTGCTGCTGGACGTCACGACGATGCTCGTCGACGATCCCGCGAAGGTCTCGGTCGAGTCCTTCGAAGAGGACGATGGCACCGTGGTCCTCGAGCTCGCGGTCGGGTCCGACGACTACGGCCTGATCATCGGCCGTGGCGGTCGTACCGCCAACGCCCTGCGCACCATCGTCAAGGCCGCCGCGGTGCGTGATGGCCGCCGCGTCCTCGTTGACATCGTCGACTGAGGTGTCCGAGCGAGCGCTGCTGCTCGCCGGTCGCGTCGGACGTCCCCACGGCCTCGACGGGTCGTTCCACGTCACGCGCCCCCGCGAGGGGCTGCTGCGCGAGGGCGGCGTCGTGCAGGCCGGCGACAAGACCCTCGAGATCGTCCGGGCCGCCGGCACGCCCGACCGCCCGATTGTCCGCCTCGCCGGAGTCGACGGCCGCGAGGCCGCGGAAGCGCTGCGCGGCGTCGATCTGTTCGTGGCGCGCGAGTCCGCGCCGGAGCTCGGCGACGACGAGTACTGGGCCGAGGATCTCGAGGGCTGCCTCGTCGTCGACGGCGACCGAGAGCTCGGCCGGGTCGCGCGGCTCGTCGGGCTGCCCTCGTGCGAGGCGCTCGAGGTCGATGGCTTCGACGTGCTTGTCCCGATGGTCCGCGATGCGGTGCGCTCGGTCGA
The DNA here is from genome assembly GCA_016462625.1 of Solirubrobacteraceae bacterium. Next base: position 5,799 of record JAEMSV010000160.1, on the reverse strand, counting down.
CATCGCGGCACGCCGGATCGACGTGGACACCGCGTTCCTGGGGGAGGACCTGGCGTGAAGCTCGATGTCGTGACGCTCTTCCCGGACTGGTTCGGCTGGTTTCAGCAGCAGCGCCACGTGCGCAACGCGCTGGAGCTGGGACATGAGATGCGGATGCTCGATCCCCGGCCGCACACGCCGCTCTCCGGCCGGCAGGTCGACGACACGCCGTTCGGCGGCGGCGCGGGCATGGTCCTGCGCGTCGACGTCATGGACGCCGCGTTGCAGGCGTTCTACGAGACGGATCCCACCGAGCTGCGCAAGAAGCGGCGGGTGATCGCGCTGATCCCCGGTGGGCGGATGCTCGACGACCACTACGTCGACGAGCTGGCCGCCGAAGAAGAGATCACGCTGCTCTGTGGCCGCTACGAGGGCTTCGACGAGCGCATCGTGCAGCACTTCTGCTCGGACACGCTCAGCGTGGGCCGGTACGTCCTCTCCGGTGGGGAACTGGCGGCGATGGTCGTCGCCGACGCGGTGCTGCGCAAGCTCCCGGGCTCGCTCGGTCACGAGGACTCGGCCGTGGAGGAGAGCTTCTCCGCCGCGCTCGAGGGCCAGCCCGAGTACCCGCACTACACCCGCCCGGCCGAGTACCGCGGCTGGAAGGTGCCCGATGTCCTGCTTTCGGGGCACCACGCGGAGATCGCGACCTGGCGGCGCGTGCGCTCGCTCGAGCGCGGCGAGGGCGGCAATGCGCTGCCGCCGGTCGACGGCGGTTCGCCCGCCGCCTGATCCGCACCGGACCGGTTCGCGACTGCGCTACCATGCTCCGTCCCGGCGCGGACCTCAATGGTGAGCGTGCGCCCTTCTCCCCCCTCGCTATGAGCACTGTTATCGATTCACTCGAGCGCGCGCAGCTGCGCCGCGTCCCAAGCTTCCAGGCGGGCGATCGCGTCCGTGTCCACTTCCAGGTTGTGGAGGGCACCCGCCGCCGGACCCAGGTCTTCGAGGGCGTTGTCATCAAGCGCCAGGGCCACGGCGTGCGCGAGACCTTCACGGTCCGCAAGCAGTCGTTCGGCGTCGGCGTGGAGCGCACGTTCCCCGTGCACTCGCCGAAGATCGAGAAGATCGAGGTTCCGGCCCGCGGTGACGTCCGTCGCGCCAAGCTCTACTACCTGCGCGATCGCGTCGGCAAGCGTGCCCGCGTCCGTGAGCGCCGGTACACCGGCCCCGAGGAGAAGGTCATTCCCGGGCTGATCGCCGACGAGACCGCTGCTGAGGCCGCCGAGGCCGAGGCTGTGGCCGCGCTGGACGCCGCCGTGGATGTGCCCGCCGAGGCCCAGGAGGCTGCGGTCGAAGCGCCCGCCGAGGCAACGGCCGAGGCTCCCACCGAGCCGCAGGCGGAGGCTCCCGCCGAGGAGCCGGCCGCCGAGGAGCCCGCCGCCGAAGGCGACGACTCCTCCGACGCCGACAAGTCGTGAGCACGAAGACCAAGTCGACGGGCAACTCGCTCGTCGAGTTGGTCGTGATCGTCGCTGTCGCGCTCGGGCTCGCGCTGGGCATCCAGGCGTTCCTCGTCAAGCCGTACCGCATCCCGTCCGAATCGATGGTTCCGACCCTCGAGATCGGGCAGCGGGTACTGGTCAATCGCATCGGCACCCACTTCTCCGATCCGTCGATCGGTGACGTGACGGTCTTCCATCCGCCGAAGGGCTCGGAGACCAACGAGTGCGGTGCTGAGCAGCGTGACGGCCAGGCGTGCCCGAAGCCGACGTCCGAGAAGTCGGACGTCAACTTCATCAAGCGCATCGTCGCTGGGCCTGGAGACCGGATCGCGATCGTTCGCGGTCGCGTGATCCTCAACGGCAAGCGCCAGGAGGAGTCGTTCATCCGACCCTGCGCCGAGCCGAGCGATCCCTCGTGCAACTTCCCGACGCCTCTGACCGTTCCCGCCGGGCATTACTTCATGATGGGCGACAACCGGGGAGCGTCTGATGACAGTCGCTTCTGGGGACCCGTCCCGGATGACTGGATCATCGGCAACGCCTTCGCGACCTATTGGCCGCCCGACAAGATCGGCCTCCTCTGAGGTGGCTCGGCGACGGCGCTCCAACGGGAGCAAGCTGTTCGCCCACGATCGCGCGCTCGGGTTCCGGTACGTGGCCGGCGCCGATGAGGCGGGCCGCGGCTGCCTGGCCGGTCCGCTGGTCGCGGGCGCGGTGCTGTTCGATCTCGAACAGCTGACGGTCTCCGACGTTCGCGCGCTCGGCGCGTTGAACGACTCCAAGCAGCACGACGCCGAAGCCCGTGAGGCCCTGCTTCCCGTCGTCCTGCGGGTCGCGACGCGGGTGGCCGTGATCACCCGCTGCGCCCCGGGGATCGACGATCGCGGACTGCATCGGACCAACCTCGAGGCCCTGCGGACGGGCCTCCGCCGGGTCGCGGTTCCCGGCTGCATCTGCCTCTCCGACGGTTTCCCTGTCGGCGACATCGACGGGCACGAGCGCCGCGCCATCGTCGAGGGCGACGCGAAGAGCGCGGCAATCGCCGCGGCGTCGATCGTCGCGAAGGTCACGCGTGATCGCTTCATGAAGCGCGCCGACGAGCGGCATCCCGGGTGGGAGTTCGCGCGCCACGTCGGATACTCGACGCCGGAGCACCGCGACGCGATCCGCCGCCAGGGCGTCTCGCCTCTGCACCGGATGTCGTTTCAGAGCACGGCGTACCAGCAGCTCGCCCTCGGGTAGCCGCCGCTCCATCAAAAACAGCCCTCAAGGTGGTCGAGGGCTACGAGGCGACCGCCTCCGTCGACCGTGACGCCGATGGCGTCGAATCGGAGCTCGGGCACGCGCGGGCGATCCGGCGTGGCTGCGAGCCACGCGCGGGCCATTCGGCGCACCTGCGCCTGCTTGGCAGGTGGGATCGCCTGCAGCGGCGTGCCGGCGCGCGGACCAGGCCGCCGCGTCTTGACCTCGACGAAGACCAGCGCCCGCCCATCGCAGACGATGAGGTCGATCTCACCGTGCCGCGTGCGGTGGTTGCGTTCCACGAGCGCGTACCCGCGCCGTTGCAGGTGCTCGAGGGCGCGATGCTCGCCGTCTCGGCCGAGAGATCGGCGCGGGTCTTCGGAGGTCATGCGCCGCACCGTAGGCCGCGAATTGCCACACGGGTGCGGCGCATCGTGTCGATGTTGCGGAGGCCTGCCGGACCGCGCGAAGAGCGTCGTGAATCGGTGCCGCGCTCCGCAGATCTGTCGCGGTATGCGACCTACGTTTGGCCGCATGCTCTCTCGTGTCACGTGCTTTGCCCTGGATGGACTGCGGCCCCGCCGGGTCACCGTGGAGGTCGACCTGCGGACGGGGCTCCCCGCGCTCACGATCGTCGGGCGCGCCGATGCGGCCGTGCGGGAGTCCCGCGAGCGCGTGCAGAGCGCGCTCCTGAACTCGGGCTTCGAGTTTCCCCAGCGCCGGATCACCGTCAACCTCGCGCCCGCGCAGCTGCGCAAGCAGGGCCCCGGCTTCGACCTGGCGACCGCCTGTGGGATTCTCGCCGCGAGCGGTCAGGTGCCGGCGGACCGCCTCGAGCGGTGGGCGGTGTTCGGAGAGCTGTCGCTCGGCGGGGAGCTCCGACCGTGCGGGGGCGCCCTCGCGGCGGCGGAGGGCGCGCGCGCCGCTGGGCTGCAGGGGATCGTCGTGCCGTGGGATTGCGCGGACGAGGCAGCTCTCGTGGCGGGCCTCGAAGTCGCGGCCGCGCGCACGCTGCGAGATGTCGCCGAGCTGCTGCGCGGCGGGGAGGCGCCGGAGCCGCCACCCGCGCGAGACCCGGTCGGCGACGTCGCTGGTCCAGCCTGCGATCTGGCCGACGTCCGCGGGCACGCCGGTCCGTTGCGGGCCTTGGAGATCGCGGCGGCGGGAGGCCACAACCTGCTGCTGTGCGGACCGCCGGGAACCGGCAAGACGATGCTCGCGCGGCGGTTGCCGTCGATCCTGCCGCCGCTCGTTCCGGCACAGGCGCTCGAGGTCACGCGCATCCACTCGATCTCGGGCATTCGGACGGGAGGCGGGCTCGTGACCGACCCGCCGTTTCGCGCTCCGCACCACACGATCTCCGCGGCGGGCCTCGTCGGCGGTGGGACCGGGCCGACGCCGGGCGAAGCGACCCTCGCGCATCGTGGCGTGCTGTTCCTCGACGAGCTCTCCGAGTTCTCGAGACCTGCGCTCGAGGCGTTACGCCAGCCGCTTGAGGACGGCGCCGTGACGATCGTTCGCGGCCAGACCGCGGCGAGGTTCCCGACCCGGGTGATGCTCGCTGCCGCCGCGAACCCGTGCCCCTGCGGATATGGGGGCGCGAAGTGCCGGTGCACCACGGCCGACCTCGTCCGTCATCGGCGCCGCCTGAGCGGGCCGCTGCTCGACCGGATCGACCTCCTCGTGGCCGTGCACCGCCCCACGGCAGGGGAGCTGGAGCGCGCCGCCATCACCACGTCGGCGGCGGTGCGGGCCCGGGTCGACCGCGCGCGCGGCGTGCAGTACGGGCGGACGGGCGGCACCAACGCGCAGGCGGGGGTCACGGAGCTGGAGCGCGGCCTCCGGACGGGGGCCGACGCGCTGCTCCGCGAGGTGTACGAGCGTGGCACCCTGAGCGCGCGCGGTCGCGGGCGGGCGCTGCGTGTCGCGCGCACCATCGCCGACCTCGAGGAATCGCAGGACATCAGCGTCGACCACCTGCTCGAAGCGCTCGGGCTCCGACAGGAGCTCGGTGAGCCGGTGACAGAGGCGGCGGCGTGAGCGCGTGCGAGGACTGCCTGCAGCGCGCGTGGCTCCTGGGCCACCTCGCGGGGCAGATCGAATACGCCCGAGATCGGCGCGGTGCGGTCGCGCGGCTGCTCGCGCTCGACTCCGGCGACCTCATCGAAGCGGTCGGCGCCGATCGCCGGCGGGAGTTCGCCGCGCGTGACGCCGCGTTCGATGTCGTCGCCGCCCGTACCGCCGTCGCTGCGGCGCACCTCGAGAGCCGATGCCGTCACGAGTCCGGGTTCCCACCGCGGCTCCTGGATCTGGACGACGCGCCGTCGGCGCTGTTCGTCGCCGGCTCGGTCGGCGCGCTGGAGGCGCTGACCGAGGAGGACCACGAGGGACCGGCAGTCGCCGTCGTGGGCGCGCGACGATGCGCCGGTGAGGGTCCTGAGGTGGCGCGGGCGCTGGGCCACGATCTCGCCGCCGCCGGGGTGTGCGTCGTCAGCGGGCTGGCGCTCGGCATCGACGGCGCAGCGCACGCCGGCGCACTGACCGCGCCGCGCCACGCTCCCCTGCGCGGCGTGGCGCCGACCGTCGCGGTCCTTGCCGGAGGAGCGGATGTGATCTACCCACGCTCCGCGCGTACGCTGTACGAAGGCGTGCGCGAGACGGGCTGCGTCATCAGCGAGATGCCACCCGGCGTGACCCCGCGCAAGTGGATGTTCCCGGCGCGCAACCGGATCATCGCCGCGCTCGCGGGGATGACGGTGGTCGTGCAGGCACGCCAGCGGTCGGGGTCGCTCATCACCGCCGAGCTGGCGATGCAGCTGGGGCGCCCGGTGGGCGCCGTGCCGGGGCCTGTGACATCGGCGCTGTCGCAGGGAGCCAACGCCCTGCTGCACGACGGGGCCTACGTCGTGCGGGACGCCCGCGACGTGCTCGACGCGTTGCTGCCCTCCGGCCGGCTGCCGGACCGACCCGTGGCACCAGCCCTGGATCCAGATCTCGCGATCGTGCTCGAGGCAGTCGACGGCGGCCGGGGCACGCCGGGAGAGATCGCCGCGCTCGGCGTCCAGGGGGCGGC
>JAEMSV010000053.1 GCA_016462625.1 Solirubrobacteraceae bacterium | reverse complement strand
GCGACAAGTTCCACGCGACCGCACGGGTGGCCACCGACGACGAGAAGGCCGAGCTCTGGCCGCAGCTGACCGAGATCTGGCCGGCGTATGACGACTACCAGGAGAAGGCCACCCGGGAGATCCCGGTCGTGATCCTCGAACGTTCGTGAAGCACGCTTGACATAGCGCGTATGGCTATCCTGGCGGCGTGGCCGTCGTCGCTCCGCGCCGGGTCGTCCCGGAAGTCCTGACGCGGCGGACCTCGCTGTTCGCCGCGAGCGGCCTGCTGCTCCTCCTCGGGCTCGTCGTCGCCGACCTGCTCCAGGGCGCAGGCGGCATTCCCGCGAGCGCGGTCTGGGAGGCCCTGCGCCACGGCGCGATCGACACCGACACCGCGCTGGTCATCGACGGTCGGCTGCCTCGCGCGGCGGCGGGCGTCATCGCAGGGGCGACCCTCGCGGGCGCCGCGGTGCTCCTCCAGGCGCTGACGCGCAACCCGCTCGCCGAGGGGGCCACGCTCGGTCTGACCGCGGGCGGCGCGCTCGCCGTCACGATCGCGGCCGCGTACTTCCCGGTCACGCCCGGCGTCACGACGACGAGCGCAGCGTTCGTCGGCGTCCTGGCGGCCGGGTTCCTCGTCGCGGGTCTCTCGGCCGCGGCGGCGGGCGGACAGGTCCGGATGATCCTCGCGGGCATGGCCGTGACGCTGTCGCTGTCGGCGGTCACCGCGGCGATCCACCTCGTCCGGGAGACCGAGACGAGCGGGCTGTTCTTCTGGGGCGCCGGCTCCCTGCTCCAGCAGGGCTGGGCGAACGTCGAGGCGGCGGCGCTCGTCGGAGGGATCGCGCTCGTCGCGGCCTTCGTCCTGGGCCGCGCGCTCGACATCCTCGCGCTCGGCGACAGCGCCGCCACGGCGCTCGGGCAGCGCGTCGGGCGCCTGAAGATCGGCACCGGCCTGGCCGCGACGCTGCTCTGCGCGGCCGCGGTGTCGGTCGCGGGGCCGATCTCCTTCGTTGGGATCGTCGGCGCGCAGATGGCGTGGTGGGCGGGGACGCGGACGGTGGCGGCGACGCTCGCGGTCGCGCTGCCGTGGGGCGCGGCGATGGTCATCGGCGCAGACGTGCTCGCCCGGGTCCTCTTCGGCGCGACCAGCGAGACGCCCGCCGGCGTCGTGTGCGCGGTGCTCGGCGCCCCGATGCTCGTGTTCCTGGCGTCGCGCACGCGCGAGGAAGCGGCCGGCTCGATCGAGTCCCGGGCCAGCGCGGCGCGGTTCCGTCCGGTGGCGGTGGCGATCGCCGCGGTGCTCATCCCGCTGCTCGCGCTGGCGTCGCTCGGCATGGGCGAGCTGCGCGTCGCGCCGCTCGACCTCGTGCAGGCGATGTTCGGCACCGGGGACCCGCTGGCGGAGATCGCGATTGAGCTCCGCGCGCCGCGACTCGTGCTCGCGCTGATGGCGGGCGGCTGCCTGGCGGCCTCCGGCGTGATCCTGCAGGCGACGGTCCGCAACCCGCTCGCGAGCCCCGAGCTCGTCGGGGTCACGGGCGGCGCGGCGCTCGGGGCGTTCACGCTGCTGCTCATCGTCGACAGCGTGAGCGAGACCCTGCTGCCGTTCGCGGCGTTCGCCGGCGGCATCGGCGCGCTGGTCCTCGTCCTCGTGCTCGCCGGCGGACCGCGAACCTCTCCGCCGCGCCTGGCGCTCGTCGGGCTCGCGGTCACCGCGGTCTGCACCGCCATCACGACGCTGATGGTGCTGCGCTCCACCCCCGCCGCGGGCGTGGCGATCACCTGGCTGGCCGGCTCGACGTACGCGGCCGACTGGGGCGACATCACGTTGCTCGCGATCCCGGCCGCGATCCTGCTCCCGCTCGCCTTCGTCTCGGTCCGCCGCATGGACGTGCTCTCCCTCGGCGACGACACCGCCACCGCGCTCGGCCTCCCGGTCGGCGCCGCGCGCGTGTCGCTGGTCGTCCTCGGCGCGGCGCTCGCCGCGGCGGCCGTCGCGGTCTGCGGCGCGATCGCCTTCGTCGGCCTGCTCGCGCCACACGCCGCGCGGCTGATCACCGGCGGCCAGCACCGCCGGCTACTGCCGGTCGCCATCGCGCTCGGGGCCGTCCTGCTCGCGGCCGCCGACGCGATCGGCCGCACCATCTTCGCCCCGACCGAGCTGCCGTCCGGCCTCGTCGTCGCGCTGATCGGCGCGCCGTATCTGGCGTGGCTGTTCTGGCGGACGCGCGGATAGGACTCGGGCAGAGCCCTCGCCTGTCCGCCGAAAGAACTCGCTGGCGCTCGTTCTTTCCGTCCTTCCTCAGCGATTCCGCCCGTACGTGTCGTGCGCAGACACCCACTCCTCCGCCACGATCGCCGCGCCCAGCGAGATCTCGCCGCACAGCACGGTCGCCCCGACGATCTCGGCGAGCTTGCGCACCTTGCCCTGCCCGTAGCATCCGAGCAGCTCGAGGCACTCGCGCTGGGTCGGCAGCCCGGTCCCGCCGCCGTACGACGCGACGATCAGTGCCGGCATGGTGATCGAGTAGTAGTAGTCGCCGTTCTCGCGCAGCTCGGTGTAGACCATCGCGGCGTGGGACTCGGCGACGTTCGCGACGTCCTGCCCGCAGGCGATGAACAGCGCGGTGATGCCGTTGGCCGAGTGCGAGCCGTTGTTCGCCAGCCCTGAGAGCTGGCCGCCGAGCGTCGCGACCTGACGGGCCCGGTAGACCTGGCTGGTCGAGACCTTCATCACCGAGCGCATCACCTCGTCGGGGATGAGCGCCTCGGCGACGACGCGCTTGCCGCGGGTGCGCAGCAGGTTGATGTGCGAGTGCTTCTTGTCCGTCGCGAGGTTCGCTTCGAGCGTGTAATGACGCAGCTCGGGGCGCTGCGCGCGGATCCACTCGGCCGCGGCGAGCGTCGCCTTGCCCGTCATGTTCTGGCCCGCCGCGTCGCCGGTCGTGTAGTTGAATCGGGTGAAGCAGAAGCGGCCGGCGAGGTAGCGCTCGACGTCGCGCAGGCGGCCGGTGCTCGTCGTCGACTCGGCGGCGGCCTTCAGCTCGTTGAACTGGTCGTCGAGCCATCCGGCGAAGTCCCGCGCCTCGCGGGCGCTGTCGAAGATGAACACGGGCGCGCGTTGCATCGCGTCGTCGACGACGGTGACCTTCACGCCGCCGGCCGCCCGCAGCAGCTTCATCCCGCGGTTGTACGACGCGACGAGCGTGCCCTCGGTCGTCGCCAGCGGGACGTAGAACTCGCCCTGGGCGTGCTCGCCGTCGACGAGCAACGGGCCCGCGAGTCCGATGGGGATCTGGGCGACCCCGGTGAAGTGCTCGATGTTGCCGGGGAGGATCGCCGGGTCGAACGAGTGCGCGCCGACATGCTCCAGCGTGGCGCCTGTCTGCTCGGCCGCGAATCCGCGGCGCACGGCAGCCGCGTCCGCCGTGTAGTCGTCCTCGCGTGAGCGGGGGATCGACGGGGAAGTGGAGCCGTTTGTCTCAGGCATGAGTCGATTCTGCCGAATTTGCAGTACCCATGCGTTCCCGGAATGATTTTGCCGGGCGCCGGGGCGGGAGTACCCTCGGGCGATCAGACGCGTCGCCCTCGCAGTACTCGTCGCCGTCCTCGCCGCCGCGGCTCCCGTGGCCGCCGCTGCGCCGACGGAGATCTCGCAGGAGATCTCGCTGCAGGAGGGCGCACAGGCGGGCATCGTCCAGCTGACCTCGAAGGGCGGCTTCAGCGGCGACGTGATGGCGGTCGACCTCACGGGCGCGCGACTCCCGGGCAAGCCGGTGACGGTCCAGATCCGCATCGAGTTCCACGGCGTGCAGAAGGACGGCCAGCCGTGGCCGCAGTCCATGGCCGACAAGATCGCCGCGGGGATCGAGGGCAGGCTCTCCGGGCTGAAGGGCAAGGACGGCACGCCGCTCTCGATCGACGTGATCCCGACCGTGAGGCCGGACGCCCAGCCCGCCACCCCGGGCACCCACCAGATCGAGCTGAAGGACTTCCCGCCCAACGGGGACACGAACTTCATCGCCGGCGTCGTGCAGCCCGGCGACGTCCACACCGGCGTCTTCGGCGTCAACGAGCAGCCGATCGTCTACGCCCACGAGACGCTCCACATCCTCGGGTTCCACGACCGCTACCTGGCCCTGCAGCCCGACGCGCTCATCGACGGCAAGCGCTATCCGCTGCCGAAGTTCACCGGCGACAAGAGCGATCCGGCTCAGCTCGACGCGTGGTTTCAGAAGGTCACGGATGCCGAGAAGGCGCTGGAGGCGAAGCTGGGGAAGAAGAGCGACCTGGTCCCTGGGGTGCCGAAGGGCCACGAGCTCGACCTGCTCGCCAACACGCACGACGACCGCGCGACCGTGCAGACCGCCGACATCGACGCCCTGATCGCCCGCACGGGCACGCGGCTGAAGGCCAAGCCCGGCGACGTCCTGCTGGGGAAGGATCCGACGGCGCAGAACCTCGGCGTCGGCGCGCCGCTCGACCTCTATGCCCCGAAGGGCGGCAAGGCGCACGCCGACGGCATCTGGGCCTACTGCCTGGACCTCGGCAAGCACTCGCCCCCGGCGAACGTGGGCTACGACGTGCTCGGCCCGGCGGCGGGCGTGGGCGGGCCGCAGTGGGCGGCCATCCAGCGGCTGCTCGAAGCGGCGGGCGCCCATCCCGATGCGCTCGCCTCCCGCGGGCCGTCCGGCGCGCAGGACGCGATCTGGGCGGTGACCGACGCGTCTTCGCCGGCGACCTCCGGCGAGGCGTTCCTGGCGGCGGCGGGCGTCCCGTTCGACAAGCCGCTCTACGAGCAGACCCCGCACTTCACCAGCCCGAACGCGGGCAACCCCGCGACCGCCGGCGTGACCACCGCCGGCGGCGTCCTCCCGGCGATCCCGGCGGATGCCGCGACGCCGCCCGTCGGGACGATCGACGGTGCGAGCGTCCAGCGGCCGCGGGCGCTGGCGGTGCTCGTGCCCAAGCGGCTGCGCCTGCGGGGCAAGCGGACGCCGCTGCGCGTGTCGGTGGTCCTCGAGCGCGGGAACGACCAGATCAACGTGATCCTGCGGCGCAAGGGCAAGAAGGGCGGCCGGGTGCTGGCCGTCGTCCCGGCGCCGATCGGGCCGTCGGAGCTGCGGCTGACCGTGCCGCGGGTGGCGGCCGGGCGGTATCGCCTGGAGCTCGCCGGGTCCAGCGGATGGAAGCGCGCGCGGGACCTGAGAATCGCCGCGCGACGTAGCTAGGTATTGCCTAGGTAGAGTTCCGGCGGTCATGCGCCGCTGCCTCGTTGCCGCCTTCGCTGTCGCTCTCCTCGCCCCCGGCTCGGCGTCGGCGATGAGCGTCTACGCCGCGTCATCCCTGCGCGACGTCTTCCCCCGCATCGACGGCAGGCCGACGTTCAACTTCGCCGGCTCGAACCAGCTGCAGCTGCAGGTCGAGCGCGGAGCACCCGCGGACGTCTTCGCGTCGGCGAGCCCGGCGGAGGCCCAGGCGCTGTATCGCCAGCGGCTGTGCACGCGCCCGATCACGTTCGCCACGAACCGGCTGGTCATCATCGTCCCGGAGGCGAACCCGGCGAAGGTGCGCTCCGTGACCGACCTGCGTCATGGTGGGTTCCGCGTCGCGATCGGAACACGCGGCGTGCCCATCGGCGCCTACACGCGCAAGGTCCTGCGCCGGCTGGGACTGCTGGACGATCTCAAGCGCAACCGCGTCAGCCAGGAGCCCGACGTTGGCTCGATCACGGCGAAGGTCGCGCTCGGGTCGGCGGACCTCGGGTTCGTCTACTTCACCGATGCCCGGATCGCGCGCGATCGCACCGACCCCATCGCGCTCCCACGGCGCGGGCAGCCACGGGTCGACTACCAGACGTGCGTCGTGCGCCGGAAGGGTGGTCAGGGCGAGCCGGCGAAGGCGTTCATCCGCCGCGTCCTCTCCGACCGCGGCCGCCGGCTCCTGCGCGCAGCCGGGTTCGGCGTGCCCCGCCGCTGATGGTCGCCGCGCGCCGGGCGGGGTTCGGGCTCCTGCTCGGCGGGAGCCTCGTCGTCGCGCTCGCGTTCTTCGCGATCCCGCTGATCGCCCTGTTCACCGAGGTCCCGCTCGGCGACGTCCCGTCGCTGCTCGGCGACCCGATGGTCAAGGACGCCCTGAAGGTGACGGCGCGGACGACGCTCGTCGCGAACCTCCTGTTCCTCGGCATCGGCACGCCGGCCGCGTACTTCCTGGCGACTCGTCGCAAGTTCCCCGGGCGGTCGCTGGTGCTCACGTTCGTGGAGCTGCCGCTGGTGCTGCCGCCTGCGGTGGCGGGCATCGCGCTGCTGGCCGCATTCGGCCGGGGCGGGCTGCTCGGGGACGAGCTGCAGTCGCGCGGGATCATCCTGCCGTTCACCGAATGGGCGGTCGTGCTCGCGGTGACGTTCGTCGCGGCGCCGTTCTACCTGCGCCAGGCGATCACGGCCTTCGAGAGCGTGGACCCGGTGCTGACCGACGCGGCCCGCACGCTCGGCGCCTCGCCGGCCCGCACGTTCTGGCGGGTCGCGCTGCCGCTCGCGGCGTCCGGTCTGGTCGCGGGCTGGGTGTTGGCGTTCGCCCGCGGGATCGGCGAGTTCGGGGCGACGATCGTCTTCGCCGGCGCGGTGCAGGGCGTGACGCAGACGCTGACGCTGACCATCTACTCCGAGCTGGACGCGGACTTCGACGTCGCCCTGGCGATCGGCGTGCTCCTCGTGGTGCTGAGCGCGTTCGTGCTCCTCGCCTACAAGGTGGTGAGCGCGTGGCGGAGCTGAGCGTGGAAATGGCGGTGACGCTGCGGGACTTCGAGCTGTCCGTCTCGCTCGATGTGGGGTCGGAGACCATCGCGCTCGTCGGCCCGTCGGGGGCGGGGAAGACGACCGTGCTGCGCGCGGTTGCCGGTCTCTTCCGGCCCGACCGGGCACGCATACGACTCGACGAGGACGAGTGGACGTCGCTGCCGCCCGAGGCGCGGTCGGTGGGCTACGTCTTCCAGGACTACGCCTTGTTCCCACACCTGAGCGTGCGCAAGAACGTGGCATTCGGCGGAAGCGCCCGGGTCGACGAGCTGCTCGAGCGCTTTGGGATCGCGGGTCTCGCCGACGCGAAACCAGGAGCGATCTCCGGCGGGGAGCGCCAGCGGGTGGCCCTCGCGCGTGCGCTCGCGCGAGATCCGTCGGTGCTCCTGCTCGACGAGCCGCTCTCGGCGCTCGACACCGACACGCGCCTGCGGGTCCGCAGCGAGCTTCACGACCTCCTCGGGGAGCTGGCGCTGCCGACCGTGATGGTCACGCACGACTTCCGCGACGCGCTCGCGCTGGCCGATCGGATCGGCGTGCTCGTCCGCGGGACGCTGCGCCAGGTCGGCACGCCCGCGGAGCTGATGGCCGCGCCGGCGGACGCGTTCGTCGTGACGTTCACGGGCGGCTACGTCGCCGACGGGGTGGGGGTGTACCCGTGGGACGCGTCGGTGTCGTCGTCGCCGCCGGAGAGCGATCGCGGGCTGCACATCGTCGCGGGCCCTGCGCAGGAGGTCGTCTTCGAAGGCGGCCGGACCCGCGTCCGCGTCGGCGGGTTGGTGGGAGAGACGAGCGACGCGATCGCCCGCGGCGACCAAGCCTGGCTCGTCGTGCCGACGGACCGCACCCACCGACTGCCGGACGTCACATCGGTCCCCCTATAGGGGCACCGATCGGACGTCGAGCGCCTAGGAGGGAGCCGCGCCCGCCTTCTTCTTGCGGTTGGCCTTCGTGCGGCCGTTCTTGTCGAGGATGACCTTGCGCAGGCGCACCTTGCTCGGCGTGACCTCCACGCACTCGTCCTCGAGCAGGAACTCCATCGCCTGGTCGAGCGAGAGCTGGCGGTGCGGCACGAGCCGGACGAGCACCTCGGACGTCGACGAGCGGATGTTGTTCAGCTGCTTCTCGCGGACCGCGTTGACGTCGAGGTCGTCGTTGCGGGCGTTCTCGCCGACGATCATGCCCTCGTAGACCTCTTCGCCCGGCCCGACGAACAGCGTGCCGCGCTCCTGGAGGTTCATGAGGCCGAACGTCGCGGTGACGCCCTGGCGGTCGGCCACGAGCACGCCGGTGGGGCGGGAGCGCAGCTCACCGGCCCACGGCTCCCAGCGGTCGAAGACGTGGTGGATGAGGCCCGTGCCGCGCGTCTCGGTGAGGAACTCCGTGCGGAAGCCGATCAGGCCACGCGCCGGGACGAGGTACTCCATGCGGACCCAGCCGGTGCCGTGGTTGACCATCTGCTCCATGCGCGCCTTGCGCAGCGCGAGCAGCTGGGTGACGACGCCGACGTAGTCCTCGGGGACGTCGATCGCGAGGCGCTCGACGGGCTCGTGGGTCTTGCCGTCGATCTCGCGGGTGAGGACCTGCGGCTGGCCGACGGTCAGCTCGAAGCCCTCGCGGCGCATGATCTCGACGAGGATCGCCAGCTGCAGCTCGCCGCGGCCCTGGACCTCCCAGGCGTCGGGGCGCTCGGTGTCGTTGACGCGCAGGGAGACGTTGCCGACGAGCTCCTGCTCGAGCCGGGCCTTGACCTGGCGGGCGGTCAGCTTTGAGCCGTCCTTGCCGGCGAGCGGCGACGTGTTGATGCCGATGATGGCGCTCAGCGACGGCTCGTCAACGGTGATGACGGGCAGCGGGCGCGGATCCTCGAGGTCGGCCAGCGTCTCGCCGATCGTGACCTCGGCGATGCCGGCGACGGCGATGATCTCGCCCGGCCCGGCCTCCTCGGCCTCGACGCGGTCGAGCGCCTCGGTCACGTAGAGCTCGCCGAGCTGCGCGCGCTGCACGCTGCCGTCGGCGCGGCACCAGGAGATCGTCTGATTGCGCTTGATCGTGCCCTGCTGGATGCGGCAGATCGCGAGGCGGCCGACGTACGGGGACGCGTCGAGGTTCGTCACGAGCGCCTGGAGGGGGTGGTCCTCCTCGTAGGTCGGCGCCGGGATGTGCGACACGAGCAGGTCCATCAGCGGCTTGAGGTCGGTGACGTCGTCGGGGAGCGGGTACTCCATCGACGCGTGTCCGGCCTTCGCGTTGCAGTAGACGATCGGGAAGTCGATGTGGTGCTCTTCGGCGCCCAGGTCGAAGAACAGCTCGTAGACCTCGTCGATGACCTCGGAGACGCGCGCGTCCGGGCGGTCGACCTTGTTGACGCAGAGGATCACCGGCAGCTCGGCCTCGAGCGCCTTGCGCAGCACGAAGCGGGTCTGCGGGAGGGGGCCCTCGGAGGCGTCGACGAGCAGCATCACCCCGTCGACCATCGTCAGCCCGCGCTCGACCTCGCCGCCGAAGTCGGCGTGGCCGGGGGTGTCGATGATGTTCAGCTTCACGCCGTCGTAGCGGACCGCGGTGTTCTTCGCGAGGATCGTGATGCCCTTCTCGCGCTCGAGGTCCATGGAGTCCATGACGCGGTCATTGACGTCCTGGTTCTCGCGGAATGCCCCGGACTGCCAGAGCATGGCGTCGACGAGGGTGGTCTTGCCGTGATCGACGTGGGCGACGATCGCGACGTTTCTGAGGTCTGTACGCAAGGCTGACATGGGCCAGTCCACGGTAGGGGGTCGCGGGTAACCTCGGGCCGTTCATGCCCGAGCCGCTCCCCTTCACCGCGATTGACCCCGCGACGATCACGCTGACCTACGAGTGGGGCGCGGCGCTCCTCGCCGTCTCCTACGACGACAAGGTCGCGGTGCTGATGCGCGATGAAGAGGGCGACCTGATCGTCTGCGGCGACACCCGCCGCGGCAACGGGCAGGGCATCAGCGGGGACGCCGACCACGCGCACCTGGGTGACTACACGTACCACGCCGGCGAGCTGCCGAAGGGCGTCGCGCGGGTCCGGGTGCGGGCCGGTACCGACTGGGTCGACGGGCAGATTTCCGCCGACCGCTCGGTCTGGCTCGCTGTGACCCGCGGCGACGACGAGATCGTGCGTCTCGAAGATGCCGCGGGCGCGATCGTGCCGCGTCCGCTGCCGGCGGAGGACGCCGAGCGCGAGCCCATCGCCGACGCCTGGTCGCAGTGCCCTGCCTGCGAGGCGTGCGAGTGGGAGCTCATCGGCTGGGAGGAGCCGGGCTTCGAGGACGAGGAGGACGAGGAGGACGACGACCTGTCCGGGCCGTTCCAGGAGAGCGCGGCCCGATGCCGCCGGTGCGGGCATCGCGTCCACGGGGTGGACGCGGACGAACCGGAGGAGACTGAGGAGCTGGAGGAGTTCGAGGAGGACGTTCCCGCCGTCATCGCTCGCGCCCGCGCACGCGACCTCGCCGCGAGTGGACGCCCGATCTACGAGCTCGCCGGCTGGGAGGGCGCCCGCAGCTGGGCCGGAGCATTCGGCGGCGAGCATCCCGACGGGCCGCAGGCGTTCGTGAGCCTGGCGTTCGGTGAGGAGGGCGACGCGCCGTGGGCGACGGTCGTCACGTTCTGCGAGGCCGATCTCGACCCGCACGTCGAGTCCGGAATGATGACCGCCATCGACGGCGACCTGCCCGAGCCACCCGCGCCCCCTCCCGGCGCGTCCTCGGCCGCGCGATCGCTGGCGGACAGGCTGTTCTGGTCCGCGTGGCAGGAGCCGGAGCACGAGCCGGTCCACGCCGAGATCGACATCGAAGGGACGCCCACGATCATCGAGGGCCTCGCCGGAACGGTGGCGTGGATGGGTGAGGGGACCGTGGCCCCTGGCGTCCGCGTCAGCGTCACCGCCGCCGGCATCGACCCGGCAGCCGTCCGCCTGCGCCGCATCACCGACGTGGAGCCCTACCTCAGCTGACGCCGCGCCGGTCGTGCCCCGCTCGCCGGTCCGACAGCGCCTCCGGCAGCGGCCCGCGCCCCGCTGCCCGCCGGTTGAGCAGCCACCACGCGGTGACGAGATCGGACGTGCGGCGAAGGTCCAGTCCGGTCAGCGCGCGGAACCGGTTCATCCGGTAGCGCACGGTGTTCGGGTGGACGTGCAGCGCCCCCGCGGTCGCCTCGACATGCTGGTCGTGCTCGAGCAGGGTCCGGGCGGTCAGCTCGATCTCCGCGGCGACACCGACGCCGTCGAGATCGGGGAAGTGATGGGTGTCGAGACGCGCGGCCGGGCGGTCCGCCGCGAGCGCGAGCGACCGTGGGCCGACCTCGATGAGGTCCACCGCACCGCTCAGCCCGAAGGCCTCGGCGGCGTCGAGCGCCTGGGTCGCGTCGGCGAAGGACTCGCGCAGCCGGCCCAGCTCCACCCCCGAGCCGAGTCCGACGAGGTACGGCGATCCGACCACCGGCCGGACGGGGGCGCACCCCACGAGGTCGCCGTCGACGGTCTCGAGCACGACGCGCTGCCCGTTCGTCGCGCCGGACCGCGTGATCTCGGCGGCGAGCGCGGCGGTCGCACGCGACCCGGAGGGCCGGGCGCGGAACGCCATGTACGTCCCTTCGGTCACGAGGCCGTGCATGGGCGCGTCGTCCTGGATCTGCTCGGGAGAGAGCTGCCCGAGCAGCAGCGCGCGCAGGAACTTGGCGCGGCGCACGGAGTCGTGGCGCACCCGCTCGACGTCGATCTCGCGATGGACGTCGACGATCACCTCGGTCGCGTACGTCGTCCAATCCCACGCGGTCTTGTGGAGCGTCAGCACGGCCTCGGTGCTCAGGCCGAGGCGCGAGGCCTCCTCGCCGGCGAAGCCCATGAGCTCGCGCGTCCCCATCTGCACCCCGCGGATCAGGGTCTCCAGGGGGAAGCCCTGGTCGACCCGGCGGCGCATGTGCGTCTCGAGCGGCTCGAGCACCTCCCGGGAGGGCGGCTCCAGGCGCGAGACGGCAGGGACCACGGCGTGCATGATCTCGGCGACGGACGCCTCGAGCTCGGCGTCGTCGACCGCCTCGTAGGCGGGGACGGCGTCCCGGAGCGCGTGCACGACGCGCGTGATGGCTTCGTCGCTCGCAGGCGACGCTGCGAAATCCGGTCGGATGCCGGTGTTTGTCATCAGTCCCAACGTTCCCCCCTTTGCTGGCCGCGGCGCTCCCCAGCGCCGCCCCTCGAGACCAGAGAGGCGCATGCTCTCAGGAACGCCTCGCCAGGGCCAGTTTGTGTGTGCGCACAACGGCATGACGCGAACCCTGGAGCGCTCTCCATTGCATCCGGACCAGGGGGAGACGAGGATCGACACCGAGGGTGGCTGTGTCTCGCAACGACCGCCGCCCCTGCGGATCGCCCGGTAGGACAGGCCCGGGTTCCGCGCCCCAACCCCCGGCGCCGCCGCGGGAGGGCGTTCCTTGCGCCGGCCGGTCAAGGCCGGCGCGGCTGGAGCGTCGTCCGGCGGCGGCGTTGTGTCTAGACGAGCTCGATGCGCATCGCCGCAGCGAGGTCACCGCCGAGGGTGTGCAGGCCGTCGCCGACCCGCACCGTGAGCGGACCGTTGAACGGCTGGCGCTCGAGGACCTCCAAGTCGTCGCCGAGCGCGATGCCCCGGCTCGTCAGGTAGCGCAGCATCTCCGGGTCGGAATCCGACACGCGCACGAACCGCCCGTTCACGCCTGCGTCGAGATCGGCCAGGCGCGAGGTCCCGGTCTCGGCGATCACCAGATCCTCGCTGGGGATCGGGTCGCCGTGCGGGTCGTGGGTGGGGTGCCCGAGCTTCGCGGCGATCCGCGCCTCAAGGTCCTCGCTGAGCACGTGCTCCAGCGCTTCTGCCTCCTCGTGCACGCGATCCCACGGCACCCCAAGGTGCTCGGCGAGGTAGAGCTCGAGCAGCCGGTGGTGGCGGAGCACCTCCAGCGCGACCCGGGCGCCCTGGTCGGTCAGCTCGACCCCGTGGTAGGGCTCGTGCTCGGCGAGGCCCAGCTCGGTGAGCTTGCGGACCATCGAGGACGCCGAGGCCGGCGTGACCTCCATCCGCTCGGCGAGGTCGTTGGTCGAGACCGCCGCGCCCTCGGAGCGCTGCTGCAGCGCATAGATCGCCTTCGCGTAGTTCTCGACGGCCTCCGAGGAGCCCGTCTGCCCGACGCGGTGGGGTCCGGCCGCCATCAGGCCGCAGCCTTCGGCGGGGACGTACGAGCGCAGCGAGTACTCCCGGCCGCATGCGAGCGCGCAGCGCGAGTCATGCGGCCACCAGCAGTCCGGTGAGGAACATCACCGCCATGCCCCCGAGGATGCCAGCAACAGCCGGTGGGTTGAGCGTCCGCCCATCGGGATCCCGCAAACTCGGCGCAAGCTGCACGATGACCTGGGCGATGGCACCGGCACCGAAGCCGAACAGGAACGCCGCCGCGCTGGCGTTGAATGCCGCCGCGCCGATCCACGCGCCGAGCACCGCGGGCGCGCCCGCGATCAGCCCGAGCACGACGAGCCGCCCGACCGATACCCGCTCGTGCGCGAGCGGCGAGACGATCGCGAGGCCCTCGGTGGTGTTGTGGATCGCGAAGCCGACGACGAGGAACGCGCCGAGCGCGAGCGCGCCCGTCGTGTAGGCCGCGCCGATCGCGACCCCCTCCCCGAGGTTGTGCAGCCCGATGCCGGTCGCGACCATCAGCGCGATCGTCCCCGCGCTCGCCCCGCCGGCCCTCGCCGCAGCGCGGCGTTGCTCCATCCACGCCGAGACGCCGCTGAGCAGGAGGTAGGCGACCATCGCGCCGAGCAGGACGAGCGCGCTGCCGCCGAAGGCCTGCGACCCGGTGCCGGCGAGCTCGAAGCCCTCGAGCAGCGCGTCGACCGTGAGGAACGCGAGGAGTCCGACCGTCACGGCCATCACGACCCGCAGCCAGGTAGCCGGGATCCGCCGCACCCACGGCAGCCAGAGCATGCCGAGCGCGACCGGGATCACCCCGACATAGATGCCCAGCAGCGCCATCAGCCCGAAGAACGACCCGTCGACGTCGGGCGTCTCCACCGCCACGTCGATCGCGTGGACGATCGTGCCGCCCGTCGAGGTGATGAGCGAGACCTCGTAGGCCTCGCCCTCGATCCACGGCTGCTGGATCTTCACCGTCGCGGTCTTCAGTCGCTCGATCGGATCGTCGGCGCCGGTGAACTGGGCGAACGCGTCGTTGACGACGACCTGTGAGACGCGGACCGCGTCGGGGCCGTCGTTGCGCACCGTGAGCTCGATCAGGCCGGGCTCGAGCACCGTCTTGTCGACCACGAGCTCCTCGGCCGGCACCCCGCGGCGCTCGCCGAGCCCCGGCCCGCCGAGCGCGGCGAACCCGCCGATCGCGGCGATGATGAGCACGAGCGGCACCAGCCCCAGCAGCCAGCGCGGCGCGCCGCCGAAGGCCTCGTCACCCGTGGCGGTGCGCGCCTCCATCAGTCCTTGACCTCGAAGAAGCCCTGCCAGCCGAGCTCGGTGAACTCGGACTGATGCGCGTGGAACATGTACTTGCCGGGGTGGGGGAAGCGCCACTCGGCGATCCCGCGCTGGCCCTGGCAGAGCATGACCGTGTCCGTCAGCTCGCTCGGCGTCCTGCTCGTACCCGTCGGGAAGTAGTCGAACAGGTTCCCGTGCAGGTGGAACGAGTTGATGAGGTCGTACTCGAGGACGTTGACGATGTAGACCCGGACGAGCTCGTTGCGCTTGGCCTGGATCGGCGTGTTCATGTACGCGAACGGGATGCTGTTCGCGGCGTACATCTCGTTGGCCCGGTCGAAGTTCGTGTCGAACCCGTTCATGACCATGACCATCTCGTCGGCGTCCTCGCGGCCGTCCTTCGGGTCGACGATGAACGCGCCGTAGAGGCCCTTCGCGATGTGCTCGGCCAGCGGGCGGACGTGGCAGTGGTACAGGTGCAGGCCCGCCGGGAGCGCCTCGAACGTGTACACCGTGCTGCCGCCGGGCGCGATCTCGCCGGCGCCGATCCCGGGCACGCCGTCCTGCTCGGCGGGGTGGATGCCGTGGAAGTGGATCGTGTGGGGGTGCTCGGAGCCGTTGAAGAAGCGGATCCGCAGGAGGTCACCCTCGTTGCAGCGCAGTGTCGGCCCGGGGACGCGGCCGTTGTAGGTCCAGGCGGCGAACGAGACGCCGGGGGCGATCTCGATCTCCTTGTCGATGGCGACGAGCTCCCACTCGCGGATGACCCGTCCGTTCGGGCCGCGGCGCGTCTTGCCCCAGTCGAAGTCGCGGAGGATCTCGTGCGGGTCGAAGGCGTTGCGGGAGTGGTCGACGGTGCCGCCGCCGCGGAAGTCGGCGTGCCCGTTGCCATGGCCGGCGTGGGGATCTGCGGTGGTGCTGGTCGAGCCGCTGTGGTCGTGCCCGGTCGCCGCGTTCGCCTCGGACTCCCACGGGTGCTGGTGGGGGACGTTGGCGTGGGCGACCACTGCGGCGCCGCTCAGGGCGGCAGATCCGGCGAGCAGCTTCCGGCGGCTGAGCTTCGACACGAGCGAAAGTATGCCATGACTAAATTCAGATTGCCAGCCGGCTGATCCGCGAGCGTGCGACGATGCGCGCGATGCAGGACCACGTCGACTTCCTGGGCCACGCGACGGCGCTCGTGCAGCTCGGCGGCACGCGCGTGCTGACCGATCCGATCCTGCGCGACTGGATGCTGCACCTGCGCCGTCACGGCCCGTCGCCGCCGGCCGAGCACCAGGCCGGCCTGGACGCCGTCCTGCTCAGCCACCTGCACCATGACCACCTCGACATCCCGTCGCTCAAGCGGCTGGATCCCGCGGTCCCGCTCGTGATCCCGCGCGGCGCGACCCCGGCACTGAAGAAGCTCGGTCCCCGCGATATCCGCGAGATCGCGGTGGGGGAGACCGTGCAGATCGGCGGCCTCGAGGTCACTGCGGTGCCGGCTGTCCACAGCGGGCGGCGCGCGCTCGGCCCGGAGGCCGATGCCGTGGGGTATGTCGTGCGCTCGCCCGCGCGCAGCGTCTACTTCGCCGGCGACACCGATCTGCACGACGAGATGGCGCAGCTCGGCGAGATCGACCTCGCGCTCATGCCGGTCTGGGGCTGGGGCCCGAGCCTCGGCCCGGGCCATCTCAACCCGGAGCGTGCCGCCGCCGCGACGGCGCTCATCAAGCCGCGCGTCGCGGTCCCCATCCACTGGGGCACCTTCTACCCGCGCGGGATGCACCGCTGGAAGCCCGAGCCGCTGCGCGACCCGCCGCACATGTACAAGACGGTGACCGCGAAGCTCGCGCCGAAGACCGAGGTCCGGATTCTGCAGCCGGGCGAGGGGACGGACCTGGGCTAGAGGCCCGGCGGGTGGCGGACCGTGTAGCCCGCCGTCGACCGCATGTCCTTGTGCCAGCGTGAGCCGTCACGGGCGCGGTCGGTGGTGTCGTAGCGGCGGCCGTTGATGGTCATGAAGGCGTGGCCGCCGTGCGCGTAGATCGTGATCCAGCGGCCCTTGCCCGGTGCGCCGTAGGACATCAGCGCGGAGGAGTCCAGCGGCGAATCGAGCGCGCCGAAGCCGTGCAGGACGTAGGAGACCGAGCCCGAGCAGTCGTAGCCGTTGTCGTTGAACGAGCCGTGGCCGCCGCCGTACACGTACGGACGCGCGTGGATGCGGTTCGCCGCATTGATCGCGCGCTGCACGCGGATCGGCAGGCCGCCACGGCGCCCGCCCGCGCCGCCGCGCTTGAGGACGGGGTGGCTGCCGCGGACACCGAGGGCGCGCCACGTCGCGGGCCCGACGACCCCGTCGGCCGTGAGGCCGTGCGCCCGCTGGAAGCGCTTGACCGCACGCGACGTGCCGGGGCCGAAGACCCCGTCGGCGGCGATGCCGAGCTTGCGCTGGAGCAGCCGGACCGAGGAGCCGCGGCTGGATGTGCGGCCGGACCCGCCGCTGCTCGCCCGCCGGGCGGCCTTGGCGCGACGGAGCATCTGCCAGGTGCCCGGCCCGACGATGCCGTCGGCCGTCAGGTGGTGGCGGCGCTGGAAGCGCTTGACCGCGCGCAGCGTGCCCTTGCCGAATGCGCCGTCGGCCTTCAGCCCGAGGTAGCGCTGGAGGACCTTCACCGAGCGCCCGTGGTCGCCGCGCTCGAGCGTCGGGTGCTCCGCCGCCGCGAACGCAGGCAGGGCAAGACACGCCAGCAGGGCGCAGACGAGGACGAGCAGGGCTCGACTGTTGAAGCGGGGAACCGGCATGGGAATCGGCGCCTACGAGGTCAGCTGACGGGCTCGCGCGGGGAAGACCGCGCTACGGCCGCATGAGCGGCGATTCGCCCCAGTGACCACGGTGGCCACGAGTGGGTCCCCCGATCACCGCCTGCGGAAGGCGGTGACTCGGCGCGGGGGCCATCCTACTTCGAAGCGCAGAGTTTCCCTGCTCGTTGCAGGATTTCTTGCAGAAGAAGGACCGGGGCGGAGAAATTCCCGGGCGGTCCGCGTAAGTCCGCACGGCGTCCGTGGTTGAGGGAACGATCGACCACCGACCCAGGAGCTTCACCATGTACTTCAACCCGCTTCGTCTGCTCGTCTCCGGCCTCATCACCCTCGTGGTGGTTGGTTTTGGGGGCTACAAGGCCTTCAACGGCATGGACACAGCCCGCGACTCGCTCGATGAGGCCACCGCCAGTGCGGCCGACGAGTCGTCTTTGCTGCGTGCCTCGAACCTCAGCGACGCGCTCGCCACGGTCAAGGAGAAGGGCGATGGTCGGACCGACGCGCTCGCCATCACGATCTACCCCGGCTACATCACCGCCGAGGTCTCGAAGGGCAGCGAGAAGGACGCCGACGGCTTCAAGATCAACCAGGACGGCGACGTCCAGGACTTCCCGGTCTCGCTGACCGGGCCGGGCAAGCTCTCGGACAACGTCTTCCCGCTCGCCGACATCGATCCCAAGGTCCTCGACCAGGTCATCGCCGGCGCGATCAAGAAGGACGCGGGCCTGAAGCTCGACGACGTGACCCACGCGATCGTCGGGATCGACCCGATCAGCGGCAAGGCCGACTGGAAGGTCTACTTCAACGGCGCCTCGTACTACACCGCCAACCTCGACGGCTCGGATCTCCGCAAGGGCGGCACGCCGTCCGCCGACGCCGCGACCCCCGACGTGGCGCCCGCGTCGGTGGTCACGCCGTCCTCCACCGACGACGTGCAGAAGGCGGCCGATGCCGCGACCAAGCAGGCCGACACGGCGATGCAGAACGCGAAGTCGGTCACGGACTGCCTGCAGAAGGCCGCCGGCAACGTCGCGGCCGTCCAGGCCTGCACGCAGTAAGAATCCCTGGAAGGGAACCGGCTTGATCTTCGCCCCGATCGGTTACGGTCGGGGCGATGATCGCGTCGGAGGAGCTTCGCAAGCTCGCTGCCCTGCGTTCGGAGCACGGAGTGCTCACGCTGGCGGCCCGGACCGACCCCCGTGACCCCGCGAACGCGACCCCGGATGACCCCGCATGGGCCATCGAGGTCCGCAACGGCCTTCGCACCGAAGGCCATACGGTGGAGTCTCAGGGGGATCACGCCGCCAAGGTGGCGTTTCGGGCGTTGAGGGAACGTGTGGAGCGACGGCTCTCCGGGCTCGACCGGGCCGAGCGCGGACGCAGCTTCGTCTGGGTCGTCGCAGACGATCCGGCGTTCGATCACTTCGAGACCCTGCAGCTGCCGCTCGACCGCAGCGAGGTCCACTGGGGCCCCCGCGCGCAGGTCGCACCGCTTGCCGCGAGCGTCGATCTCGGGGCCCCGGCGGTCGCGGTGCTGCTGGGCCGCGACGCCGTGCGCCTCGTGCGCTGGATCGCTGGCACCACCCAGGAGGTCACGGGCGGACGATTCACCGAGCCGCCCGATGAGCGCGACCTCGCGGACTCCGACGTGCCCGACCGGAGGGACGCACACGTCGACTCGTTGCACCGCCGGTTCCTGCGCGACACCGCGCGCCTCGTGTCCGCCCGTCTCGGCGAGCTGGGCGTCACCGACATCGTGCTCGTGGGCGAGGCGGGGGTCGCGCGGACGTTCGCCGGGGACCTGCCCGCGCAGATCCAGAACTGCGTACTCGCGAGTATCGATGCGAATCTCCACGAGGAGTCGCTGGGCGCGCTGGACGAGCGGCTCGAGCCGACGATCCTGCAGGCGCGTCGCGATCGCGTGGCGGCGACGGTGCAGACCGCCGTCGACAGCGCCCATCCCGGTGGCCGTGGTGCACTCGGGGCCAAGGCGGTGCTCGATGCACTCGGCGAGGGCCGCGTCGCGCATCTCGTGCTCGATCCCCAGGGCGTGTCCCCGGTGAACGGCGAGCCGCCCTCCGTGGTCGGCGAGCGCGCGGTGGAGCTCGCGCTCGGCTCGGGAGCGCGGGTCAGCATCCTGCGGGTGGGCGAGTGCGACGCGCTCGCCCAGGGCGGCGGGATCGTCGCCGCGCTGCGGTACTGAGGCTGTGCGCGCCGCCCTGCCCGGAGGCTGAGCGGCGCACGGAGCCGGACGGATCAGTCGATCTCGTCGTCGTACCCCTCCTCGACGCCCTCCCAGAAGGCGACCGCGGTGGAGTTGTTCGCGGACTGGAACGCCTGCGCCTGAGAGCGCAGCTCGTTCGCCGCGTTCTTGAGCGCTTGCGCGTTTGCGTCCGACGGATCGGCCGTGTACGCCTGGACGAGCGCCTGGACGTTCAGGCCCTGCGTCTCGACCTGGTCGGCGACGCGCTCGCGCGTGTCTTCACTCAGCTGTTCGCGAGCCTTGTTGAAGTCGTCGATCGCGGCGCCCGCCTCTTCGGCGCTGTCGGCCGTCTGGAACTCGGCGATGGCCTCGCCGATGTTCTTGCCCTCATCCCGGGCGTCGTCCTCCGGCGAGCTGCCGCAGGCGCCGAGCGCGAGCCCGGCCGCAGCGACGCCCACGAGGGCGAGGGAACGGAATCGATTCATGGTCAGACCTCCCCGGCCTTGCGGAGCTGGAACGCGAGGATCGTTTCGATCGTCCCGCGGAAGATCAGCGTGAAGCCGACGATGAACACGAGCGTGACGAGGCCGATGCCCGGCCACACCAGGATGATGATGCCCGCGCCGGCGCCGATGACGCCGAGAATGATGTTGGTCCAGCGGTACTCGTGGACGGCGACGCCCTGGATGAACTCCAGGATCCCGGTGGCGAGCCACCAGATGCCGATGACGAGCACGACGGTGAGGACGCTCTGACCGGGCCTGACGATGCAGACGAGCCCGGCGAGGACGCCGAGGACGCCGATGATCACCGAGAGGACCCGGATTCCCGTGCCGCCGCCTTCGGCGATGCCGCGGTAGATCGCCATCGAACCCCAGATCAGGAGCCAGATGCCGAACAGCAGGCCGACGACGAGGAGCGTCGGGCCGGGGTAGATGAGGGCGACGAAGCCGATGATGACGGTCAGGACACCGACGATCGCCAGCAGCCACCAGTACTTCGACGGCGACGGCGGTTCGATGACCGCCTCCGCCGCGGCAGCAGTACTCATGTTTGCCTCCTAGGGGGATTGGTGCAGCGCGCGGCAAGCTATCCCACCGCTCGGCCGTCCGAGCCACCCCTCAGGGGGATTCCACGATGACCGTCGTCGCCTTGACCACCGCGCGCGCGGGCGAGCCGGGCTGCAGGCCCAGCTCCTCGACCGCCTCGCGGGACATCAGCGACACGATGCGGAACTCCCCGCAGGCCATGTCCACCTGGGCCATGACGCCGTCGACCTTGACGTCGACGACGATCCCGTCCAGGCGGTTGCGGGCGCTCGTCCCGCTGACCGGCTTGCGCTCGCGCAGCAGTGTCGCCAGCTCGGGCCCAGGCAGGTACCTGTCTCCGCCGCGCCGCTCGAAGGTGATGCGCCCGTTGCGCTCCCAGCGGCGCAGGGTGTCGACGCTGACGCCGAGGGCGCTCGCGACGGCGCCGATGCGGACGAGGTTGTCCATGCGCTCGCGAGCATACGCTGGTGGGGTGACCGCTCTGGAGCTCGCCGGCAAGCCCGAGGACCTGCTCGACGAGCCGGTGGATCTGCGCCTCCGCGGCGCAGGCCCCAACCTGACCATCGTGTGGCGCGCGCGTGTGCGCGACGACGACGGGCGGGTCTGGCGCGCGTCCGCCGGCAGCGCCGCCGGGCTCGATGAGGGGTGGAAGCCGGCGAAGCCGACCGAGGGCGTGGCGGCACTCCGGTCGCTGCGGCCGGTCCGCATGGACGTGCGGGCCGAGACGCCGGACGGACGCACCGCGTCCCGCACGGTCACGCGCCGCCTGCTCGCCGACGGCGTCCGGGTCCGGCGCTGGCGCCCGGCGGGGGCCGTCTACCTCCCCGCGGAGGATCCGCTGGCGACCATCGTGCTCGCTCCGGTGGACCATGCGGCGCTCGCCGCCGCACTCCTCGCCTCGCGCGGGGTCCTCGTCCTCGTCGGCGGGGACGAGCAGGCCCGCGAGCAGCTCGCGGCGGTCGCGGGCGCCACCGAGCCGCGGGCCGTCGATGACCTCCCGGTCCCGCCCGGGGTCCCGGCGGCCGAGGGCGACGCCGCCGCGGATGCGGCGGCGTGGGACGCGCTCCTCGCCGAGCTCGGCGCTACGCCGCGGCGGGCGACGGCAGCGGGTACGTGACGCCGGTCAGGTCTTCGGAGACCGTCCACAGGCGCTCGGCGCTGATCTCGTCGCGCCCGGCGCTGACCGGCTTGACGAGGCCGACCTTGCCGCGCATCTCGCCCGGGCCCTTCGGCCCGTAGAACTGGCCGCCCTCGACGTCCGGCATCGTCGCCGCGTACAGCTGCGGCAGCGCGCCCTGCTTCTTGTCCTGGGCGATGATCCGGTTGCCGACCTCGAGGAGCCCGCGCATGATCCCGGTCGGCCCGGTGCGCTGGAGGTTCGTGTCGGAGTAGCCGGGGTGAGCGAGCACGCTGATGAGCGGCGACCCCGCGGCGCGCAGACGGCGGTCCAGCTCGAGGCCGAACAGGACGTTCGCGAGCTTGGACTGCTGGTAGGCGCTGCGTGGGCTGTACTTCTCGCGCTGCAGATCGTCGAAGTCGATGCGGCCGGGGCGGTGCTCGATGCTGCTGACGGTGACGACGCGAGCCGCGTCGCCCGCCTGGAGCGCCTGCAGCAGGAGCCCGGTGAGCGCGAAGTGGCCGAGGTGGTTCGTGCCGATCTGCAGCTCGAACCCGTCGGCGGTCAGCTGCCGCGGCGGCATCATGATCCCGGCGTTGTTCAGGAGCAGCTCGAGCTTCGGATGCTCGGGCACGAGGGCGTCGGCGAACGCCCGGATCGACTCGAGCGAGCTGAGGTCCAGCGCGCGCACCTCGACCGAGGCCTGCGGGTGGCGCTCGCGGATGTTCGCCGCGGCGTGCTCGCCCTTCTCGACGTTGCGGCAGGCGAGCACGACGTGGGCGCCGTGGCCGGCGAGCTCGCTCGCGCTGACGAGCCCGAGGCCGCTGTTCGCGCCGGTGACGACCGCGGTGCGGCCGCTCTGGTCGGGGATCTGCTCTGCGGTCCAGCCTGACATCGGGCGCTCCTCCGGGGATGGTTCCGAGCGAACCTTAGACCGGCAGGAGCTGCGGGTCGGTCAGCTCGGCGCTGATCCGGGCCCGGATGGCGCGGCGCGCCCGAGCGAACGCGGTCGCGTCGTCGCCCAGGAGGCACACGGCGTTCGCAGCGCGGGCGAACGCGTCGAGCTCGAACGTGAGCTGCGGGACGTCGACGTCGTCGCGGAGCTCGCCGAGCTGCTGCGCATCTGCCGCGGTGCGCTCGAGGAGCTGCTGCCACAGGCGCAGGCTGTCCGCCAGGGCATCGCGCACGCGGCCGGGGCGCGCGTCGAACTCCGCCGACGCGTTGCAGAAGAAGCAACCGCCGGGGAAGACGGGCGCCTGTGCGTAGTCCAGCCAGGCGTCGCAGAGGCGCCAGAGCCGCAGGGCGCCCGGGGGATGCTCGAGGCCCGGTGTGGCGACGTGGGCGGCGAAGACCTCGGCGGCCACGCGGATCGTCGCGAGCTGGAGCTCCTCCTTCGAGCCGAAGTGCGCGAAGACGCCGCTCTTGCTGACGTCGAGCGCCGTCGCCAGGCGTCCGATCGACAGCCCCTCTAGGCCCTCCACCGAGGCGATGTCGGCCGCCCGCCGGAGGATCGCCTGGCGGGTCTGCTCGCCGCGCAGGACGCGGCCGTCTGTGGTCTGTTTGGGCATGTTGGTCGATGTCCGGTCGTGCGTTGGTCTCGAAGAATACGCCTTGACACGGCGCTGTCGAGAAACTAATAGTACGACCGTTCGTACTTCTTCATCACCAACGAGGTCACGACTCATGTCTTCCACACCATCGGAGCACGGTCACGGCGCCGTCCTTGCGCTCGCCGGGGGCGCCACCGCCCTGGCGATGCTGGACGCGACCGTTGCCAACCTCGCCATTCCCGACCTGCACACGAGCTTCGGCGGGCACGCCTTCAGCGACCTGTCGTGGGTAATCACCGCCTACGCGGTCGCGTTCGCCGCACTGCTCGCCCCGGCGGGCCGGCTCGCCGACGCCCTCGGTCGCCGGCCGCTGTTCATCGCTGGCACCGCGCTGTTCGCCCTGGCCTCGCTGGCGTGCGCGCTGGCGCCGTCGCTCGGGGCGCTCGTCACCGCGCGGGCCATCCAGGGCGTGGGCGCGGCGGTGATGATCCCGGCGTCGCTGGCGATCGTCCTGACCGACGTCCCGCCGGAGCGGCGGACCCGCGCGATCGGCGTCTGGAGCGCCGCAGGCGCACTCGCCGCCGCGGTCGGCCCGGCGGTCGGCGGCGTCGTCGTCGACGGGGCGGGGTGGCGGTGGCTGTTCATCATCAACCTCCCGATGGCGGCGGCGCTCATCGCGGTCGCCTGGACGGCCGTACCGCGCGGCGCGGTCGGCGGTCGGCTGCCCGACGTGGTCGGGACGCTCCTGGTCGCCGCGGGTGTCGGCGGCGTCGTGCTCGGGCTGACCCAGGGCGGGGACTGGGGCTGGACCGATCCGCGCACCATCGTCGCGGTCGCGGGCGGCGTGCTCGCCGCGGGCGCGGCCATCCGCCGGTCGATGGGCCATCCGGCGCCGGCGCTCGACGTCTCCCTGTGGCGGGTCCCGTCGCTGGCGTTCGCGAACCTCGCCGGGCTCGCCTACGGCGTGGTCCTCTACGCGTGGCTGCTGGTCGGCGTGCTGTTCCTGACCGACGTCTGGGGCTACTCCGAGCTGGAGGCCGGCCTCGCGATGACGCCCGGCGGGATCATGGCGGGGATCTTCGCGCTCGGCGTCGCCCCGCTGACGGGCCGGATCGGCCCGCGGCCGGTCGTCATCGCCGGCGGCCTCCTGCTTGCGTCCGATGGCGTCTTCCTCGCGGCGACGCTGCCCGCTGACCCGGCGTTCCTGACGTTCTGGCTGCCGGGTGGCATGGTGCTCGGCGCGGCGATGGGGCTCATCACCACAGGGACGTCCACGGCGGCGGCGCTCTCGGCCCCGCCCGAGCGGTTCGCCAGCGCCACTGCGCTGAACGTGACCGCGCGCCAGGTTGGCGGGGCGCTGGGCGTCGCCGCGCTGGCGATGCTGCTCGACGGACACACGCCGGGGACGACCGGCGCGTATGCGGACGTCTACGTGCTCGGCGCCGTGGCGGCACTCGCGGTGGCCGGCTTCGGGCTGCGGCTCGTCCTGCCCGGAACGGCGGCACCGCCATCGCCGGCCCTCACGACCGCGGAGGCCACGTCATGACCGCGGCAGTGCTCGAGGCGGCCGACCCGCGCTGCTTGTCCGCCGACGAGGCGGCCGCTCTTCTGCGCGACGCCCCATGGCGGCGGGTCGTCGCGCTGGGGGACAGCATCATCGAGGGGCTCGGCGCGCACGACGGCTCGTACCGGCGGCGCGCGTGGATCGACCGGGTCTTCGACGCCATGGGGGACATCAGCGCCGCCCGCAACCTCGGGATGCGCGACCTGCTGGCCGCCGAGATCCGCGCGCGGCAGCTCGGGTCGGCGCTCGCGTTCGCGCCGGATCTCGCGCTGGTCAGCGCGGGGGGCAACGACATCCTCCGGCCCGAGCTGGACCTCGATCGCGTGGAGGCGGAGCTCGACACGATCGTCGGGGCACTGCGCGCGACCGGCGCGGACGTGGTGACGCTCGGCATGTTCGACGCATCCGGCTCGCCGTACGTCCCCGAAGAGTTCCGCGCACCGCTCACCCGGCGGATCCACCGGCTCTCCGAGCGCACGGCCGCGGTCGCGGCCCGTCACGGCGCGATCCACGTCGACTGCACGAACCACGCGGCGGGCGCGGACCCGGCGATCTACAGCCCGGACGGCCTGCACTGCAGCAGCGAAGGGCACGCGATCGCGGCTTCGGAGGCGATCCGCGTCCTCAGCGCACGGGTTCGCGCCAGGGCGGCCCCGTGAGAAGCTGCGGTCCCTCGTGGCCGCCGCCGACCCCTCACGCCCCACGATCCCGTGGCGAGCCGTCCCACCGGAGCTCGCCGATCTGATCCGTCCCGCGCTCCCGGGGATCGTGGAGGAGATCATCACGGCGGTGCGCGCGGAGGTTGCCGAGTACGACCAGCCCATGGAGGGCGAGTTCGGGCGCCTGATCTCCGAGGGCAGCACCGAGGCGCTGCGCCAGTTCGTCGACCTCCTCGGGCGTGACACCGACGTGCCGGACGTGCGCGTCTACGAGGAGATGGGGCGGGCCGAGCTGCGCGCGGGGCGGACGCTCGACTCGCTGCAGTCCGCCTACCGCGTCGGCGCGCGGGTCGCGTGGCGGCAGGTGGCCGAGCTGGGCGACCGGGTCGACCCCCGCACGCTCGTCGCCATCGCCGAGGCGATCTTCGCCTACATCGACCGGCTCGCATCGGCATCGGTCGCGGGCTACACCCAGGAGCAGGCGGCGCGCGACGGATCGGTCCACGCCCGCCGCCACGCCCTCGTCGAGCTCCTTGTCACCACGGCGGCGCCGGATCCCGACGCGGTCGCGCATCTCGCCGAGCAGGCGGACTGGCCCCTGCCGACGACCCTCGCGGCCCTGGCCATCGAAGATCCCGACGTCGTACCGCTCGCCCGCCGGCTGCCGGAGGGGACGATCGGCGCGGCGCTCGACCCGGTCGCGATCCTGCTCGTCCCCGACCCCGAGGGACCGGGCCAGCTGCGCCAGGTCGCCGCCGGGCTGCGCGGGCGGCGCGCCGTCCTCGGCCCGACCGTCCCCTGGGACCGTGCCCACAAGTCGGCCCGGCGCGCACTGGCCGGCTGGCCGTTGCACGTCGCCGGGCGGCTCGGCGACGCGCGGCTCGTGCGCGCCGACGACCACCTCCTGGAGCTGCTGCTCGCCGGCGATGAACCCCTCGCCCGCGAGCTGGCCGACCGCAGGCTCGCCCCGCTCCGCGCGATGAAGCCGGGCGCGGGCGAACGCGCCGAGGAGACGCTGCGGGCCTGGCTCGCCGCGCACGGCGACGTCACGCGGACGGCCGAGGCGCTGCACGTCCACCCCCAGACCGTCCGCTACCGGCTCGCCGGACTGCGCGAGGTCTTCGGTGACGAGCTCGACGACTCCGCGGTGCGCCTCGAGTTGGAGCTCGCGCTGCGGGCCGCGGATCTGCTCGGCGAGGACTAAGCCACAGCCGGAACCGGGCGCAGCCGGCGCTCGGGCACGCGCGGCGCTTCGGGCTCGGTCGTCGTGCCGCCGCCCGGGAGCGACATCCGCGCGATCTTCCGCACCACCTGGCCGTACTGC
>JAEMSV010000159.1 GCA_016462625.1 Solirubrobacteraceae bacterium | reverse complement strand
GTCGGCGCGACGAACGGCCGCAACCCGATCGGGCTGATCGTCCCGTGCCACCGCGTCATCGGCGCCGACGGCTCGTTGACCGGGTTCGGCGGCGGGCTGGAGACGAAGCGGGCGCTGCTCGACCTGGAGAAGACCCCCGCGCTGTTCTGAGGAACGGTGAGTTTTCCCGCTGACGCGGGTCATACACCCACATGACCTATCTCCTGATTCCCGGCGGAGGCGGCGACCCGTGGGACTGGCACCTCGTCGCCGAGCGGCTGCGCGCCAATGGCCATGAGGTGCTCTCCCCGCGGCTGCCGTACGACGATGCGGACGCCGACCTTTCCACCTTCGAGCGGGTGCTCCGCGAAGCGATCGGAGATCGAGCGAGCGTGACCGTCGCGGCGCACTCGATGGGCGCGTTCCACGCTCCGCTCGTCGCGGACCGCGCCGATGCGCTCCGCCTCGTCGCGCCAATGGTTCCGCTCCCCGGCGTGTCCGCGTCGGGCTGGGGCGGGGCCGTCGGCTGTCCCGAGCCGTCGTTCGACACGCGCGAGCTCTTCCTGCACGACGTGCCCGAACCCCTCGCCGCCGAGACGCTCGCCCAATGGGAGCGCGGCGGCGACGCCGGTGCGACGTTCGGTGAGGCCTGGCCCCTGACCGCGTGGCCCGACGTGCCGACCCGGGCGCTCATAGGCGTGCGGGACCGCCTGTTCCCGGAGCCCTTCCTGCGGCGGCTGGTCTTGCGGGAACTCGGCACCGAGCCCGACGTCATCGACAGCGGCCACATGCCGATGCTCAGCCGCGCCGACGAGGTGGTCACCTGGCTCCAGTAGTCAGCGGCTTTCGGACTTCGCGCTCGACTCGCTCACGTCGCGCGTCGTCACTTCGTTCTCCGTGTGTCCCCGATCAGGAGCACACCATGGATCTGCAGCTCACCGGCCGCGTCGCCGTCATCACCGGAGCGTCGAAGGGCATCGGCCTGGAGATCGTTCGCGCGTTCACGGCGGAGGGCGCACGCGTCATCGCCGCCTCCCGGACGCTCACCGAGGAGCTGGCCGCGATCGATGGCGACGTCATCCACGTCGCGGTTGACCTCATGGACGCACATGCGCCCGCCGAGGTGATCGCGCGCGCCGTCGAGCTCCACGGCGGCCTCGACGTGCTCGTGAACAACGCGGGCGGCCCGCCGCCCGGCGTCGCTGTGCCCCACGGCGGGTTCCTCACGCGGACCGACGCCGACTGGCACGCGGTCCTCGAGTTCAACCTGCTCACGGCCGTGCGGGCGTCGCGCGCCGCGCTGCCGATCCTCGTCGAGCGCGGCGGGACGATCGTCAACATCGCCTCGACCGCAGCGCGGCAGCCGGCGACGATGAACCTCGACTACGCCGCCGCCAAGGCCGCGATGCTGGCGCTGACGAAGGCGCTCTCGGAGGAGTTCGCGCCACAGGGCGTCCGCGTGAACGCCGTGAGCCCGGGCGCGACGATCACGCCCTGGTGGACGGACGAGGGCGGCGCCGCGGACGTTTTCGCCTCCAGCGCCGGCGTGGATCGCGAGACCGCGCTCGCGAGCCTCGCGCCGGAGATGATGCAGCTCTCGATCGGGCGGCTCGCAAGGCCGAGCGAGATCGCGGATGCCGTGGCGTTCGTCGCGTCGCCTCGCTGCGCCAGCCTCACCGGCGCGGACATCCAGGTCGACAGCGGCGGGCTGAAGACCGTCTGAGGCGTCGATGTCGCGTTTGCGGGATCTACGCGGCGGTGCGGCTCGGCGGGGGCACGACGGGCGCCGGGTGCGCGTCATGGCTTGGGCGCAGCAGGGCGAAGTCGTGCCGCGCGGGCACGGCGACCGTCTCGACGTACTCGCGCACGGACATCGGCCAGTTGCGCGTGATGCGCCCCGTGTGGTCCTTGCGGTACCAGCTGTCGCAGCCGTTCCAGACGGTCGAGCGCATCTCGTGGTCGAGTGCGGCGTTCGACAGTTCCTGGGCGGCTGCGGTCACCTCGATCGCGTAGCCCCCGTCGGCCGGGAGCATCCCCACGGCCTGCACGATGTATGACGCCTGCGCCTCGAGCATCTCGATGATCGAGCCCGAGCCGAGGTTCGTGTTCGGCCCGTAGAGCAGGAACGCGTTCGGGAAGCCGTGGACCGTGATGCCGTGGTGGGCGACCTCGCCGCCTGCCCACGTGTCGGCGAGCCGCTGTCCGTCGCGCCCGGTGACGTCCATCGGTGCGACGAGCGCGTCCTGGAAACCGGTCGCCCAGACGATCGTGTCGACGTCGCGCTCGATGCCGTCGGCGTAGGCGATGCCGGTCTTGGTGACGCGGTCGATGCCCTGGGTCAGCAGCGCGACATCGGGCCGCTGCACGGTCTCGTAGTACTTGGAGCTGAAGAGCATCCGCTTGCAGCCGAACGGGTCCCGCGGCCGGAGCTTCGCGCGCAGGACCGGGTCCTTGACCCGGAGACGGAGGTACGCCGCCGACCACAGCTGCCACGGCAGGTTGAACCGCGGGTTCCGCACCAGCCCGGCGGTCACGGCCACGCCGAAGGTCTGCAGGAACCGGCGGCGCGCCCACTGGAGCCCGGGAACGCGCTTGATCAGCGAAAGGGTGAAGGGCGAGTAGTCCTCGTTCTGCCGCGGGAGCATCCAGGCCGCAGAGCGCTGGACGACGTCCACCCGCGCCGCCGCCTCGGCGATCGCGGGAATGACCTGCACCGCCGTCGCGCCCGTGCCGACGACGGCGACCCGCTTGCCCGCGAGGTCCTCGCCCGCCGGCCACTCGGCGCTGTGGAACTGCTGTCCGCCGAAGGTCTCACGCCCGGGGACGTTCGGGATCGCCGGCCGGCTGAGCTGCCCGCACGCGAGCACCAGGACGTCGGCCTCGAACGTGGCACCGTCGGCGCTCTCGAGGGTCCACGCCATCGTGGTCTCGTCGAACCGGGCCGCCGTGATCTCCGTGTTCAGCCGGATCTGCTCGTCGACGCGGTGTTCGCGCGCGACATCGGCCATGTACCCCAGGACCTCGTCTCGTGACGGGCACGGGCGCGACCAGTCCTTGCGCTGCGCGTAGGAGTACGAGTACATCGCGGACGGGATGTCGCACGCGGCGCCGGGGTAGTCGTTGAACCACCAGACGCCGCCGAGGTGCTCGGCGCGCTCGTACAGCTCAACGCGCTGGACACCCGCCTGGCGGAGGGCGATGGCCGTCGCGATGCCGCCGAAGCCGGCGCCGACGATCGCGACCCGTGGGGAGCTCACGCGACCGGCGCGGCCACGGCCCCGCCCTCGAGCCACGCCGCCTCTTCGCGGCCGAGCTCGGTCTCGGGCGCGTCGCCGAAGACGACCTCGCGGCCGATGCGATGCCAGTTGTTCGTCGCCCGGAGCTGGCCGAGGACCCCCAGGACGAGGCCGAAGGCGCGCAGTGTCGTGACCTGATCGGCCGGCATCTGGATGTCGCCGAAGCCGTCCTTCATGTCGGCGTGCTCGACGACGATCCGCGAGACGTCCGAGCTGGCGAGCGTGACGTCCTCGTCCTTCATGAACCACCAGGTCGCGGCGCGGTACTTCTCCATGAGCGGATCGATGAGCGACTCGTCGGCCTTGATGATGTCCTGCTCGACGGAGAGCTCCCACAGCGCGCGGGCGTCCTCGGCGTAGACGGCCTCCAGGACGCGGCGGGAGGTCTCGACCTCCTCCTTGGTCTGCCGGCGGAAGAAGCCGAAGTCCAGGAACGCGACGCGGCCGTCCTCGAGGAACAGCGTGTTGCCCGGGTGCGGGTCGCCGTTGAGCAGGCGCGTGCGGTACGGGCCGTTGACGTAGAAGCGGAAGAGGATCTCGCCGTAGCGGTTGCGCTCCTCCGCGGGCAGGTCGGTGATCTCGTCGAAGCGCCTGGCCTCGACGAACTCCGTGACGATCACGCGCTCGCTGCAGAGCTTCGTGATGACGTCCGGCACGACGACGAAGGGGTGGTCGGCGAACGCCCGAGCGATCGACTTGTGGTTGTCGGCCTCGAGCTCGTAGTCGAGCTCGTCGGTGATCCGCTCGATCACCTCGTCGGCGACCTCCTTCGTGTTCATCCCGGGGGAGAACCGCGCCGCGACCTTGAGCACGAGGCGGACGTTCTTCAGGTCGGCCCGGACGACCTCCTTGATGCCCGGGTACTGGACCTTCACCGCGACGTCGCGCCCGTCGAGGAGCGTCGCGCGGTAGACCTGGCCGATCGAGGCGGCCGCGATCGGCTCCTCGTCGAACGTCGAGAACACGGCATCGAGCGGAGCATCGAGGTCGTCCTCGATGACCTTGCGCATCTGGTCGAACGACACCGTCGGCGCCATCGACTGGAGCTTGGCGAGCTTGGCCTGGAACTCCGCGCGGACCTCGTCGTCCTCGAACGCGCCGATGTCGATGACCGACAGGGTCTGGCCGATCTTCATCGCCGCGCCGCGCATCGTGCCGAGCACCGTGACCATGCGATCCGCGGTCTCGAGCGCGGCGCGTTTGTTCGCCGCCGCGGAGGCGTCCTCGTCACGGACGACGTTGGCCGCCTTCGTGCCGAGCTGGCGGGCGCCAGCGCCCGCCGCGAGCCCACCGAGCTTCGCCGCGCGGCCGAACCGCGAGGTGTTCAGACCGCGCGCCATGGGTCGATCAGTCCAGCGCGGGCTGGGCGACGAAACCGCTGAGCCGCTCGTTGATGATGTCGGCGGCCTCGCCGACCATGCGCTCAACGAGGTCCTGGCACGTGGGGATGTCCTTGATCAGGCCCTGGACGAGACCGGCGCTCCAGATGCCGCGATCCGGGTCGCCCTCCTCGTAGACGAGGCGGCCACGCTTGCCCGAGACGAGCGGCATGACGTCCTCGAACGAGCCGCCCTCCTTCTCGATGCGGATGACCTCCTGAGAGACCTCGTTCTTCGCGACCCGCGCCGTGTTGTGCAGCGTGCGGAAGATCAGGTCGGTGTCGCGCTCGGAGTGGGCGACGATCTGCTCCTTGATCTTCTGGTGGATCGGCGACTCGGCCGTGCAGAGGAAGCGCGTGCCCATGTTCACCGCGTCGGCGCCGAGGGCGAGTGCCGCGACGAGACCGCGCGCGTCGCCGATACCGCCCGAGGCGATCAGGACGGCGTCGCTGTCGCGCAGCGCGTCGGCCGCGGCCGGGACGAGCACGAGGTTCGGGACGTCGTCCTCCCCGGGATGGCCCGCGCACTCGAAGCCGTCGATGGAGATGCCGTCGACGCCGAGCTTGGCGGCCTTCACCGCGTGGCGGACGGAGGTCGCCTTGTGGATGACCTTGATCCCGGCGCCGTGGAAGTCGGGGAGGTGGTCGATCGGGTTCGAGCCGGCGGTCTCGACGATCTTGACGCCGGACTCGCAGATCGCCTGGCGGTACTCGGCGTACGGCGGCGGCGTGATGGCCGGGAGGATGGTGAGGTTGACGCCGAACGGCTGGTCGGTCATCTCCCGTGTCCGGGCGATCTCCTTGGCGAGATCCTCCGGCGTGGGCTGGGTGAGGGCGGTCAGGAAGCCGAGTGCGCCGGCCTCCGCGACGGCGGAGACGAGCTCCGCTCGGCCGACCCATTGCATCCCGCCCTGCACGATCGGATGCTTGATGCCGAAGGTCTCGGTGAAGCGCGTCTGCAGCATGCATCTGAGCCTGCGGATTCCGGGCGGATTTCGGGGTGCCCCAGGGCTCACCCGGGGTGCGGTTTTGTGTGGTGGGGCCACACCTCTTTTCCGGAGGTGTTCGCTTCGCTTGTGTGGTGAATCCC
The DNA here is from genome assembly GCA_016462625.1 of Solirubrobacteraceae bacterium. The sequence continues at coordinate 1,105 of JAEMSV010000159.1, read as the reverse complement.
ACACTCGCCGTTCACGATCCCACCGACGGCCATCTGATCGACGATGCGCCGGCCCAGACCACGGAGGACGTGCAGGCGATCGCCTCGCGTCTCCGCGCCGCGCAGCCGGCCTGGGAAGCCCTTGGACCGAAGGCGCGCGCCGCATACGTCGGCAAGCTGCGCGACTGGGTCCTCGACCATCAGGCCGAGCTCACCGAACTGCTCCGCAGCGAGTCCGGCAAGGCGATGCCGGATGCCGCCCTCGAGGCGATGGGCATCGTCGACGTCATGACGTACTTCGCCGGCCGCGCCGAGAAGGCGATGGCGGAGGAGTCGATCCGCCCGCACGGCCCGCTGACGATGAGCAAGCAGCTGAAGCTGCGGCACCGCCCGTACCAGCTGGTCGGCGTCATCACGCCCTGGAACTTCCCGCTGACCTTGCCCGTGATGGACGCCATCCCGGCGCTCCTGGCCGGCGCGGCGGTCGTCGTCAAACCGTCCGAGTACACGCCGCTGGCGCTGAAGCGCATGGTGCAGGCGTGGACCGAGGACATCGGCGCGCCGGACGTCTTCGCGCTCGCGCTCGGCACCGGCGACGTCGGCGGCGCCGTCGTCGAGGCGGCCGACTACATCCAGTTCACGGGCTCGACGGTCACCGGTCGCAAGATCGGCGTGCGCTGCGCCGAGCGGCTGATCCCGTGCGGACTCGAGCTCGGCGGGAAGGACCCGATGCTGGTCCTCGCCGACGCGAACATCGATCGCGCCGCGAACGCCGCGGCCTGGGGCGGGCTCTTCAACGCCGGCCAGGTCTGCACGAGCGTCGAGCGCGTCTACGTCGAGGCGTCGGTCTACGACGAGTTCATCGACAAGCTCGTCGAGCGGGTGCGCGGCCTGCGCCACGGCGCGTCGACCACCGGGGAGCTGCGCGACATCGGCTCGATGGCAAACGCCAACCAGGTCGACGTCGTCGAGCGCCACGTCAACGACGCGGTCGCCAGCGGCGCCAAGGTGCTCACCGGCGGCCGCCGCTCGGACGGCCCCGGCCACTACTACGAGCCCACGATCCTGGTGGACGTCGACCAGGACATGCTGGTCATGCGCGAGGAGACCTTCGGCCCGGTCGTGC
>JAEMSV010000330.1 GCA_016462625.1 Solirubrobacteraceae bacterium | reverse complement strand
TGGTGGGGGTGACCGGTGCGGCGGGCGCGGGCGGCTCGACCCCGGTGATCCGCGCGACCTTCTTCGCGGTCTCGAGGCCGACCCACAGCGTGTTGCCGGCGCCCTTGGTGATCCGCCGCGGGCCCGAGGCGGCCGAGAGCGGCAGCGTCGTGAAGGCGCCATCGGCGGTGACCCGGGCGACGTCCTGCGCGTTGAAGCGCGCGATCCAGTACGCGCCGTCGTTGGCGTAGGTGATGCCCTCGGGATCGGCGGCGGGCATCACGGCGCCGCCGGTGACCGAGGTGGGACCGAGGTCCGCCCCGCCGGTGAGGAAGCCCATGTCGCGGGGCTTGGCGCCAGGCGCGGTGAACGCGATCTGGTTGCCGGGACCGGCCGCGACCTGGCGCGCGCCGTTCGAGTTGGCGGTGTCGATGCCGACGAACGACGAGGCGCCGGCCGTCGTCAGCCGCGTGACCCGCTGGGTCCCGAAGCTGGCGAAGTACAGCGCGCCGTCGCCGCCTGCGGCCACGCCCTCGGGCGAGCCCATCCCGACGACCGGCACGGGCGTCGAGGCGCCGGTGGCCGGGTTGATCTTGATGGCCTTGTCCAGGCCTCCGGTCCAGAGGTTGTTGTCGCTGCCCAGCGTGATCGCCTTGGACTCCACGCCCACGGCGGAGAAGTTCTCGGCGGCGGCCGGATCGGCGGGCAGGAAGCGCGAGACCGCCGCCGTCCGCGTGACCCACAGGTAGGTGCCGTCGCTCGTGATGCCGGAGGCGTCCTGGAGATTCGGGACGTTGTAGCCGGTGACCGTGCCGTCGGGGGTGATCTTCGCGACGTCGTCGCCGTTGGAGGCGCCGTTGATCGGGACCCAGACGTTGCCGTCGGGGCCGAGCGCGAGGTACTTGGGCGTGCCGTCGCCGGGGAGCGCGAACTCGCCGGCGACGGCTGGGGCGGCCGACGCTGGGCCGGCCGCTGCCAGTGCAGCAGCGAGGGTCGCGCCGATCGTGGCGGCGGCGGTCAGGCGGTGGCGGCGAGTGGTCATGGACAGGATCTTGCCCTGTCCGGGCCCTCCGGACTGTCACTTTGGTGACAGTCGGCGCGCGTCAGGTCGTGCCGGTGATGCCGCCGTCGACCGGGATCGTGGTGCCGGTCAGGTACGCACCGGCGCGCGAGGCGAGGAAGATCGTGGCGCCGACGATGTCGTCTTCGTCGCCGATCCGGCCGAGCGGCACCATCGAGTCGACCGCCGCGCGGCTCTCCTCGCTGGCGAGCATGAACGCCGTCATCTTGCTCGGGAACGGGCCGGGCGCGATCGCGTTGACCGTGATCCGCTCGCCGGCCAGCCGCTTGGAGAGGTGCTTGGTGAGCATGTGCACCGCGGCCTTGCTCGCGCTGTAGCTGTAGTTCTCCGTCATCGGCGTGCGGATGCCGTCGATGCTCCCGATGTTGATCACGCGTGCGGGGTCCGCGTCGCTGGCGGCCGCGCGGAGCGGGCCGAGGAGGCTCTGCGTGAGGTTGAAGATGCCGCGGACGTTCGTGTCCATCACGCGGTCCCACGCGTCGTCGGGGAACTCGCCGATCGGCGCGCCCCATGTGGCGCCCGCGTTGTTGACGAGGAGGTGCAGGGCGGGGAAGGCCTCGGCCACGCCGGCGGCCAGCGCCGTCGTGCCCGCCTCGCTCGACAGGTCGGCGGGGATCGCGCTCGCGGTCCCGTACTGCGAGAGCTCCTCCACCGCCGCGGCGCAGGCGTCGGCCTTGCGCGAGGAGATGATTACCTCGACGCCGGCCCGGACCAGACCGCGGGCGATCATCAGGCCGATGCCGCGGGAGCCGCCGGTGACCAGGGCGGTCTTGCCGCGGACGGAGAAGAGCTCGGAGGGGTCGGTCGGGG
>JAEMSV010000329.1 GCA_016462625.1 Solirubrobacteraceae bacterium | reverse complement strand
GCTGGTCGGCGCCGCCACCTCGCGGATCGAGCTCGGCACTGCCGTGGTGCCGGTCCAGACCCGTCATCCGCTGATCTTGGCGCAACAGGCACTCACCACCGCCGCGGCCTGCAATGGCCGGTTCACCCTGGGCCTCGGCGTCTCACACGACTGGATCATCGAGGGGCAGCTGGGCATGCCGTACGACCGTCCGGCCAGGATGCTGCGCGACGTTCTCGACGTGCTGGGGGCGGCGCTCGGCGGACCCGGCCAGGTCGACGTCGACAACGACCACTTCAGAGTGCACGCGACGGTGGACGTCACCGACGCCGCGGGCCCGCCCGTGCTGCTGGCCGCGCTCGGGCCCACCATGCTGCGGATCGCCGGCGAGCGCGCCGACGGCACGATCCTGTGGATGGCCGACGAGCGTGCCATCGGCGAGCACGTGGTGCCACGAATTCAGGCCGCCGCGAATGCATCCGGGCGATCGGACCCCCGGATCGTGGCGGGTGTACCGGTGTGCGTGTGCCTGCCGCACGAGGTGGACCGGGCGCGGCAGCACGCCGGCGACGTCCTCGGCCACGCCCACCTCTCCCCCAACTACGTTCGGCTGCTGGAACACGGTGATGCCGACGACGTCGGTGACACCATGGCCGCGGGCGACGAATCCGCGGTCGCAGCCCGGTTGCGCGGATACCGCGACGCCGGTGTCACCGATCTCGGCGCGCGCGTCGTCCCGATCGGGGATGACCCGGTCACGCGGGCTGCGTCCGCACGGCGCCCCCGCGACTTCCTGGCGTCGGTGATCCCGACGTTCTGACGCGGCTCCGGAGCCGCCCCGGCGGCGACCTTGACCTCAGGGCCGCTTGCGCATCGCCGCGACGACCGACGAGACAACGCTCACGCCCACCGCGACCGCGAACGCGCCGAGGATCAGGTGGCGCGGGCCGTCGGAGGTCGCGTACGCCCACAGCTGCAGCCCGCCTGCGATCAGCGCCAGGCAGCCGAACGCGAGCGCCGCCGCCCGCAGAGCCTTCGTCATGCGTTCAGTCTGCCGTCCGGCCCCCGGTAATCGATTTAGTTGGACACTGGTCAGCAAGAGATCCACGCGCTATGGTTCGGAAATGCCGCAACCTTCGCGCGTCGCTGGAGCTGACCAGGGTCAGCGCCGGGCGACTCTGCAGCGGGCGAAGTCGCGGGAGACCAAGCGGATGCTCGTGCAGGCCGCGATGTCGCTGTGGCGGACGCGGGGGTACGCCAACACGACCGTGGCCGAGATCTGCACGGCCGCCGGCGTCTCGAAGGCACTGTTCTACTTCTACTTCCCCCGCAAGGAGGACGTGCTGTTCGAAGTCGGCGTCATGTCGACCCAGACCGCGCACCGCACCATCGCCGACCTGCTCGCCGCGGACTACGACGTCGAGGCGGTCGTCGCAGCCGCGCTCCTGGCCTTGGAGAAGTCCATGGCCCGCAACCCGCGCGAACTGGTCGTCGAGACGATCCTCGAGGGCTACCGGCACGAACATCGATTGCTGGCCGACGGCGAGCGTCCCGATCACGGAACCGACATGTTCAGCGAGCTGTTCACCCGCGCACGCACCGACGGAAAGCTGGGCCCCGCCGTCGACGATGCGGACGTGGCCCACCTCGCCTACCTCGCGCGGACCATGGTCAGCGAGGGCGCCCGGCACTGGGCGGCAGGGGCATTCGGCGACAGATCCTTCGCCGACGTCGTCACCGCAGACGTCGTCACGCTCGTCGATGGCTACCGCCACCGCAGCTAGATCCCGACCACTGGCAAGGAGGCCATATGTGGGACTTCGAGACCGATGCCGAGTACCAGGCGCAACTGGACTGGGCCGACGCGTTCGTCCGCGACGAGGTCGAACCGCTCG
>JAEMSV010000328.1 GCA_016462625.1 Solirubrobacteraceae bacterium | reverse complement strand
GCGGGCGAGGAGAAGTCGATCGTCGACCTGCCCGACGGCTACGGCTGGCGCAGCGAGCCGAGCGACAAGTGGGTCATGAACCACATGATCCACAACCTCACGCCGAATCCGGCAGAGGTCTACCTCACCTACGAGGTGCGGTTCATCCCCGATGGCGATCCGGCGGCGACAGGCATCCACACGGTCGAGACCAAGTGGATGGACGTCATGGGCCTGCGGGCCTGGCCGGTCTTCGACGCCATCAAGGGCAAGGGCGGGAAGGACAAGAAGTTCACCTACCCGGACGAGGCGGCGAACTACGACGGGGGCCGGTACCCGTTCAACCGGTGGACCGTCGACCGCGACGGCGTGCTGGTCGGCACCGTCGGCCACCTGCACCCGGGCGGGCTGAACACCGAGCTGAAGGTCACCCGGTCCGGACGGACCGTCACGATCTTCCGTTCCGAGGCCAAGTACTTCGAGCCGGCGGGCGCGGTGTCGTGGGACGTTGCGCTCACCGCCACGCCGCAGAACTGGCGTGTCGGCGTCAAGAAGGGCGACGTCGTCTCCGTGCATGCCACCTACGACACGTCCCGGGCCTCCTGGTACGAGTCGATGGGGATCATGCCGCTCGCCTGGGAACCCGGCGGGACAGGTGTCGACCCGTTCACGACCGCCGTCGTCACGCGGGGCACGATCACGCACGGCGCGCTCAAGGAGAACTCGAACCACGGCGGTGGCCCGTTCGGGCTGCCCGACCCGCGGCGGCTGCCGGACGGTGCCTCACTGGCGCACGGGAGCGTCAAGGTCACCGACTACCTCTATGGCCAGGGCGACCTGCACAACGTCGGGCGCGCGCTGCGCCCGCCGACCATCCGAGCGGGACAGTCGCTGAAGTTCGTCAACCGCGACGTCAAGGACAACGTCATGCACACGATCACCGCGTGCAAGGCGCCCTGTAACCGCGAGACGGGCATCGCCTACCCGCTGGCCGACGCCAACCGCGCGTTCGACTCGGGGAATCTCGGGTACGGGCCCGTGAACCGCACCGCCGCGAAGAACACCGATACGTGGTCGACGCCGAAGGACCTCAAGGCTGGCACGTACGCCTACTTCTGCCGGGTGCATCCCTTCATGCGCGGGTCATTCCGCGTCAAGAAGGGCTGAGCGCAGGGCGGCGTCGCTGACGCCGTCCGCCTCCACGACCTTGTCGCGCGCCCCGGCGCCGATGGCCACCCGGACCGCCGACTTGGGCACTCTCGCGCGCTTGGCGACGAACGCGCACAGCGCGGCGTTGGCCCGGCCGTCGACCGGCGGGGCCGTCACGCGGATCACGATCGCGTCCCCGCGCACGCCGACCACCTCGTCCCGTCGCGCCCGCGGCTGCAGGCGCACCGCGATCCGAGCCATCAGGACGCGGCGAGCACGCCCGTGCTGACCAGGCCGAGCACGAGGCTGCCGAGCGCGATCCGGTAGATGATGAAGACCGCGTAGTTGTGCTTGGCGATGTAGCGCAGCAGCCAGGCGACCACGAGGTAGGCCACCGCGAAGCTCGTGATCGTCGCGACGATCGTCGGCCCCCAGCCCACGCCGTCGGAGATGTCCCCGAACTTCGTGACGGTCTGCAGGATGCCCGCCGCGGTCAGGGCCGGGACGGAGAGGAAGAACGAGAGCCGAGTCACGGCGACGCGATCGAAGCCGCGCAGCAGGCCGGCGCTCATCGTCGCACCCGACCGTGAGACGCCCGGGATGAGCGCCAGGCACTGGGTCAGCCCGATGATCAGCGTGTCGCGCCACGTGACGTCCTCCTCGTGGCGCTCCTGCGTCGCGCGGCTGTCGGCGTAATACATGACGAAGCTCCACAGGATCAGCGCGACGCCGACGAACCACAGGCTGCGCA
>JAEMSV010000158.1 GCA_016462625.1 Solirubrobacteraceae bacterium | reverse complement strand
CCGCCAGCGTCTCCGCCTCCGCAGCCTCCGCCCCCACCGGAGTCGCCGGAATCGCCCGACGTGCACCCGCTCCCACCGCCGACGGACCCCGACGCCCCCCACGAGGCGGGATTGCTGCCGCTGCCGCGGAAGCGCCACCACGCCGCACCGCCCACGACGGCGACGGTCCCGACCAGCACGAGGATCATGAGCATGCAGAAATCGTAAACAGGTAGGGATCTAGGCTTCGGACATGCGCCGCATCCGCCTCGATCGCATGACGGCCGCCGTCGACGCACTCGACCTCCCGCCCGCGATCTGGAAGACCTGCCCGTGGCAGCCGCGGGCCGAGATCGAGACCGGCCTGCGCCAGTGGCTGCGCTGCTGCGGTGCCGCGATGCGCGACGGCCAGACGATCGGGATGCCGTCGCGCGCCGCCGACGAGGCGTGGCACGGGTTCATCCTCTGCACCGCCCGTTACGCGGAGTTCTGCGACGAGGCGTTCGGCCGCTTCCTGCACCACCACCCCGAGGGCGGCGGGACCGGGGACAGCGATCCGATGGGCGAGCAGCTCGCGCGGACCGTCGTCGCGTGGACGATGGTCGCGCGGCCCGGTGAGCAGTGTGTGCTGTGGGATCTCGACGCCCGCGTCGGAGTCGAGCGGCCGTGGGGCATTCCGGCCGACGAGGTCGACGCGGTGCTCGGGCGGGTCGCCCGCTAGTCGTCTTCCCACTCGCGCGGCTCGTACTCCTCGCGCACCTTCTCCTGCCAGTGCTCGTCGCCCTTCTCGGCCCGCGACCGCTGCCCGCCGATGGCGAGCCAGGCGATCACCGCCACGAGCAGGACGACGAAGAGCAGCAGGACGATCACGATCGCCATGCCGGCAATCGTAGGGTCAGGCCGCGGCGGCGGCGTCTTCGGCCGTCGGCGGCGCGACGACCACGCGGTTGCGCCCGGTGCGCTTCGCCTCGTAGAGCGCGGTGTCGGCGCGGTTCAGCGTGTCCGCGAGTTCGGTGTCCGTCTCGCGCATCAGCGCGATGCCGACGCTGACCGTCACCGAGATCTCGCCCTCGCACGTCACGACGGGCGAGCTCTCGATCGCCGTGCGCAGCCGCTCGCCGAGGACGATCGCGGACTCACCGGTCTCCGGCAGCACGAACGCAAACTCCTCGCCGCCGTACCTGCCCATGATGTCCATCGTCCGGATCACGTCGCCCAGGCGGCGGGCCACCTCGCGGATCACGTCGTCGCCGGCGGCGTGGCCGTAGCGGTCGTTGACCTGCTTGAAGTGGTCGATGTCGAGCATCATGGCCGACATCGGCGGGCCGTACCGGCGGGCGGTGGCGAACTGCTTCTCGCCCAGCTCGAAGAAGTGGCGGCGGTTGTAGACCTTCGTCAGATCGTCCGTCGTGGCCATCTGCTCAACGGCCGCGAACAGCCGCGCGTTCTCGTAGGCGACGACGCCCTGGCCCGCGAACGTCGCGGCGAGCTCGAGCTGGCTCACGCCGAACCCGTCGGGCGCGTCGGTCCCCATCACGAGGATGCCCATGAGCTCGCCGCGTGCCCGCAGCGGGACGGACAGCCATGACCGGGAATCGCCCAGCAGCGCCGGCAGGGGCGCAGAGCCGCCGCCGACGTCGGCGACGACCTTGCCCTCGGCGTCGGCCGTCAGCACGATCTCGCGCGGATCGTCCGCGAACGGGCCGACCAGCGCGGCGTCGAGGTCGCCCGCCACGGCCGCCGCGCGCCATCCGCGCCGGCCGAGCAGCAGGACCGCGGCACGGTCGTACGCGATCGAACGGGCGGCCATCGCGAGCGTGCTCTCGATGACCTTCTCCGGCTCGAGGGTCGCGCTGATGACGACCATCGAGTCGCGCAGCGTCTCGGCCAGGCCGCGCTGGTCGCGCTCGGCGGCCACGGCCTGCTCGAGGTCAGAGGCCCGCGCGGTCTCCAGCGAGATCGCGATGTGCGTGCTGATGGCGCCGAGGATCTCGACATCGTCGCCGGTGAAGATGCCGCGGGCCAGGCGCGAGTCCAGGTACAGGACGCCGAGGAGTCGGCCCTCGAGGACGAGCGGCGCGGCGAGGATCGACCGCAGGCCGTGCTGCACCGCGCTCTCCGAGCCGAGGGCCGCGCCCTCTTCGGTGCCGGTGACGACGAGCGCCTCCTGCTCGGTGCGGACGCGCTCGATGATGGTGCCCGCGTAGCCCGTCGCATCGCGCAGCGCCCGGCCGTCGGGGCCGCGCGCGCCGCTGAGGACGAGCGGCAGGTCGGGGTCCTCGTCGAGGAAGAGGAAGGCGCGCTCGGCGCCGAGGAGCGAGACGAGCTGGTCGAGCGCGACGGAGACGAGCTCGGTCTGGTCGTGCGTCCGGGATGCCGCGAGGCTGAGGGCGAGCAGCGCGTCCAGCGTCCGCGTCCCTTGCAGTGAGCCACCGCCGGGGCTGGCCGTCGAGCTCGCGGAGTTCCGGCTCGTGCGGGAGCTCACGCCGTGCGACGTCGAGGACCCCGGTGACATCCGCGCGCCCGACAGGCCGAACTCGGCGGCGATCGCCTGCCCGCGGCCGGGCATCCCAGCGTCATAGGCGGTGCGCATCGCGATGACCGCCTGGCGGCCGCGCTCGGGCACGTCGCCGGCTGCACCGGCGACCCGTGCGCGCAGTCGCGCGACGTCGCAGTGCACGGCCGGAGCGTCGCAGTGCACGGCCAGCGCCTCGGCCTGGTCGGCGAGCTTCAGTGCCTTGTCGTGCTTGCCCTCGAGCGCGTACGTGCCGCCCTCGACGACCTTGGCGATCCCGGACAGCAGTGGGTGCAGGCGCACGAACCGCAGACGCTTGAGATGGGTGCGCGCGATCGCCGCCTGCTCGGCCCGCTCTTCGCCGTCGAGGCGCTCGCCGCGCTCGACCGCGACCATGGCGGGCTGCAGGAAGGTCAGCGTCGTGAACGGCGACGCGGTGTGCGGGTTGCGCTTGTCCGCCGCCAGCTCCGCGAGCAGCTCATCGGTCACCGCGCCGAACTCGCGCTGCTCGATCTGGTAGATCAGCGAGGTCTGCAGGAGCGTCTGGCGGAGGAAGAGGTTGTGCTGGGCCGCGCCCTGCTCGCGGTCGTGGCAGGTCGCGTACAGCTCAGCGGCCTCGGCGCGTGCGCCGACCGCTTCGAGCACGACGTAGCCCATGTAGAGGAACGAGCTCTCGTCGACGCCGGCCGCCCGCATGTTGCGCACCCGCGCGTGTACCGACAGCCACGCGTCGCGCGCCTCGCGGGCGTGGCCTCGGGCGCTGAGAATGAACGCGATGGCCGGGACGGCATTGAGGAGGTCAGGCAGGTCGAGCCAGCGGCCGTGGTCGGGCAGGACCCGCTTCGCGAGCTCGCCGGCCTCGCGCGTGTCCCCCAGCATCTCGGCGGCGAAGAACTCGTACAGGCGCGCGTGCGCGACGACCTGCGGATCGCCCGTCTCCTCCGCCATCGCGATGCCGCGGCGCAGGAGCGCGTTCTTCAGTCGCCGGCTCCCGAGAGACGCCGCGACGACCGAGACGTTGACCAGCGTGTGCGACAGGTCGGTCGACGGGCCGAGCCGCAGCGTCCGCGACAGGGTGCGCATCAGCAGGACGAGCGTGCGCCCGGTCCGCATCTCCATGTAGGCCGCGAACTCGGCCTCCTGGTAGAGCCGCGCGTCCGCCGCGATCCGGGCGTACTCGGCCGGACTCGGGTTCGCGCGAATGCCGCGCAGCAGCAGGAACACGCAGAGCACGAGATCGCGCAGCGCGCCGAGCAGTCCGAGGACGCCGGTGGCGGGCAGCTTGCGCCCGAGCCCGCGGAGCCCCTCCTCCGCGTGGCGCGTGGCGCCTGCGCAGTCGAACGTCGCGTTGGCGCCGCGTGCGAGCAGGCGGTGGATCCACGCCTTCTGGATCGGGTCGTCCGAGCGCTCCAGCGCCGCCGCGAACGTCGCGTTCGCCCGCTCCATCTCGCCGATGCCGAGCTGCGCCGCGCCCCAGGCCTGCAGGAAGTGCGCGTCGGGCAGGACGCCGGTGGCCTCCGCGACCTCGTTCGCGCGGGTGAAGAACTCGTTGGCCTCAGCCGCCGCGAAGGCGGCGAGCGCGGCGTCGCCGGCGCGGACGCTCCAGTCGAAGACCTTCTGCGGCGTCTTGTCGGCCTCGCCGAGCGCGTAGTGGCGCGCCACCGCGAAGGTGTGATCGGCGCTGTCGTCGTCCTGGCCCTCGAGGACCTCCGCGATCCGCTGGTGCAGCGCGCGGAGGTGCGCTTCGCTGAGCCGGCCGAGGAGCGCCTCGCGGATGCGGTCGTGGACGTAGGCGCACTCGTCGCCGTCGAGCCGCTCGATGAGCCGCTCGCGGAGCGCGTCTGCCACCGCGGCCTGGACCCGGCCGTCGTCGTAGCCGAGGACGTCGACGAGGACCGACGGGCGGAAGCGCGTGCCGAGGGCGGCGCCCGCGCTGAGCAGCCAGCGGGCGTCGTCGCCCAGATCGCTGACCCGCGCGAGGACGAGGCCCATGACGTCGTCGGGGAGCGTGATCTCGTCGAGGCCCGCGCTGTCGATGCGGACGACGCCCCACCACGGGCCCGCCAGGCCCGCGTGGACGACGGCGCGCACGTATTCGAGCGTCGCGAAGGCGTTGCCGCCCGAGCGGGTGAAGATCTGCTCGGCGAAGCGCTCGTCTGCGACGGGGCCGCCGAGCTGCTCGGTGACGAGGTCCGCCGTGGCGTCCTCGTCGAGCGGCTCGAGGGTCGTGCGGGTCCGGACGGCCTTGCCCAGCTGCCCGGTGAGCCGCGCGACGGCCGCGGCGCTCTCGGCGTCGTCCCGGCCCGTGGCGACGAGCAGGAGCGGCAGCTCCTTCAGCTCGAGCGCGGTGAGCTCGAGCACGCGCCGGCTCGCGTCGTCGAGCCACTGCACGTCGTCGATCCACAGCGCCATCCGCCCGTGCTCGCGGGCCAGCGCGGTGAGGAACGACGCGACAGCGGCGTAGTACTGCTGCTGGCGCTCGCCGTCGTGCTCGGTCTCGGTCGCGGCCTCGCCGACCAGCTCCGCCAGGAGCGGGGAGAACGCGACGGCCATGGCACCGGCTTCGGCTGCGGCGCGGCGGACGGCGTCCTGCGCGTCGGCGCGGCGGTCCTCCGGGAGGCGCGCGATGCGCTGCAGATGGGCCTCGACGGCCTCGCGCAGGCTCGCGAGCGGGACGGGGTTGTCGCGGACGACCTTGCCCGACAGCGTCAGCCCGCCCGCCTCACGGATGTGCCCGAGCAGCTCGCGGACGAGCCGGCTCTTGCCGACCCCTGACGCCCCTTCGAGGACGAGCGCGGACCCGCGGCCCTCCGACGCGCGCTGCCAGACGCCGCGCAGCTGACGCAGCTCGGCCTCGCGACCGATCAGCGGGAGGTCGCGCGTGACGGCGGTCGGGTCGTCGTCCAGTCCCAGCGGGAAGTCCGCGGGGGCCTCGCCCGTGTGGGCCGCGAGCCGATCGAAGTCCGCGAGCAGCCCCTCACCGGTCTGGTACCGGTCGTCGGGGTCCTTGGCGAGGAGGCGGGCGACGATCGCCGCGAGCGCCGGCGAGATCTCCGGCGCGATCGTCCGGACGTCCGGCGGCGCCGCGACGGCATGCAGGCGGACGAGCTCGCCGACGTCGTCGGCCTCGAAGGGCACGTGGCCGCAGAGCATCTCGAAGAGCACGACGCCGAGCGTGTAGAGATCCGACCGGCCGTCGACCGGGCGCTTGAGCATCCCGGTCTGCTCGGGCGGGCTGTAGCGCAGGGTCCCGATCGCGACGTCGCGGCCCTGGTTGACACCGGCGTTCGTCGCCAGCCCGAAGTCGATCAGCTTCGCCCGGCCGTCCTCCGTGAGGATGATGTTCTCGGGCTTGAGGTCGCGATGGACGAGCCCGGCGCGGTGGGCTGCGGCGAGCGCACCGGCGCAGTCGCGGCCGAGGGCGACGGCACGGCGCTCGGACATCGGCTCGTCGGCGGCCTCCTGGACCGCGCCGAGCGTGCGGCCCAGCAGCAGCTCCATGACGAGGTACGGCACGCCCTCGTGCTCCCCGACGGCGTAGACGTGCACCAGGCCGGGATGGCGGATCTGCGAGAGGATCGCCGCCTCGCGACGGAACCCACGCGCCGTCTCCTTCGACGCGGCAGCTGCCGTGCCGTGGACCTTGACGGCGTACTCCCGCTCGCCACGGCGTGCGCGGTACACGATGTTCTCGGCACCGCGGCCGAGCTCTCCGAGCAGCTCGAGACCGTCGATGGCGGGATGGCCATCAACGGCGGGGAAAAGCTGGGTGATGCGAGAAGAGGAAATGGGTCGACCGGATGTCCAGGCAGGTATCCCCAGACATGTCGGACACCGGCACCCGTTTCTTCAGAGAAACGATGGCGTTCTGGACGGAGATCAGCCGAGACGGCCGACGATCTCGTCCGCGTACCGCGTGTAGTGGCCGAGGTCGAAGATCTCGTCGAGGTCGAGCCCGAGCTCCTGGCGCTCCAGCAGCTCGCGCAGCGGGGTCCGGGTGTCCCAGGCCTCCTGCGCGGACTCCTGCACGATCCGGTAGGCCTCGTCGCGCTGCAGACCCTTCTTCACGAGGGCGAGCAGGATCCGCTGGCTGAACAGCGCGCCATACGTGAGGTCGATGTTCTCGCGCATGCGGTCGGTGTGGATGACCATGCCCGTCGCCATCCGCAGCGCGAGGCCGTGCATGTAGTCGAGCGCGATCGTCGCGTCGGGCAGGATCACGCGCTCGGCGCCGGAGTGGCTGATGTCGCGCTCGTGCCACAGCGCGACGTTCTCCAAGCCCGCCTGGCTGTACCCCCGCAGCACGCGCGCGAGGCCGGTGATGCGCTCGGTCGTGATGGGGTTGCGCTTGTGGGGCATCGCGGACGAGCCCTTCTGCTGGCCGGAGCGGAACGGCTCCTCGACCTCGCGGACCTCGG
>JAEMSV010000052.1 GCA_016462625.1 Solirubrobacteraceae bacterium | reverse complement strand
ACAGCTGCGGTAAGGGTCCCGCCTTCGGGAACAGCCGCTCCCACTCGATGGTCGCGACCAAGCGTCGCTTCAACCCGAATCTCCAGAAGGTTCGGATCCTCAAGGGCAAGACGCCGTCGCGGGAGTACGTCTGCACGCGCTGCCTCAAGGCCGGCAAGGTCACCAAGGCCGTCTAGCGCTCTGGGCCGCGTTCGCGGTCCGGCATGATTGACCGGACATGAGTGAGTCCGAAGAAGAGCACGCGATCTCGTACAAGGTGGTCCGTCGCGGTCACCCGGTCGAGGACGCAGACGGCACGCCCGTCGGCACGATCCGCCGCGTACGCGAGATCACCCGGGAGCACATGCTCGACGGGATCGACGTCGACACGCCGGACGGTGTCCGTTTCGTCGACGCGCCGGAGGTCGGCCGGATCACGACCCGCGCGGTGACGCTCACGATCACGGCAGCCGAGGTCGCCGAGCTCGATGCGCCCGAATCCGCCATGGGCCAGCGCGTGAAGATGTCGACGACCGTGCGGCGCGCCCGCCGCTTCGGCGACTCCCTCAAGGACCGCTGGGAGCGGCGCTGACGCCGTAAGGGGCATGGGGCCCGGCCGTTGGGTGTATGCATGTACCCGACCGATCTGGAGACCCGATGAGCCTTGAAGACGCCCGCGAGACCATGGACGCCTGGGCCCGCAGCCGCGGCCTGGCCTACGACGAGCACGGCCTGTTGCCGGCGGCCACTCCAGCCTTGAGACGCGGCCTCGGGGTGGGGCAGAAACGCGCAGGGTTCATGCGCAGCGAGACCGACCACTCGACCACGGTCGTGGGCGGACTGCGCAAGTGGGACGAGCGCTCGAGCCACAACCTCTGCTTCGGCGTCCTGCCCGGCGGCGTCGAGGGCGCGATCGCGCACCACGTCAACCTCGAGCTGCGCGACACCGGTGGCGAGGGCGGCCAGAGCTGGACGGCGGTGCCGCGCACGGTCGTCTTCGCGGTCCTGCCCGAGGGCTCGCGCCCGGTGCGCACGCTCACCGGTTCGGTCGCCGGCGGGGGCATGAAGGCCGGCAAGACGATCAGCCTCAAGCGCGGCGACGCCGTGGCCCTCCCGGAAGGTCAGCGCGTCGAGCGCGACGGCTTCCTCTGGCACGCGACGCCCGCCGAGGATCCCGCGCGCCTGGACCGGATCATCGGACCGGCCTCCGCCGCCCTGGCGGCGGCGCCGCATCGCACGCGGGTCGAGCTGCAGGACGGCGCGCTGTGCGTCGTCACCCGCGGGATCGTCACCGATGCCGTGGCGCTGGACGCGCTGTGCGCGGTCGCGGGCGCGATCGCAGGCGGGATGGTCGCCGTGACGTCCGGCGACGAGCCGCTCGACGCTGCGACGCCGATCGGCGCTCCGGCACCGAGCCCGCGCCAGCAGTGGCTCGCCGAGGGCCGCGGCCACGTGACGTGGTCGGCGCCCCCGGTGAGCGTCACCGAGGCGCAGGCGGCCTACACCGCGGAGGCCGAGGCGCAGGCCCAGCGTCGCGGCGTCAAGGGCACCGTGCGCATGTTCGCCCTGCTCGCGGTCGCGGTCCTCGCCGCATTCGACATCGCGTTCTTCGTCGTGGCGGCGGCGGTGTTTCCCGACGCGAAGGGCGAGCTCTTGATCGCGGGGTTCTTCTCGCTCCTGCTCATCGTGCCCGCCGGCATCCGGATGGCCTGGCGCACCGGCAGCGAGATCCACGCCGACGAGGTCGCCACCCGCGCGCTGCCCTGGGGCCTCGAGGCCTTCGCGGCCGAGTACGCGGCGTCCCGCGGCCTGCACCTGGAAGACCTCGACGGCTTTCGCCACCGCTTCTCGAGCCCGCACCATGGCGCGCCCTTGCGCGTGATGCACGGGGACCTCGGGTCCGGCGTGCACGGCTGGCTGGTGCTGTGGACCGACGACTTCCTCCCGCAGCGCACGCACCGGCTGCTGGCGGTCGTGGCGGCCCCGCCCGGGACGACCTCGGTCGTCGCCAGCGGATACGACGCGCACGTGCGCGATGGGCTGCTGGTGCTCGGCGAGCCGGTCTCCGCCGAGGACCGCACGGTCGGCCGCCTCGACGCCCTCCGTGCCGCGGCGGTCGCCGCGGTCGCGGGTGCTGCCGTCGCGTCCCAGGTGGGGTGACCGTGGTCTCGGCATCGCCTTGTGACGACCGGCTCCCGGCTCATGATTGGTCGCGTTCGTGCCCACGCATTTCTCCACCGCAGATGAGCTGACCGAAGGCGACCTCCGTGCGGCGCCCGTGCGCTGGCCGCGGCCGTCCCGCCTGGCCGAGGAGCTGCGCATCGACGCCGGGCCGAAGGCGTCCGACGCGCTGCTGTCTCTCGGGCTGTTGACGGTGGGCGATCTGCTCGCGCACCTGCCGCGCGGTGGCGGCGAGTCGCGGACGATTGCCGCGCTCGAGCCGGGGGAGACCGCCACCGTCGTCGTCGAGGTCCGCGGGATCAGCTCGCGCCCGGTCCGGCGGCGCGGGATGCGCCCGCTCGTGGAGGCGACCGTGATGGACACCACGGGCGTCATGAAGGTGACCTTCTTCAATCAGCCGTGGCTGGAGCGCAAGTACGTCCCCGGGACGCGGCTGGTGCTCTCCGGCAAGTACGAGGCCCGCAACCGCTTCAAGGTCTCCGGCCACGCCGAGACGACCGCTGCCGCGGGCGGGGAGGAGGGCGTCGCGACGTATCGGGCGACCGAGGGCATCAGCTCGCTGCAGCTGCACACGCTCGTCCGCGAGCACCGGGCGGCGATCGCCGACGTCCCCGAGCCGCTCCCCACCGCCCTGCGGCTGGCCGAGGATCTTCCGGGCATTCAGGCCGCGCTGGGGGCCGCGCACGGGCTGGTGCGGGCGGGCGGCGGCGCCACCGAGCAGGAGCAGGGCCGACGCCGCCTGGCGTTCGACGAGCTGCTGCTCGATCAGATCGTGCAGCTGCGCCTGAAGGCCGAGCGCCGGGCGCTCGCGTCGGCCGAGCCGCTCACCGAGCCGCCCACCCTCAGCCAGACCTGGCAGACCGAGCAGCTTCCGTTCACGCCGACGGGTGACCAGCTGCGTGCGATGGACGAGATCGACGCCGACCTCGCGCGCGACACGCCGATGCAGCGCCTGCTCATGGGCGAGGTCGGCTCGGGCAAGACCGTCGTGGCGCTGCACGCGATGCTCCGCGCGGTCGAGCACGGGCGCCAGGCCGTCCTGATGGCGCCGACGGAGACGCTGGCCGAGCAGCATTTCGCCACGCTGCAGGCGCTGATGCCAGGCGGGCTCGTCCCCGCCGCACTGCTGACCGGCTCGACGACCGCCGCCCGGCGCAAGGACCTCCTCGGCAAGCTCGCCACGGGCGAGCTCCCGCTCCTCGTCGGCACGCACGCGGTCATCGAGGACCCGGTCGCGTTCGCCGACCTCGCGGTCGCGGTGGTCGACGAGCAGCACCGCTTCGGTGTCCGGCAGCGCGCCGCGCTCGACGCCAAGGCCCGGGAAGGCCTGGCGCCACACGTCCTGCACATGACCGCGACCCCGATCCCGCGCACCATGCGCCTGGCGAGCTTCGGCGCACTGGACGTCACGGCCCTGCGCGAGCTGCCCAAGGGGCGTCAGCCGATTGAGACCTTCGTCGCGTCCTCGGAGCGCGAGCGCGAGCGGGCGTACGAGCGGATCCGCGAGGAGCTGCGCGCCGGCCGCCAGGCCTTCGTCGTCTGCCCGCTGGTGGAGGACTCCGAGGCGGTGGCTGCGAAGGCCGCAACCGCCGAGTACGAACGGCTGAAGGCCGGCGAGCTGCGGGACTTCGAGGTCGTGCTGATGCACGGCCAGATGCGCCCGCGCGAGAAGGCCGAAGCGATGGAGCGCTTCGCGGCGGGCGAGGCGGATGTGCTGGTCGCGACGACGGTCATCGAGGTCGGCATCGACGTTCCCAACGCGACGGTGATGCTCGTCGAGAACGCCGAGCGCTACGGCATCAGCCAGCTGCATCAGCTGCGCGGCCGCGTGGGGCGCGGCGAGCACGCGTCGCTGTGCCTCCTCTTCGGGCCGAAGGAATCCGCGCGTCTCAGCGCGCTGGCGGAGCACTCCGACGGCTTCCGGCTCGCCGAGGTTGACCTCGAGCTGCGCGGAGAGGGCGAGCTGACCGGGACCAAGCAGTCCGGGCTCGCCCGCTTCCGCGTGGCCCGGCTGCCCGAGGACGCGGACCTGCTCGAGCGCGCCCACGGCCGGGCCGAGCACCTGCTCGCGCGCGACCCGCGGCTGGAGGCGCCGGAGCACGCGCTGCTCGCCGACGCCCTCGCGCTGGCCGAGGCCGTCCCGGTCCCGGCGTGAGGGTCGTGGCGGGCCAGTACGGCGGCCGGCGGCTGGTCGCGCCGCCGGGTCGCGATACGCGCCCGACGTCCGACCGGGTCCGCGAGGCCCTGTTCAGCATCCTCGGGGAGCTGGAGGGCGCCCGCGTCCTCGACCTCTACGCGGGGTCGGGCGCGGTGGGGATCGAGGCGCTCTCGCGCGGCGCCGCCAGCTGCGAGTTCGTGGACAGCGCGAACGCCGCCATCACGGCGATCCGGCGCAACCTGGACACCCTCGGTGTGGTCGCACCAGTCCATCGGCGCGATGCAATCCAGGCCCTCAACGACGCATCGAAGCGCGGAGCCGCCTACGATCTCGTGATTCTCGACCCCCCGTACCGGCATCCAGACGGACTCGGGCGAGCGCTGTCAGACGCCCTGCCTCCGGTTCTCGCGCCGAGCGGCCGGGTAGTGTCCGAAAGTGATCGCCGGAGCCCGCTGGAGCTCGACATGGCTCTTGCCGACGAGCGCCGCTACGGCGACACCCTCATCCGCATACATGACGCCTGACAACCGCATTGCCGTCTGCCCCGGGTCCTACGACCCGATCACGTACGGCCACCTCGACGTGATCGAGCGCGCCTCGCACCTCTTCGACGAGGTGATCGTCGCCGTCGTCAACGTCCCGCATCGCAAGGGCAAGACGATGTTCTCGACCGAGGAGCGCATCTCGTTCATCGAGAACGCCACAGCCGATCTCGGCAACGTCCGGGCCGATCAGTTCCGGACGCTCGTGGTCGACTACGCCCGTGAGGTCGGAGCCCGCGCGATCGTGAAGGGCCTGCGCGCGATCTCGGACTTCGAATACGAGCTGGAGATGCATCAGCTCAACCGCCTGCAGGCACCGGATATCGACACCCTCTACCTCGCTGCTTCACCTCAGTACAGTTTCCTCAGCTCGAGCGGCGTCAAGGAATTGGCGCAGTTCGACGGCGACATCGGGGACCTCGTGCCCTCCGAAGTCGCGAGGAGGTTGAAGGAGGAAGTGGCGCGGGAGCGAACCTAGGGAACTGCGTATGGACGTCCTCGTGCTCATCGACAAGCTGGATGACTTGGTGCACAACGCCAAGCCCGTCCCGCTCACGGACCAGGTCCGAGTCGACAAAGAAGAGATCTACGACATCCTCGATCAGATGCGTGCGACGATCCCTGAGGAGATCAAGCAGGCGCGTTGGATCGTCAAGGAGCGGCAGGAGATGCTCGCCGAGGCGAAGCGCGAAGCTGAGCGCATCGTCAAGGAGGCGCGCGACAAGCAGGCCCAGCTGGTCTCCGACGAGGAGGTCACCAAGCAGGCCGAGCGCGCCGCCGAGGACATCATCGAGGACGCCCGGGCGCGTGAGCGCGAGATCCGGCTCGGCGCGGAGGACTACGCCGACGAGATCCTGAACACGCTCGAGGTCAACCTCTCGAAGTTCATCGCGGCCGTCCAGCGCGGGCGCGAGCGCCTGCAGGGCAAGGACGAGCCGGCCGAAGTGGCCTAGCTTGGCTCAGGCGCGTACGCATTCACGAGCGCAAGGACGGCCGGGAGGCCGATGCGCTCGATGAACGCGTCGTCCTGATCGACGAGCTGATGCATCGCGAAGCCGTCGAGCATCGCGACCAGCGCGCGCGAGGCTTCTTCGGGCCGGTCTGACCCGAGCCGCTCGAACGCGATGCGGCCAAGCTCGGCGTAGCCGTTGAGCGACTCGCACGCGACATCGCGCAGGCCGGGGCGCCGCACGGACTCGAGATAGAGCTCGAACTGCGCGGCCTGCTCAGACGGCTCCGCCGCGACGGCCTGGAAGACCGCCCCGAGCACGGCGCCGCGGTCAGCCTGCGGCCCGGTGTCCTCGAGCACCTGGATGGCAGCGGCGACCCGCTCCATGTCCGCGTCGACGTAGCTGCGCAGCGTTCCTTCGAGGAGCTCGTCGACCGTGGGGAAGTAGTAGGTGATCAGCCCGGGCGTGATGCCGGCCTCACTGGCGACCGCTCGATGCGTGACGCCGGAGATGCCTCTCGAGCCCACGACGCGCAGCGCAGCGTCGATGATGCGAGCTTTGCGGGCTTCGCCACGTGCATTGCGCCGTGGTTCCTGCTCGGTGCCCGCGTTCTCGGTCGCCATCTCAGCTCATCACACCACACAGACGGGTTGGACCGGTGACACAAAATTCTTGGACATCCGTCCAAGAGGTCGGTAGGAATACCCCATGTCCGAGTCGCTTCGTCTCTCTCGCCGCACGCTGCTGGCCACCGCGAGCGCCAGCGCCCTCACCGCCACGGTCGCCTCGGCGCCGGCGTCCGGGGCCGAACCCGGGTCGCCCGGAACGCCCTCGGAGACCAAGGAGGTGGACGTCGCCATCATCGGCGCGGGCCTGACCGGCCTGAACGCCGCCCGCGCGCTGACGAAGGCCGGGAAGTCGGTCCACGTCGTCGAGGCCGACGATCGCCCGGGCGGGCGCGTGTGGACGGTGAAGCTCGGCGACGGTACCCCCATCAACTGGGGCGCCACCTTCGTCGGGCCGCAGCAGACCGAGATCCTCGCGCTCGCCAAGGAGGTCGGGGTCGGCACGTACCCGACGTGGAACCGCGGGAAGAACGTCCAGGAGTTCAACGGGCAGCGCAAGACCTACACGGGCACCGTCCCGCAGGCCGACGTCCAGTCGCTGCTCGAGGTCAGCCGCGCGATGTCACGACTCAACGGCCTCGCGGGCAGCATGGACCCGGCCAAGCCGTGGGAGCACCCCCAGGCCGCCGAGCTCGACCGGATCACCGCCTACACGTGGATCCGCCAGAACACGAGCAAGTTCATGTCGCAGAAGCTGCTCGACCTCGCGATCCCGGCGCTCTTCAGCGTCGAGTCGTGGGAGGTCTCGGCGCTCCACCTCGTCTTCTACGTCCGCTCGGCCGGGACGATCCAGAACCTCCTCAACGTCAATGCTGGCGCGCAGGAGTCGCAGTTCGACGGCGGCAGCATGCTCGTCTGCGAGCGGGTCGCCGAGCAGCTGGGCAAGGACGCCGTCACGTACGACTCCCCGGCGCGGCGCGTCGTCACCGAGGGCGATCGCACCACGGTCCACGCCGACGGCGTCACGGTCGTCGCCAAGCGCGTGATCGTCGCGGTCCCGCCGCCGTTGATCCCGCGGATCTCGTACGAGCCGCTGCTGTCCGGGCTCAAGGACCAGATCTGCCAGCACTCGCCGATGGGGTCGGTCGGCAAGGCCGTCGCGGTCTACGACACCCCCTGGTGGCGCGCCAAGGGGTACACCGGCCAGATCACGAGCGACGTGGGCCCGGTGCAGGTCACGTTCGACATCTCGCCGGGCAGCGGCACCCCCGGGGTGATCATGGGCTTCATCGACTCCCAGGCCGCGCGGGACTGGAACGAGATGCCCCTGCCCGAGCGCCGCGCGGCGGTCCTCGATCAGTTCGCCCGGTGGTTCGGCGAGGAGGCGCGCACGCCGCGCCAGTACCTCGACGTCAACTGGGACGCGCAGGAATGGCACCGCGGCTGCCCGGTGGCGGTGCCGCAGCCCGGCACGATCACGGGCTACAAGGACGCGCTGCGGCGGCCGGAGGGCGCGCTGCACTTCGCGTGCACCGAGACCGCGACGGCGTGGTCGGGCTACATGGACGGCGCCGTCCGCGCGGGCAAGGCCGTCGCGGCCGAGGTCGAGGCGGCCCTGTGAGTCGCCGCCGGTGGCTCGCCCTTCTGGCCGGAGCGGCCGCCGTGGCGGCGCCGGCGGCCTCAGCGCAGGCGCAGGCTCCCGAGCCCGGTCTCCGGGCCGGAGCCGGCCAGGCCGACATCACACCGCCCCGCACGGGCTACTACCTCGGCGGGTGGACCCGGGCGGACCGCCTGGTCGAGGGGCAGCAGACCCGGCTCTTCTCCAAGGCGATGGTGCTCGAGCAGGGTGGTCGCAAGGTGGCCCTCGTCGCAGCCGAGCTGTTCATGATCCCCGGTGGCCTGCAACAGCACGTCGCTGAGGCCGTCCGCGATCTTGGCTTCACCCAGAGCAACGTGCTCATCAGCGCGACCCACACGCATGCGGGCCCGGGCGGATTCTCGAACTACGCGACCCTGAACACGGCGTCGCCGAACGCGAACATGCTGCTGACGAACATCAGCACGCTGTCGTTGCTGCTCGACCCGGTGCGGGCCGACCGCCAGCTCTACACCTTCCTCGTCCAGCAGATCTCCGCGGCGATCCGTGAGGCCGACACGAACCTCGCGCCCGCCGTGGCGGGATGGGGCGAGGAGCAGCTGCTCGGTGTCACGCAGAACCGCAGCCTCGAGGCGCACCTGGCCAATCACGGGGTCCAGAAGCGCCCTGGCGAAGGCCGTGTCGAGGACGACCCCGAGGGATACGCGGGCACGATCGACCCCGAGGTCGACGTGCTGCGCGTCGATCAGGTCGTCGACGGCACGCGCATCCCGATCGGCGCGTGGTCGCAGTTCGCCGATCACGGGACGGTCGTGAAGTCCGAGATCCGCGCGTACAGCGGCGATCACCACGCGAGCGCGACCCGCGTGTTCGAGCAGACCGTCCGTGAGGAAGGCGATGTGCCCGCCGGGAGACAGGTGGTCAACGTCTACGGCAACGGCGCAGAGGGCGACCAGTCGGCCGGCCTGGAGCACACGGGACCCGCGGGAGCCGACGAGGTCGGCCGGGCCGAGGCGGAGTCCATGCTGCGGGCGTGGCGCGAGGCCGGCGCGGCGATGACCTCCGACCTTCCGGTCGACGTGCGCTGGACGCAGACCTGCTTCTGCGGCCAGTGGGTCGAGGGCGGGCGCGTCGGCGACCGGGCCTACCCGGGGCTGCCGTTCTTGACGGGCTCGGAAGAGGGTCGGGGGCCCCTGTATGACGTCACGAAGACGTCGCTGGAAGGCCAGAAGTCCGGGCGCACGCTGGCGATGGGCCACGCCCACAAGCTGATCGTGCCGGTGGGCTCGTTCCCGAAGTCGGTGCCGCTGATGGTGGTCCGCGTCGGTGACCGGATGATCGCGTCGCTGCCGGGCGAGCCGACGAAGGAAGCCGGCGCCCGCGTCAAGCACGACGTGCTGCTGGCCGGCTCTCCCGCCGGAGTCCGCAAGGTCGTGATCGCGGGCCTGGCCAACGAGTACATCAACTACATCACCACACCCGAGGAGTACGACACCCAGCACTACGAGGGCGGCTCGACGATGTACGGCCGTCTCGAGCTGAACCTGCTGAAGGGGTCGCTGCGCGACCTGTCGTCCCGGCTGGTCCGCGGCGAGCCGGCACCCGCCCCGCGGGCATACGACGCCCAGCGCGGCGTCAAGCCCGACGGCCCGGCGTATCCGACCGGGGCGGAGGCCGGCACGATCCTCGCCGGCCCGGCGGCGGTCGTCCCGCGTCTCGGGCACGCGACGCTGTCGTGGCAGGGCGGAGCGCTCGGTTCGGACCGCCCCGTCGGGTCCGCGTTCGTGCGGGCCGAGCGGCGGACCGGATCGAGCTGGACCGAGGTCGATTCGGACCTGGGCCTGGCCATGATCTGGCGGACCGGAACCGACGGGAGGTACGACGTCCGGTGGGAGGTCCCGCTGGACGCAGCGGCGGGGGCCTACCGGCTCGTGGTGACCGCGTCGCGATACCGTCTCGAGTCGGCGCCGTTCGAGGTCGGGCCGGGCGCGCTCACCGTCATGCCGATCCCGGGGGAGGCGGCCGTACGCGTCGGCTACGCCGCGGCCCGCGAGAACGTCGACCTGACGGCGAGGCCGAGCGCGGCCGAGGGTGACGTGACGTTCGTCGTGGACGGGGCGCCGCGCACCGTGCCGATCGTCGACGGCGTCGCAGCCGCTCCCCCGGGGGGTACTGCCTCGGTCCCCGCGGGCGGCGCGGTCGACACGCACGGCAACCGCAGCGGCGAGGCGGTCACCGTCCGCTGAGCCCGGGGGTGTGCGCATTGCGGTTCGCCTGCCGACGCGAAATGCTCACACCCCCATGCTCACGCCCGACATCCTCGAGGCCGACCTCACCACGCTGCGGCCGGCCGAGCAGCTCGAATGCCGGAGCCTCGCGCTGCCGGCGTTCGGCACCGTGACCGGCACGTACCGGCCCGGATCGTGATCGCCGTTCGCGGCGATGCCGCCCGCGACGCGTTCGAGCGTGCCGCCGAGGCCCTCTAGTCGTCTGCGTCCGGCTCCGCGGTCGCGATCAGCTCGTCGATGCGCGCCAGGTGGGTGCGCACCGTTTCGGCCATCGCGTCGACGAGGCCCTGGGCGTTGTCCAAGCTCGTCCGGGCGTTCGAGAGCTGCGTCTTGATGCGCCGCACCTCATCCATGCCGCCCTGGGCGCGCTCGACCTCCGCGCGGACCGCGTCGGGATCGACTCCGTCGGTCGCCGAGCGGGCCTGCAGGACCCGCGCGCGGGCCAGCCCGTACGCGACCTCGAGCGCGAGGCTCGAACCGTCTTCCGGATCGAACGTGACGAACAGCTTGTCGCCGTTGAACTCCCGCAGCGGGTTCGTGCGCGCCGGCAGCTTCTCGTCCGAGGGAACGACGAGCACCGCGTAGTCGGCGGAGCGGGTGCGCAGCGCGCCGTCGAGCTCGGCGAGCGCCTCCTTCTTGGAGAGGCGCCGGTTCTTCGCCTCGAAGACGATCCGCCCGCGCGCCGGCCCGCCGCATGCGTCCAGCGCGATGACGGCGTCGCCCTTGCGGCCGCCCTCGCCGCCGAAGTCGCCGACCGCCTCGCAGACGTCGCCGCGGGCGGTGGCGAGGTCGTCGAGCACCTCGACGAGGGCCTCCTCGTAGGTGCGGCCCTTCGCGGTGCCCTTCTCGCGCTCGGCGTCGAGCTCGACGTGCTTCTCACGCTCGGCCTTCAGCTCAGTCAGCTCGATCTTCACGGCCTCGAGCCGGTCGGCCATCGCCTTGAGGTGGGCGTTCTGCTGGTCGGCGTTGTGCTTCATCACGCCGAGCGACGCCTTCTGCATCGCGACGATCGGGTTGTCCGAGCTGTCGGTGGTCAGCGACTTGCGCAGGTCCTCGCGCATCTGCGCCGCGACCTCGTCGAGCACCTTGCGGACCTTGTGCTGGACCGCGCCGGTCGAGTCGTCGCTGAAGTGCCTGGCCAGCGCCTTAGTGACGTGCCCGTCCTCGGGGCCGAACGTCTGGTCGACCTTCTCGTCGAGCCGGTCGGCGACGGCCTTCGCGCGCTGCGTGAACGCGTCGTTGAGCTCGCGCGCCGCGCGTTCGAACTCGACCTTCACGAAGTCCGTGTTCGTGCCAGCCTGCTCGCGGTCGAGCACCCGCGCCCCGATGACCATCGCGTCGCGGACGAACTGGGCCGGATCCTCGGCGTCCTCGGCGAGCCGGACAAGGGTCTCGTCGTCGATGAGCAGCCCATCGACGATCAGGCGCCCGTTGCGGACGCTGACCATGGCGAAGGGGAGACGAGTGGCAGCTTCCATGGCAGCGACAACCCCAGCAGCGAGGCCGGACGGAATACGCTTTGCCGATGTCGCTGCGGCGAGCACTCACGGAAGCGGGGGGCGTCGAGGCGCCGAAGACCCGTGGTGCCTGGCTGCACGAGCTCCTGGTAGGCGAGCTCCGCGAGGGGGCGCATGAGCTCACACAGGCCCGCTCGGGCAAGGACAAACCCGTCGTCGTCGCCTTCGCGTCGGGCGAGGGGATGCTGCTCGCCGCGACGCCGATCGACGCGAAGCTCCGTGCCGATCCCGCCGTCGTCACCGACCGGGAGTGGCTGCTGACCGCCGCCGCCGTCGGCACCCTGATCGACGTCGTCGGCCCGCCACCGCCCGCCGCCATCTCCGACCTGCAGCTGATGTGCGGGGAGCTCGACGGCTTCCTCGTGCTCGCCTATCCCCAGGAGGACCCGGAGCCCGAGCTGGCGGTCTACGCCTTCGAGGAGCAGGCCGCGGAGATCGACCGGCTGCGCACCTCGCCGTCGGCGTTGCCGACCAACGCGTTCAAGGGTGCGCAGGAATCGCTGAGCCCGCCGGTCGGCGCGGTGCACCCGCTCCGCGTCGCCGAGGCGATCGCGCGCTTCGGCGGCCGCCCGGCCGACCACCACGACGACGCGGCCAACGATGACGCCGTCCTCGCACTGTTCGAGGGGCACGGCGGTGTCTCCCGCCCGCACGACGACCCCGATCCCGCGCGCCGCGTTGCCCGCCGGATCCTGCAGCGACTCGCAGGGATGGGCAAATGGGGCGGGTACCACACGGAGTTCGCCCACCTCGCGCGCGGCTTCGCAGGCAACGACCGCGAGCTCGCAGAGCGGGTCGGCGAGGCGCTGCTGCAGGCCGATCTCCTGCAGGAGAAGCCATCCGTTGGGCAGCGCCACGTGTACCTCAATCCGAGGCGGGCCGCCGACATCTACGCGTTCGTGGAGCGGGGCGAAGTACCACAGAACGTCTCGCTCCCCTAGATTGCACGGAATGCAACTCGGGGTCATCGGAACGAAGCTGCACACCCTGCAGCAGCTCGGGCGCACGGGCATCGTGCAGCCCATGCCACCCGGCCGCTTCGTCGGCCTGGCGATGGCGCTGAAGACCTACGGCCCCACACCTGCCGGCGGCTACGCCGCCGCGGCCGCCGTGCGCGGCGACCAGCCGGGCATCATCGACGAGCTCGGCGTCCTGACCTTCGGGCAGATCCACCGCCGCACGAACAGCCTGGCGAACGCGCTGACCTCGCGCGGGATCAAGGCCGGCGACAACGTCGCGCTGCTGTGCCGCAACCACCGGGGTTTCGTCGAGGCGACGATCGCGCTGTCGAAGATCGGCGCCCACGCGCTGTACCTGAACACGATGTTCGCCGGCCCGCAGATCGCTGACGTCTGCGCCCGGGAGCAGCCCTCCGCGATCGTGTACGACGAGGAGTTCCGCGAGCTCTGCTCCAACGCCGGCGACCACCTCACGCAGTTCGTCGCCTGGACCGACGGCGACACCGCCTGTCCCGAGGAGACCCTCGCCGAGCTGATCGCGACCGGCGATCCCACCGACGTCCCGCCGCCCGAGAACCCGGGCCGAATCGTGATCCTCACCAGCGGCACGACCGGCACCCCGAAGGGCGCGGCCCGCCCGCAGCCGAAGTCGCTCGATCCGGCGGCCTCGCTGTTCAGCAAGATCCCGCTGAAGGCCCACGAGCGGACCATGATCGCCGCGCCGCTGTTCCACTCCTGGGGCCTGGCGCACTTCTTCCTCGCGATGTCGCTGCGCTCGACGATCGTGCTGCGCCGCCGGTTCGACCCGGAGTCCACGCTGGCGGCCATCGCCGAGAATCGCTGCACCACGCTCGCCGTCGTCCCGGTGATGCTCCAGCGCATCCTCGACGTCGGCCCCGAGGTGCTCGCGAAGTACGACACCTCGTCGCTGCGCATCATCGCGGCGTCGGGCTCCGCGCTTCCGGGCGAGCTCGCGGTCGAGGCGATGAACACCTTCGGTGACGTGCTCTACAACCTCTACGGCTCGACCGAGGTCGCCTGGGCGTCCATCGCCACGCCGGCGGATCTTCGCGCCGCGCCGGGCACGGCCGGCCGGCCGCCCCACGGAACGACGGTCCGTCTCTA
The DNA here is from genome assembly GCA_016462625.1 of Solirubrobacteraceae bacterium. Next base: position 13,086 of record JAEMSV010000052.1, on the reverse strand, counting down.
CGACGACCAGGGCCGCGAGGTCCCGCAGGGCCAGGTCGGGCGCATCTTCGTCGGCAACGAGATGCAGTTCGAGGGCTACACCGGCGGCGGTGGGAAGGAGATCATCGACGGCCTGATGAGCTCCGGCGATGTCGGGCACTTCGATGAGGGCGGGCGCCTGTTCATCGACGGCCGCGACGACGAGATGATCGTCTCCGGCGGCGAGAACGTCTTCCCCCGGGAGGTCGAGGATCTCCTGGCCAGCCACGACGCGATCCACGAGGTCGCCGTCCTGGGCGTTGCCGACGACGAATGGGGCCAGCGTCTCGTGGCGTTCGCCGTGGTGCACGAGGACGGCACCGTCACCGAGGACGACATGAAGGACCACGTCAAGGCGAACCTCGCCCGATTCAAGGTGCCGCGCGAGATCCACTTCGTCGAGGAGCTCCCGCGCAACGCGACGGGCAAGGTCCTCAAGCGGGAGCTGCGCGAGCAGGTCTAGAGGGTCAGGACCGCGGCGCCCTCCAGGCGCCCGGCTCGCAGATCCTCGAGCGCGTCCTCGGCGCGCTCGAGCGGATACGTCGTCGTCTGGGTCCGCACGCCGGCCCGCTCGGCGAGGCCAAGGAACTCGCGCCCGTCCTCGCGGGTCAGGTTGGCGACCGAGCGCAGCTCGCGCTCGCCCCAGAGCAGGGCGTAGGGGAAGCTCGGGATGTCGCTCATGTGGATGCCGCCGCAGACGACCGGCGCACCCTTGGCGACCGCTGCCAGCGCCGCGGGAACCAACGCGCCGACCGGCGCGAAGATCAACGCGGCGTCGAGCTCCTCGGGGGGCCGCTCGTCCGAGGCTCCTGCCCACACCGCCCCGAGCTTCCGGGCGAACGCCTGTCCCTCGTCGTCCCCGGCCCGGGTGAACGCGTAGACCTCACGCCCCTCGTGGACGGCGATCTGGCAGACCAGGTGGGCCGCGGCGCCGAAGCCGTAGATCCCCACCCGACGGGGGTCCCCGGCCAGGCGCAGCGTCCGGTGGCCTATGAGCCCGGCGCAGAGCAGTGGCGCGGCGGCCACGGCGTCGCCGAGCGCCGCGGGCAGCGGGAAGCAGAACCGCGGATCGGCGACGGTCCACTCGGCGAAGCCACCGGGGAGGTCGAGCCCGGTGAAGCGCCCGCGGTCGCAGAGGTTCTCGCGGCCGTCGGCGCAGTAGCGGCATGCGCCGCACGTCCAGCCGAGCCACGGGATCCCGACGCGCTCGCCCGTGTCCTCACGCTCCCCGACGATCTGATGGCCCGGGACGATCGGATATCCACCATCCCCGGCGGCGGGTTTGACCTCGCCGTCGCGGATATGCAGATCGGTCCGGCAGACACCGCACGCGAGCACGCGGACGACGACCTGGCCGGCGGCCGGAACAGGGTCGGGCAGCTCCCCAAGGCGCAGCGGGGAGCCGGGCCGGTCGAGCACCATCGCGCGCATGTCGCCATCATCCCGCGACGGCGGGCGGCACGGCTACGCTGGGTCCATGGCCGCCGAGACCGACACGTTCGATATTGGCCGGCTGCGACTGGGTGCGGGGGAGGGGCGGCGACTGGCGCTCGCGACGAGCTTTGCGCCGCTGCGGTTTGCTGACGTCGACTACACGGCCGACGACGCCGACGTCATCCTCGACATCAGCCGCATGACCGGCAACGGGTACAGCATGCGCCTGCGGTTCGAGACCGACGTGCGTGGGATGTGCATGCGCTGCCTGGAGGATGCCGTCATCCATCAGGCCGTGGATGCGCGCGAGGTCAACCAGCCCGGCGGCGGCGACGACCTGACCAGCCCGTACCTCGACGGCAAGGAAGAGCTCCTCGACCTCGTCGGGTGGGCCCGCGACGCGCTCGTGCTCGCGCTCCCGGTCCAGCTGAGCTGCCCCGACACCGACGCCTGCCTGGCCCGTCAGCGCGCGATGCTCGGCACCGACGACGCCGAAGACGGAACGCGGACCGAGAGCGCCGAGCCGGAGAAGGATCCGCGCTGGGCCAAGCTCGACGAGCTCAAGTTCGACTGATCGGCACGGCGAGGGCCGTCGGCTCGCTGCGCCCCCGCAGGACCACCTCGCCGTCGAGCTCCCAGAACGCCGGCTCGTCGGGATCGGCGCGGTCCACGACCGCCGCGGAGGCCAGCAGCCGCCCGGGCGTCGACTTCGCCAGCTCGGTAAGGCGGGACGCCTCGTTGACGGGGTCGCCGATCACCGTGTACTCGAACCGCGCCGCCGAGCCGACGTTCCCGGCGACGGCGGGGCCCGCAGAGACGCCGATCGCCGCCGTCAGCTCAGGGACCGTCTGCTCGAGGGCGTCGCGCAGGGCCCGTGCCGCGCGGAGGGCGTCGCCGGCCGCGTCCTCGCGGTCCAGAGGGGCGCCGAAGATGCAGAGGGCCGCGTCGCCCTCGAACTTGTTGACGAACCCGCCGTGCTGGTCGGTGATCTCGACGACGACCTCGAAGAACCGGTTCAGCAGCGCGACGACCTCGGTCGCGGGGCGCTCGAACGCCATCGCCGTCGATCCCACGATGTCGATGAACAGGACCGCGATCTCCCGCTGCTCGCCGCCCAGCTGCACGCCGCGTTCCAGGGCCAGGCGCGCGACGTCGTGGCCGACCTGGCGACCGAAGAGGTCATGGAGCCGCTCGCGCTCGCGCAGCCCGTCGACCATCTCGTTGAAGCCGGCCTGCAGCTGCCCGATCTCGCTGCCGTCGTAGACGGGGGAGTGCGCGTCGAGGTCGCCGAGCCGAAGCTGCCCGATGGCCTTGCGCAGCGCGACGATCGGATCGGCGATCGAGCGGGCGACGAGGATGGTCTGCAGGAACCCGACGATCAGGGCGACGGCAGCCAGCGCGAGCATCGCCACCGCGAGGTCGTCGGGCGTCGCCTCGAGGATCCCGACGAGCTCTCCGAGGCCGATCAACGCCAGGGCGATGACCGGGACGCCGGTGCTCAATCCCCAGGTCAGCAGGATGCTCACGCTCACGCTGGCGGTGGTCGGGTTCGCCGGCGCGCCGGAGGAGAGCGAGTCGGCGGCGAGCGGCCGCAGGATGCGCTCGGCGCTCAGGTAGGCGAAACCCCAGGTGCCGAGGGCCGCGAGGAAGGCCGAGATCGCGACGTCGAAGGCCAGCTCGGGGGAGTAGAAGACCAGGGCCCAGAGGGTGAAGAGCGTGCCGCCGACCACCCACAGGACCACCTGGATTGCGACGAGCTGCCGCGGCAGCTTCAGGATCAGGTCCTGCTCGAGGGGAGTCGCCGGCCGGCCGCTGATGGCCCAGGTCCGGACGGGTGCCGTGCGCTTGAGGCTGAGCACGATGCCGATGCCGATTGCGACGACCAGGTAACCGCCCAGCGCGATGAACGGGATCCACCACTGGGAATCGTCGAGCTCGTCGAGGGCGGGGAAGGGAACGACCCACACGACCATGACGAAGGCGACAGCGGCGCCGATGAGATTCGCGATGACCATCGCGGTCGAGAGCACGACCCGGATCAGGGCGTAGCGGAACCGCGGCGAGCGCATGAACGCCATCACCTGCTGGCGCCTGGAGGCAGGGGCCAGGACCCCGGCTTCTCCAGGGTCGCGCTCGCTCTTGTATCCTCGCCTGCCCATGGCCGTACCCAAGCAGAAGCAATCACACAGCCGCACGACCAAGCGGCGCTCGCAGCACAAGCTGCAGGCTCCGACGTACAACTCGTGCCCGCAGTGCCACAGCCCGCGCCGTCCGCACCGGGTCTGCCCGACCTGCGGCTTCTACGCCGGCCGTGAGGTCGTCGCGCCCGCTGGTGGGCACGACCACCACGATCACGACCACTAGGTGCCGTCGGTCCCGTTGCACAGTCCGCCGGCGACGATCACGGTCGCCGTCGACGCCAACGGAGCCGACCTCGGCCCGGCTGAGGTAGCTGCTGGTGCGGCAATCGCCGCGGAGCAGGGCGTGCGCGTCCTCCTCTTCGGTCCCGCTGCGGAGATGGGCCCCGTCCCCGACGGGGTCGAGGTCGTCGACGCCCCGATCTCGATCGCGAAGGCCGCCGATGCGGCCGCAGCGGCGCGCTCGACCCGCGACGCCTCGATCGTCCGGGCCGCCGCCGCCGTCGCCGAGGGGCGCGCTGATGCGCTCGTCTCGGGCGGCTCCACAGGCACCGCGCTCGCCGCGGGCCTGTTCAACATCAAGCGCGCCCGGGGGATCCACCGCCCGGCGCTGGCGCTGACCCTCCCGATCCCCGGCGACCCCGTGACGCTGCTGGACGTCGGTGCCAACGTCGAGGTCCGGCCCGAGCATCTCGTGCAGTTCGCGTACATGGGCGCCGCACTCTCTCAGGTCGTGCTGGGGGTCGAGCGGCCTCGTGTCGCGCTCCTCTCCAACGGCGAGGAGCCGACCAAGGGCACGGCGGAGGTCGTCGAGGCCCACGCCCGGCTCTCCATGGCGGCAGGGCTCGATTTCGTCGGCAACGTCGAGGGCCACCGGCTCCTCGAGGGTGTCGCGGACGTCGTCGTCGCCGACGGCTTCAGCGGCAACGTCGCGCTGAAGGTCCTCGAGGGGACCTCGCAGCGGACGCTGCGCGAGGTCAAGGAGATCGCCGGCCGCTCGCTGCGCGCGAAGGTCGGCAACTTCCTGCTGAAGCCCTCGCTCTACGACTTCCACGCGGAGATCGATCCGGAGATGCAGGGCGGCGCCTACCTGCTCGGCCTGCGCCGGCTCGGCGTCGTGCCGCACGGCCGATTCACCCGTGAGGGCGTCGCCCGGGCGATTCTCCTCGCGGCTCGCGGGACCGAGGGTGACGTCGTGGGGAAGACCCGCGAGGCGCTCGAGGCCGCCGGGGCTCTCCGGAGCGCCCCCGCGGCGTCCGCGGAGCCCGTTACGGTCCCCGGATCGTCATGACTCGGGAGGAGATCTTCGATCTCGTCCGAACGCACCTGGCGGACGAGCTCGAGCTCGACCCGGCCCAGATTGCGCTGGAGACGCGGTTCAAGGAGGACCTGGAGGCCGATTCGCTCGACCTCTACCAGCTCGTGCTCGAGCTGGAGGACTCCTACGGCGTGAAGATCCCCGATCAGGACGCGACCAAGATCCTGACCGTCGGCCAGGCCGTGGACTACGTCCTCGAGCACGCGTCCGACGCCCGACAGCCGCTCGACTCCTGAACCAGCTCTCCGCACTCCTCGAAGCACTGCCCGAGGACCTCCACCGGCAGGTCTTCACCCATGAGTCCTGGGCGGAGCGACGGTCCGACTCCTACACGCGCCTGGCGTTCCTGGGCGACTCCGTGCTGGGGCTCGCCGTGACCTCGCATCTGTATCCACGCCTGGAGGCCGAGCGCTTCGGCGCGGGGCGGCTGACGAAGATCCGCGCGCAATCGGTCTCCGGGCCCGCGTGCCGGGGCGTGGCCGAGCGGCTGCAGGTCCCGGCGCGACTGCGCGCCGCAGCGCCCGAGGGCGACGCCCAGGCCCAGCTCGTCGAGACCGAGCGCGTGCTGGCGAGCGTGATCGAGGCGATCATCGGCGCGTGCTACCTCCACGTCGGCTACGAGGTCACCGCGGAAGCGGTCGTGGAGGCCTTCCAGCCGGAGATCGCAGAGGCCCTTGACCACCCCGTCGACTTCAAGTCCGCCCTGCAGGAACGCCTGGCTCGTCGGGGCGAGGTGGTGGACTATGCCGTCGTGGCCGAGATCGGACCCCCGCACGAGCGCACCTTCGAGGTCGTCGCCTCCGTGGACGCGGCGCCCGTCGGCCGCGGGTCGGGCCGGTCGAAGAAGGCCGCTGAACAGGAGGCCGCGCGCATCGCGCTCGACGCCCTCCACCCTGTCGAAGAAGAACCAGCCAGTTAGGTCCTGATGCATCTCAAGTCGCTGAGCCTGAAGGGCTTCAAGTCCTTCCCCGACCGCACGAAGCTCGAGTTCTCCCCGGGGGTGGCCGTCATCGTCGGCCCGAACGGGTCGGGGAAGTCGAACGTGACCGACGCCGTGCTGTGGGCCATGGGCGAGCAGTCTCCGCTGGCAGTCCGCGGCCAGTCGATGCAGGACGTCATCTTCGGCGGCGGCCATGGGGTGCAGGCGCGTTCCAGCGCGGAGGTCGAGCTGGTGCTCGACAACTCCGCCGGCGAGCTCGACTACCCGATGAGCGAGATCTCGATCAAGCGCCGCCTGGATCGCTCGGGCGACGGGGAGTACCGCCTCAACGGCGCGAAGTGCCGCCTCGTCGACGTGCTGGAGGTCCTGAGCGACACCGGCCTCGGCAAGGAGATGCACTCGGTGGTCTCCCAGGGCCGCGTCGAGGCGATCGTCACCTCCAAGCCGAAGGACCGCCGGCTCCTCATCGAGGAGGCCGCGGGACTGGGCAAGCACCGCAAGCGCCGGCGGCGCGCGCAGCTCAAGCTCGAGCGTACGCAGCAGAACCTCGATCGCGCGCTCGACGTCGAGCGCGAGGCGCGCACGCGGCTGCGGCCGCTCAAGCGCCAGGCCGAGGCCGCGGAGCTGCACGAGCGCCTCCAGCGCCAGAGCGACGAGGCGCGCTACGAGATGTCCGCCGACGCGCTCCGTGCCGCGCAGACCCAGCTGGCCGAGGCCGAGCGCGAGCGGACCGCCGCGCGGGCGGCCCGCGACGAGGCACAGGCGCAGCTGGGGGCGATCGCCGCCGAGCGCGAGCAGGTCGAGCAGCAGCTGGCCGCCCAGACCGAACGGCGTGAGTCGCTGGCCCGGCGCGTGTTTGCCGCGCGGACGGCGTCCGAGCGGATCGATCTGCGGCTCGACCGCGTCAAGCAGACCGGTGCGGAGCTCTCCGAGCGCGTGGACCGGCGGGAGCGCCAGCTCGCCGCACTGCGCGAGGAGGCCGAGCAGGACGCCCCGGACGAGGCCGGCCTGGAGCGCATCGAATCCCTCGAGGCCGAGATCACCCGGCTCGACGCCGACCGTCAGGCCGAGCTCGAGCGCGAGCTGACCGAGCTGGAGGCCCAGCGCGCCGCCGCCCAGGAGCGGGTCGAGGAGCTGACCGCGACCGTCGCGCTGCGGGCCAAGGCGCTCGCCGAGGCCGACGCCGCCGCCGAGGCTGCCCGGTCCGGGCGTCGCGAGGCCGAGCGCGCCGTCGAGACCGCACGCCGCGAGGCCGCTCGGGTGGGGGCCGACCTCGCCGCCTGCAACCAGTTCCTGCGCACCCACGCCGGCTCGGCGCTCGGGCGCGACAAGGGCGTGCGCTCGCTCGCGGATGCGCTCGAGGTCAAGCCGGGCTACGAGCGGGCCCTGTCTGCGGCGCTCGACGGCCGCCTGCGGGCCGCCGTGACCGAGGACCTCCCGTCCGCCGGGAGCCTGCTCGACCGGGCCGGCAACGATGGCGGGCTGACCCTGGTGGCCAACGCCGCGGGGACCGAGGTCGTCCCCGTCGGCGCCCCGACTCCCGGCGCCATCCGCCTCGCCGACCTCGTCGGCGGCGACGAGCCCGGAGCATCGCTGGCCAAGCGCCTGCTCGCCGCGGCATGGGTGGTCGAGGATCTCGACGCCGTGCCCGCCGATTTCACCGGCGTCGCCGTGACCACGACCGGCCGGGTCTGGGACGCGCGCGCCGGAGAGCTGCGCCAGTCCGCCGAGGCGGGGGAGGAGCGGGTTCTGGCCGAGCGCAACCGGCGTGACGAGCTGATCGCCGCCTCGGAGGTGGCCGTGCAGGCCGAGCAGGCGGCGAAGGCCGCCGCCGAGCAGCTGGCCGAAGGCGTCACCGAAGCCGACCTCGCCCGCGAGCGCGCCGACGACGCCGTCCGCGAGATCGACCGGGCGCGGGCCGCCGCCGAGGAGGAGGTCCGTCGCGCGGCCTGGCTCATCGAGCAGCGCCGCAAGGCGCCCGAGGACGGCGCCGCCGCGGTGCGCCGCGCGCAGCTCGACGGCGAGCTGCAGGCCGAGAGGCGCAATGCCGAGCGGGCCGCCAAGCAGCGGGACGAGCGGACGCGTCGCATCGAGATGCTCCAGGGTCGCATCGAGGCCGACCGCGCGCTTGCGCCGGTCGCCGAGCGGCTGAGCGGCGCGCTGCAGCAGGTCATCGCCGAGGTCGCCAACCGCGTCGAGGCGCTCGAGGCTGAGCTGTCCGCCGATCGCGCCGCCGGCGAGGGCGTCGCGCAGGCGCTCCGCGACTGCGCGGGCCGCGAGGCCGCGCTGCAGACGACCCTGCGCGAGCGCGGCGATCAGGTGACCAACGCGGAGGTCCGCGCCCAGCGCGAGCGCGATCGCGCCGCCGAGGCCACCGGCGAGCTGTCGGAGGTCGCCGAACGGCTCGGCTTCGAGGCCGAGCCGGCCACCGAGGCGCTGGCCGAGGAGAAGGTCCACGAGCTCAAGCAGCGGATCGAGCGGCTCGCCCGCCGGCGCGAGCAGCTCGGCCCGGTCAACCCGCTCGCCAAGGCGGAGTACGACGAGGCCGTCGCCCACGTCGAGGAGCTCGAGATGCAGCGCACCGACCTCGAGACCGCGCTCCGTGAGCTGAAGACGCTCATTCGCGATACCGACCGCCAGATCCGCGAGACGTTCGAGGAGACCTTCACGGCCGCCGCGAAGAACTTCGAGGAGCTCGCCCAGCGCGTGTTCCCGGGTGGGCGCGGGCGACTCCGGCTCGTCAAGGAGGAGGTCGGCCCGAAGCCCGTCCTGGGCGGCGCGAAGACGGACGCCGATGACGAGGCCGCGCAGGAGGCCGCCGCCGAGGCGGAGATGGACGCCGAGGCGCACGAGCTCGAGGAGAACGAGGACGAGCTCCTGGGCGTGGAGATCGAGATCACGCCGGCCGGCAAGTCGATGAAGCGGCTGACGCTGCTCTCGGGCGGCGAGAAGTCGATGACGGCGCTCGCGTTCCTGTTCGCCGTCTTCCTCGCGAAGCCGTGCCCGTTCTACATCCTCGACGAGGTCGAGGCGGCGCTCGACGATCTGAACATCACCCGGTTCCTCGACCTGCTCGAGACGTACTCCGACCGTGCGCAGTTCATCGTCGTCACCCACCAGAAGCGCACGATGGAGGCCGCCGACGTGCTGTACGGCGTCTCCATGGGCTCGGACGGCGTGTCGAAGGTCGTCTCGCGGAAGATGCCCGAGCGGACGACCGCCGTCACGGCGGCGTAGCCGGAGCTACGCCGCGCGCAGGCCCTCGGCGCGACGGCCGAGGAAGACGAGGAAGTCGTTCGCCGTGACGCGGCGGTACGAGCGCAGGGCGACGCTGAGCGTGGCCGGGTCCTCGTGCAGCGCGTTGACCAGCGTGTCGACGATCACGTCGTCGATGAACACGAAGATGCTGAGGTAGGCCTCGAGCGGCAGCTCGGGCTCGTCCGTCCGGGAGAACCGGTTCGCCGCGGCACGGGCGCGCTTCTCGAAGTCGCCGGACCACAGCGACTTCACGTAGCGATGCAGGCGGGCGCGGGTCTCGTCGGCGTTGCCCGAGGCGGCGAGCCGCTCGGCGACGGACGCCTGGCCCAGGACGTACTCGCAGACCTGCTCGGCGAGCAGGTAGGGCGAGAGGTCGGTGGCCTCGGCGACCGCACGGAGGCGCGCGACATCGTGACGACGCAGGTCGATCAGGGGAGTCGTGTCGGACTGGGGCTCGGTTTCGGGGGGAGTCATGCCAAGGAGAGAATAGTTGGACACACGTCCAATATCGACCTTCCGTCCATGCGACTTGAATAAAGGTCCCTAAACGCCCGCTATCGTCGCGCCGCTATGGCGCGCGAGTGGAACCAGCTGTTCGTCCTCCCGGACGGAGCGACCCCCGAGGTCGAGGCCGGCGACGAATCCGGCGAGGAGCGCCGCGGGTTCTTCAAGCGCCTGCGGCAGAACCTGTCGAAGACCCGTCAGGCGCTCGGGGCCGAGATCCAGGCGACGCTCTTCGAGAACCTCGACGACGAGACCTGGGAGCGCCTCGAGGAGGCGCTGATCATGGCCGACGTCGGCGCGACGACGACCGCCAAAGTGGTCATGCAGCTCGAGCAGGAGGCGACCGGCGGAGACATCGAGGGCGGCGAAGCCCTGACGGCGCGACTCCAGGAGCTCCTCGCCGGGATCGCCCGGGGCGGCGACGAGCCGTTCGACGACCGCATCGACGTCACCCACGGCCCGACCGTGATCATGGCTGTGGGCGTCAACGGGACGGGCAAGACGACCACGATCGGCAAGCTCGCGTGGCACCTGCGCAAGGAGATGGGCCTGACCGTCCTGCTGGGAGCGGCGGACACGTTCCGCGCGGCCGCAGTCGAGCAGCTCGCCGGATGGGCCGAGCGCGCCGGGTGCGAGATCGTGCGCGGCCCTGAGGGCGCGGATCCGGGCTCGGTCGCGTTCGAGGCGATCAGGGTCGGGCGCGAGCGTGGCGTGGACGTGGTCATCATCGACACGGCCGGCCGCCTGCACACGCAGGACGACCTGATGGCCGAGCTCACGAAGGTGCGCCGCGTGATCGAGAAGCAGCTCGAGGGCGCGCCCCACGAGACGCTCCTGACCGTCGACAGCACCACCGGGCAGAACGGGCTGCGTCAGGCGAAGCTGTTCAGCGAGGCTGTCCCGGTCGACGGGATCGTGCTGACGAAGCTCGACGGCACCGCGAAGGGCGGCATCGCGCTGGCCATCGCAGGAGAGCTCGGGATCCCGGTGAAGCTGATCGGGATCGGCGAAGCACTGGAGGATCTGCGCCCGTTCGACGCCGATGACTTCTCGCGCGCGCTCCTGACGTAAGAATCCGGGGTCGGGCCGGTTAGGGTTCACGACATGGACCTGTGGGTGATCTTCATCGTGCTCGCCGTGATCTTCGCCGTCGGCGAGATCGCGACGACCAGCTTCTTCCTCGGGCCGTTCGCCATCAGCGCTCTGCTGGCGGCGATCGCGGACGCGGCTGGTGCGCCGATCGTGGCGTCGTGGGCGATCTTCGTCGCCGGCGGCGCACTGCTGCTCACGTTCGTCCGGCCGGTGGCCAAGCGCCACCTGTACACCCCACCGCAGATCCGGACGGGCACCGCGGCCCTGCAGGGCCAGGGGGGCATCGTGCTCGAGCGCATCGTGAACGACGAGGGCGTCGGCACCGTGCGGATCAACGGGGAGGTCTGGACCGCCCGCTCGTACGACGAGCGGCCGATCGAGGCCGGCGAGAAGGTCCAGGTCGTGGAGATTCGGGGCGCGACCGCGCTCGTCAGCGAGACCTAGGAGCAAGCAGAGATGGCCGGATTGATCGTGTTGGGGGTGGTGGCCCTCTTCGTGCTGTTCGTTGCGGCCCGCACTGTGCGGATCGTGCCGCAGGCGCGGGCGGGCGTGGTGGAGCGGCTCGGCCGCTACAGCCGCACCCTGTCGCCGGGGCTGACCATCATCGTGCCGTTCATCGACAAGCTGCGCCCGCTCATCGATCTGCGCGAGCAGGTCGTGACCTTCGGCGCGCAGCCCGTCATCACGTCGGACAACGTGACCGTGCAGATCGACACCGTCCTGTACTTCACGATCACCGATCCCAAGTCGGTCAGCTACGAGATCGCGAACCCGCTGCAGGCGATCGAGCAGCTCACGATCACCACGCTACGTAACGTCGTCGGCGGCATGACGCTGGAGGAGACCCTCACCAGCCGGGACGCCGTCAACAACGCCCTTCGTTCGGTGCTCGACTCCGCGACCGGCCGCTGGGGCATCCGCATCAACACCGTCGAGATCAAGTCGATCGATCCGCCGGCGTCCATCCAGGAGGCGATGGAGAAGCAGATGCGCGCCGAGCGCGACCGCCGCGCCGCGATCCTCACCGCCGAGGGCGTCAAGCAGTCGGCCATCCTCACCGCCCAGGGCGAGAAGGAGTCCGCGGTCCTCAAGGCCCAGGGCGCCAAGGAGTCGGCCATCCTGCGCTCCGAAGGTGAGTCCAAGGCCATCGGCACGGTCTTCCAGGCCATCCACGAAGGCAAGCCCGATCAGGAGCTGCTGAGTTACCAGTACCTGCAGATGCTCCCGCAGCTCGCGCAGGGTTCGGCGAACAAGCTCTTCATCATCCCGAGCGAGTTCAACCAGGCCCTGGGCAATCTCGGTGGCGCCATCGGCAAGGCACTTGGGACGAACGAGCCGCCCAAGGACGAGCTCAAGCCGTGAGCCCCGACCTCGTCTCCGACGCGGTCGAGACGTACGTCCTCGCGCACGCGACGCCGTTCCCCGAGCCCCTGCGGGCGCTCGAGGCGCGCGTGCGCGCGGAGCTCCCGAACTCCGTGATGCTCAGCGGTCCGGTGGAGGGGCGCCTCCTGCAGGCGCTCATCCATCTGGCCCGGCCGAAGCTCGTGCTCGAGCTCGGCACGTACTCGGGCTACAGCGCGCTCGTGATGGCGCAGGCGCTCCCGCCCGGTGGGCGGGTCATCACGTGCGAGCTCGACGAGGAGCGCGCGGCCTTCGCGGCCGAGCAGTTCGCCGCGATCGACGGTGGCGACCTGATCGAGCTTCGGCTCGGCCCGGCCCTCGACACGATCGCGACGATCGACGAGCCGATCGACCTCGTCTTCATCGACGCGGACAAGGGCGGCTACATCGACTATTACGACGCGGTCGTGCCCAAGCTCTCCCCACGCGGCCTGATCGTCGCCGACAACACGCTCTGGAGCGGGCGGGTCGCGGGTGAGCTGGCCCCCGATGATGACTCGGGCCGCGCGATCGCCGCGTTCAACGCGCACGTGTACGCCGACCCGCGCACGGTCTGCGTGCCGCTCACGGTCCGTGACGGCGTCACGCTGATCTGGCGGGTGTGAGCGGGATCGAGGCCTGAACGCGCGTGCCGATCCCGGGCTCGCTGCGCACCCGGAGCGTCCCGTCGAGGGCCCCGAGGCGGTCGGCGAGGCCACGGAGCCCCGAGCCCGCGTTGGGGTCGGCGCCGCCGCGACCGTCGTCTGCGACCTCGACCTCGAGGGCGTCTCCGAGCCGGACCACGGTGACCGTCGCGGTCTTCGCCTCCGCGTACTTGTCCACGTTCGCCAGGCACTCGGCCACGACGAAGTAGGCGCCGGCCTCGATCGCGGCCGGGAGCCGCTCCGACGGGGTCGTCTCGATCACGACGGGCGTCATCGCGCGTCCTGCGAGATCGTCGAGCGCCGGGCCGAGCCCGCGGTCGGTGAGGATCGCCGGGTGGA
>JAEMSV010000327.1 GCA_016462625.1 Solirubrobacteraceae bacterium | reverse complement strand
GCGGCGGTCCGGTGCTCCATGCTCGCGCGGCGCACGGCCGACGAGATGACCGCGGTGGCGATCAGCATCCCGATCGGCACGGCGACGAGCGGCGGGTAGGCCAGAGACTCGCTGGGGAACATCGCGAAGCAGCCGACGAGGACGAGCGCGCAGCACCACGCGGCGCAGCACGCGACGATCCGGGTCGGCAGCGCGCCGCATGCGCCCAGCAGCGGCCAGATCAACAGCGCCGAGCCGACGGACACCGCACCACCGTCGACCGGGTGCGCGTTGGCGTTGACGACGACCGCGACCATGATCAGCGCGGTGGCGAGGAACCAGCCCGCGAGGAGCGGCTCGAGCCGGCGGACCTTGCGCACCGAGTAGGAGCCCGCGAAGAACAGCACGCCCGCGAGCACCATCGGGGGGATCGCCAGGAGCGGGAACCACGGGATGCAGCCGACGAGGACGACGACGACGACGAGCGTGGCCATCCGCTCGACGGGGATCATGCGCCGGTGCATGTCGAGCAGCCAGGCGCGTTCCTCGTCGTCGCGGCAGATGAAGCGGGCGAGCGACATGGGCACGGTTCGCATCGACGTGGGATCGATCGTCCTTGATCGCAAGGGCGCGAAGCCGGACCATGTGCGAATGGACCCCCTTCATGGCAGCTGCCTGTGCGGCGGCGTGCGGTTCGAGGTCACCCAGCCCTTCCTGCGGGCCAATCTCTGCCATTGCAAGCGCTGCCGCAAGCACTCCGGCGCCGGCGCGTCCGCTCAGGGCCGCGTGCCGCGCGACGGCTTCGCACTCCTCTCCGGGGAGGAGCTGATCGAGGTCTACCAGCCGCCCGACGGCGGGATGGTCAAGGCGTTCTGCCGCCGCTGCGGCTCGAGCCTGTTCGGTGGGCGCTGGCCCGACGGCCCGGAGGTGTCCATCCGGCTCGGCTCGCTCGACGACGACCCGCACATCGCGCCGGAGTTCCACACCTTCGTAGGGTCGAAGGCGGTCTGGGACGCCCTTCCCGAGGATGGGCTCCCGCGCTACGACGGGCGCAAGCCCGCGTAATCAGCCGTCGGCGTTGATCTTCGCCGTCAGTTCGCCGAGCACGCGCACGGCGTCCTCGTTCTCGACCTGACACGTGCCGGCCGCCTCGTGGCCGCCACCGCCGTAGGAGAGCATGAGCTCGCCGACGTTCGTGTTGCTCGAGCGGTTGACGATCGACTTGCCCGTCGCGAACACGGTGTTCTGCTGCTTGAGGCCCCAGAGCACGTGGATCGAGATGTTCGTGTCGGGGTACAGCGCGTAGATCATGAAGCGGTTCGTCGGGTGGATGACCTCTTCGTCGCGGAGGTCGAGCACGACGAGGTTCCCACGGATGTCGGCGCAGCGCTGCAGCTGCTCGAGGGCCCGCTCGTGATGCGCCCGGTAGAGCGCGACGCGCTCGGCGACGTCAGGCGTCTCGAGGATCTCCTCGACGCTCAGCTCGGTGCAGGCGTCGATGAGCTGCATCATCAGCTGGTAGTTGGAGATCCGGAAGTCGCGGAAGCGGCCGAGGCCCGTGCGCGGGTCCATGAGGAAGCTCACGAGGATCCAGCCGTGCGGATCCCTGATCTCGTCGAGGCTGAACTGCGCGGCGTCGGCCTTGTCGACAGCCTCCATCATCGTGTTCGTGATGCGGTCGGAATCGAACGCGTCGCGGCCGCCGAAGTGGTCGTAAACGACCCGGGCGGCGGACATCGCGCCGGCGACGATGACGTGGTTGTCGGGGGAGTCGGAGACCCGCTCGACCTCTGAGTCGTGATGGTCGAACGCGATGTGGACGCCCGGGACGTACGGCAGGTTCGTCGTGATGTCTCGATCGGTGATCTCGACCTTGCCGTCCTGCATGTCCTTGGGGTGGACGAACAGGATGTCGTC